>NZ_BAABEV010000006.1:0-300240 GCF_039540335.1 Actinomadura verrucosospora | reverse complement strand
GGCGCCCGCCGGACGGCACGCCGCCACGGCGCCCGCCGGCGCCCCCGCCGCGCGGATGGCGCTGCGCGGCCGGACCGAGAAGATGTCGCGGATGCGGCAGACGATCGCCCGCCGCATGGTCGAGTCGCTGCAGGTGTCCGCGCAGCTCACGACCGTGGTCGAGGTGGACATCACCAAGATCGCGCGGCTGCGGGAGCAGGCCAAGGCCGACTTCCAGGCCCGCGAGGGCGTCAAGCTGTCGTTCATGCCGTTCTTCGCGCTGGCGACGGTCGAGGCCCTCAAGGCCCACCCGAAGCTGAACGCGGTCATCAACGGCGAGACCAACGAGGTCACCTACCACGAGGTGGAGAACCTCTCCATCGCCGTCGACGTGCCCGAGCGCGGCCTGATGGTCCCGGTCGTGCACAACGCGGGCCAGCTCAACCTCGGCGGCCTCGCGCAGCGGATCGCCGACATCGCCGAGCGCACCCGCACCAACAAGGTGAGCCCGGACGAGCTGGCCGGCGGCACGTTCACGCTGACCAACACCGGCAGCCGCGGCGCCCTGTTCGACACGCCGATCCTCAACCAGCCGCAGGTCGCCATGCTCGGCACCGGCGCCGTCGTCAAGCGCCCGGCCGTCATCGACGACCCGGAGCTGGGCGAGGTCATCGCGGTCCGGTCGATGGTCTACCTGGCGCTGACCTACGACCACCGCCTGATCGACGGCGCGGACGCGGCCCGCTTCCTCGCCACGGTCAAGCACCGCCTGGAGGAGGGCAACTTCGAGGCCGACCTCGGCCTCTGACCCCTCCCGCACGTCCACCGGACCCCGCCGCGCCCGCAGCGCCGGCGGGGTCCGGCGCGTCCGGGGAAACGCGGGACCCGCCCGGGAGTGTCGGCGTCCGGCGGCGCCGTCCCTCTACGCTGGGGGTATGAGGGTCACCGTCACGGGCTCGTCGGGCCTCATCGGCTCGGCGCTGGTGCAGTCGCTTCGCGAGGACGGCCACGACGTCGTCCGGCTGGTGCGCCGGGAGCCGTCCCGCCCCGACGAGGCGCGCTGGTCGCCGGCCGACGGCTGCGTCGACAAGGAGTCGCTGGAGGGCGCCGACGCCGTCGTGCACCTGGCGGGCGCCGGGGTCGGCGACCGGCCGTGGACGAAGGCGTACAAGCAGAAGATCCGCGACAGCCGCCTGGTCGGCACCCGCACGCTCGCCGAGGCGATCGCGGCGGCCTCGCCCCGGCCCCGCGTGCTCGTCTGCGGGTCGGCGATCGGCTACTACGGCGACACCGGCGACCGCGAGGCCGACGAGGACTCCCCCGCCGGAGAGGGCTTCCTCGCCGACGTCGTCCGCGACTGGGAGGCCGCGGCCGCGCCCGCGCGCGAGGCCGGGGTCCGGGTCGTGCACCCGCGGACGGGCGTCGTGCTGGCCCGCGAGGGCGGCGTCCTCGGGCGCACCCTCCCGCTGTTCAGGTTCGGCCTCGGCGGCGACCTCGGCGACGGCCGGCAGTGGACGAGCTGGATCTCCCTCCCCGACGAGGTCGCGGCGCTGCGGTTCCTCATCGACACCGAGATCGCCGGACCGGTCAACCTCACCGCCCCGAACCCGGTCACCAACGACGCCTACACCAAGGCGGTCGGCCGCGCCCTGCACCGGCCGGCGCGGCTGCCGGTCCCGAAGTTCGCGCTGCGCGCCGCCCTCGGCGGCTTCGCCGACGAGGGGCCGCTGGTCAGCCAGCGGGTCCTGCCGCGCCGGCTGCTGGAGGCCGGTTTCCGGTTCGCGCACGAGGACGTCGACGCGGCGGTCGCCGCCGTCCTGTGAGTCCCAAGAATCGTCAAAGTCCCGCCCGATCCCGTTCGGTAGTCATACGGTGACAATCAGACGGACGGCCTACGAGGGGGATGCATGAGCACCGACGGACAGCCGCACATCCTCGCGATCGGCGGGGGCACCTTCGTGCCCGACGGCCGGGAGGGCCTGGCCCCGAGCCCGCTGCTGCGCTACGCGTTCGACCTGACCGGCCAGGACCGCCCCCGGGTGTGCTTCCTGACGACGGCCGTCGGCGACGGCGCCGAGTACATCGCGCGCTCCTACGCCGCGTTCTCCTCGATGGACGCCGAGGTCAGCCATCTCGCGCTGTTCCCGATGCCGAACGTCGCGGACGTCCGGGCGCACCTGCTCGCCCAGGACCTGCTGTACGTGTCGGGCGGCAGCGTCGCGAACCTGCTGGCGCTGTGGCGGCTGCACGGCCTCGACGAGATCATGCGCGAGGCGTGGCAGGAGGGCGTCGTGCTGTCCGGGCAGAGCGCGGGCGCGCTGTGCTGGCACGCCGGCGGCAACACCGACTCGTTCGGGCCGCAGCTGCGCCCCCTCACCGACGGCCTCGGCTTCCTGCCGTACTCGTGCGGCGTCCACTACGACAGCGACCCGCAGCGGCGGCCGCTGCTCCAGCAGCTCGTCGGCGAGGGGACCCTGCCGGGCGGGTACGCGGCCGACGAGGCGGTCGGCCTGCACTACGTCGGCACCGAGTTCGTTCAGGCCGTCTCCTACCGCCGGGAGGCGGGCGCCTACAGGATCGAGCCTGACGGCCCGGGCACGGCCAAGGAGTACCGGCTGGAGCCCCGGCTGCTCGCCGCCTTCTGAGGAGCGGTCCGGGCGATCACGGCATAAGCTGGCCCGTGTGAGCGATGTGGACGTACGCGAGCTGGTGGTCGTGCACGCGGGGTTCGGCGAGGCGGCCGTCCCCTACGAGGACGGGTGGGAGCTGCAGAAGCGCACCCACGCGCTGCGGGTGGACGACGCGATCCCCGACACCGTCCTGCTGCTGGAGCACCGGCCCGTCTACACGGCGGGCAAGCGGACGGAGGCGCTCGACCGGCCGTTCGGCGACCCCGGCGCCCCGGTCGTCGACGTCGACCGCGGCGGGAAGATCACCTGGCACGGTCCGGGGCAGCTCACCGGCTACCCGATCGTCCGGCTGCCCGACCCGGTGGACGTCGTCGGCTACGTGCGGCTCCTGGAGCGGATGATGATGGACGTCTGCGCCGACCTCGGGCTGGAGACGGAGACGGTGGAGGGGCGCAGCGGGCTGTGGGTCCGCGGGACCCCCGACCGCAAGATCGGCTCGATCGGGATCCGGGTGGCGCGCGGCGTCGCGATGCACGGCTTCATGCTCAACTGCGACAACGACATGGGCTGGTTCGACAAGATCGTCGCCTGCGGGATCCGCGACGTCGGGTCGACCAACCTCAGCCGCGAGCTGGGCCGGCAGGTGACGGTCGCCGAGGTCGTCCCGCTGGTCGAACGGCACCTGGCCGGGGCGCTGGGCGCGGCGGAGACGTTCCACCGCACCACGGCGCAGCTCGGGATCCTCGGTCAGGCCATCACCTTGTAGACGGCCTGGCCCTCGGTCGCGGCGAGCCGGAAGAACTCGCCCAGCCCCCCGTAGGCGGGCTGGAAGACCCGCTCCCGGGCCGCGTCGTCGAGCCGCCCGGCGTCCTGGACGCCCGCCCGGACCATCGCGGGCGGGTCGAAGCGTCCCGCGATCGCGGCGAACGGCGTCGCGGCCAGGTGGTCGGCGGCGGGCTTGACCCGCTCGGGGGCGAGATAGATCACGTCCATGCCGAGCTCGTCGGCGCCGTCCTCGGTGAGCAGCCGGCCGCCGCACACGACGTCGGCCTCGGGCTGGCGGCCCTCCCACGGGTCGCCGGTGACGAGGTAGTGCATCGCCTGCCACGCCCAGCCGAGCTCGAACAGCACGGCCGAGCCGCGCCGCCGCCAGTTCGCGTCGCCGAAGACGTGGCGCGCGATCCGGCCGGGGTCGGGCTCTCCCTCCAGCACGGGCGGCACCCTGAGGTACGACATTGCCAGACCCACGGTGGTCCTCCTGCTGAGCTGTTGCGTGACGACAGGGAGTCACCCTAGAGAGATCCATTGGCGGAGATGGCCGAAACACGCGAATCGGCTGCACCGGCGGAGTACCGTCATACGTTCGAGATCGGTCCGATACGGCTTCGATGCTGCTCCCTCCGGCGTGCCGCCGGTGTGCCGGTACCGCTGATCGCGACGTACCCTGGGACCCGTGACGACGGTGACACCTGAGGGACGCAAGCTCCTGCGCGTCGAGGCGCGCAACAGCCAGACCCCGATCGAGCGCAAGCCCGAGTGGATCAAGACCCGGATGAAGATGGGCCCGCAGTACCGCGAGCTCACCGGCCTGGTGAAGTCCGAGGGCCTGCACACGGTGTGCCAGGAGGCCGGCTGCCCCAACATCTTCGAATGCTGGGAGGACCGTGAGGCCACGTTCCTCATCGGCGGCGACCAGTGCACCCGGCGCTGCGACTTCTGCCAGATCGACACCGGCAAGCCCGCCGCGCTGGACCGTGACGAGCCGCGCCGCGTCGCCGAGTCCGTCGCCACGATGGGGCTGAAGTACGCGACCGTCACCGGCGTCGCCCGCGACGACCTGGAGGACGGCGGCGCCTGGCTGTACGCCGAGACCGTCCGGCGGATCCACGCGGCGGTCCCCGGCTGCGGCGTCGAGCTGCTGATCCCCGACTTCAACGCCGTCCCCGAGCAGCTCGCCGAGGTGTTCTCGTCCCGGCCCGAGGTGCTCGCGCACAACGTGGAGACCGTTCCGCGGATCTTCAAGCGGATCCGTCCAGGGTTCCGCTACGAGCGCTCCCTGGAGGTCATCACCCGGGCGCGCGAGGACGGCCTGGTCACCAAGTCGAACCTGATCCTCGGCATGGGCGAGACCCGCGAGGAGGTCTCGCAGGCGCTGCGCGACCTGCACGAGGCCGGCTGCGAGCTCATCACGATCACCCAGTACCTGCGGCCGAGCCCCCGCCACCACCCGGTGGAGCGCTGGGTCAAGCCCGAGGAGTTCGTCGAGCTGGCGGCCGAGGCCGAGGAGATCGGCTTCGCGGGCGTGATGTCCGGGCCGCTGGTGCGCTCCAGCTACCGCGCCGGCCGCCTCTACAAGCAGGCCGTCTCCGCGCGCGGCTGACGACCGGCTGTCGGGACGGCCGTCCGACCGGACTATCCTGGGACGCATGTCGAAAAAGCCCACGGACGGGGCCCAGGAGAGTCCAGGGCGCCTCAAGCAGATCCGCATGGTCGCCCAGGTGCTCCGCCAGGCCGACCCGAAGGCCCTGCCGATCGTGTTCGCCTCCGCGATCGGGGCGCTGGTCGTCGTCATCCTCATCGGGCTGCTCATCGGCCAGCTGTGGTTCTTCATCCCGCTGGGCGTCCTCGCCGCGTTCGCCACCGGCATGATCGTCTTCGGGCAGCTGGCGCAGCGCGCGCAGTACAAGGTGATCGCCGGTCAGCCCGGCGCCGCCGCCGCGATCCTGAAGAACATGCGGGGCAACTGGTCGGTGACCGAGGCGGTCAGCGGCAACCGCAACCTCGACATGGTGCACCGCGCGGTGGGGCGCGCCGGCGTGGTGCTCGTCTCGGAGGGCCCGCGCAGCCGCGTCGGCCCGCTCCTCGGCGCGGAGAAGAAGCGCATCTCCCGCGCGGCCCAGCAGGTGCCGATCTACGACGTGCAGGTCGGCGACGACGAGGGCCAGATCCCGGTCGACAAGCTCCAGCGGCACCTGATGAAGCTGCCCCGCAACCTCACCAAGGGGCAGGTCGCCGAGCTGAACGACCGGCTCCAGGCACTCCCCCGTTCGATGCAGATGCCGAAGGGCCCGATGCCCAGGGGCGCGAAGATGCCGAAGGGCCCGAAGCCCAAACTGCGCTGACGCCCAAAGGAAAAGCGCCCCTTCGGGGGCGCTTTCTCGTTCCCGGCGGTGCGCCGGCGCCGGGCTAGTTGGAGACGACGACCGTGTTGCTCGCCCGGTCGTGCATGCCGCGGTAGTCGCGGTCCCAGATCAGCGCGGGGAGGACCAGGAGCAGCAGCAGCGTCCTCGCGAGGGCCCAGCCGAGGCCGACGGGGCGCCCGTCCAGCCGGGCCACCCGGATGCCGCACAGCCGCTTGCCGATCGTCGTGCCGAGGAACGCGGTGAGCACCCACGCCTGCAGGCCGAAGATGAGCAGCGTCCAGGTGCTGCGCTCGGCGGGGTCCCACCCGAACGAGCGCGCGAGCAGGCTCGCGACCAGCATCGACAGGCCCCAGTCGACGAACAGGGCGAGGAGCCGGCGGCCGTAGGGCGCGACGGAGCCGCTGCCGCTCTCGGGCAGGCCGATCCGCTTCCCGGGCTCGCCGAGGTCGACCCCGGCCGAGCGCGCCCCGCCGAGCCACGTCTGCGTCCACCGCGGCCCGGCCGCCTTACCACCGCTCATGCCCCCACGCTATCCCGTCCTTCCGGAGGTTCGGACGCGGCTCCCACGGGGAGGCCCGATGTGACCCGTAACACAGCGGAAACATACGAGACATGGTCGGGAAACGGCGCGGACATACCGTCGGGGAAGCCGAGAACCGCCCTGAGGAGGCTGGATGTTCAGCAGCGCCGAAGAGGTCCTGAGCTACATCAGGAACGAAGGTGTTCGATTCGTCGACTGCCGGTTCGTGGACCTGCCGGGCAAGATGCAGCACTTCACCTTCCCCGTCGAGAGCTTCGGCGAGAACGTCTTCACCGACGGGCTGATGTTCGACGGGTCGTCGGTCCGCGGCTTCCAGGAGATCCACGAGTCCGACATGCTCCTGCTGCCGGACCCGAGCACCGCCGTCGTGGACCCGTTCCGTCAGCACAAGACGCTGATCCTGAACTTCTTCGTGCACGACCCGCTGACGGGCGAGCCCTACAGCCGCGACCCGCGCAACATCGCGCGCAAGGCCCAGGACTACCTGCGCGGCACCGGCATCGCCGACACCTGCTACTTCGGTCCCGAGGCCGAGTTCTACATCTTCGACGACGTCCGCTTCGAGACGAAGCAGAACGCCGGCTACTACTACCTCGACTCGATCGAGGGCGCCTGGAACACCGGCCGTGAGGAGGCCGGCGGCAACCTCGGCGCCAAGCCCCCGTACAAGGGCGGCTACTTCCCCGTCCCGCCGATGGACCACTACACCGACCTGCGCTCGGAGATGGTGGCCCAGCTCCTGGAGTCGGGCATCCACGTCGAGATGCAGCACCACGAGGTCGGCACCGCCGGCCAGGCCGAGATCGACTTCCGCTTCGACACGCTGCTGAAGACGGCCGACAACCTCATGCTCTACAAGTACATCGTGAAGAACGTCGCGCGCGCCGCAGGCAAGACCGTCACGTTCATGCCGAAGCCGATCTTCGGTGACAACGGGTCGGGCATGCACTGCCACCAGTCCCTCTGGAAGGACGGCTCGCCCCTCTTCTACGACGAGGTCGGCTACGCGGGCCTGTCCGACAACGCCCGCTACTACATCGGCGGCCTCCTCAGGCACGCGCCGTCCCTGCTGGCGTTCAGCAACCCCACGGTGAACAGCTACCACCGCCTCGTCCCCGGCTACGAGGCCCCGGTCAACCTGGTCTACTCCCAGCGCAACCGCTCGGCCTGCATCCGCGTCCCGATCACCGGCTCGAACCCGAAGGCCAAGCGCATCGAGTTCCGCGTGCCGGACCCGGCCTGCAACCCCTACCTGGCCTTCTCCGCCATGCTGATGGCCGGCCTGGACGGTATCAAGAACAAGATCGAGCCCCCGGAGCCGGTCGACAAGGACCTCTACGAGCTGCCGCCCGAGGAGGCCCGCGCCATCCCGCAGGTCCCCGGCAGCCTTCCCGAGGTCCTCGCCGCCCTGGAGACCGACCACGACTACCTGCTGGAAGGCGGCGTCTTCACCCCGGACCTCATCGAGACCTACGTCACGATGAAGAACGAGTTCGAGATCGACCCCATCCGCCTGCGCCCCCACCCCCACGAGTTCGAGCTCTACTACGACATTTAAGAGCACCGCAGGCCAGAGTGGTTTTTCCCTCTGCCGGGCCGTCTGCGGGTCGTCGGCCGTGTCCTTCCCATCGCGGAGGGCGCGGCCGACGGCCTTTCCGGCGGGCGGCACTCAGGCGGCGGCCCGCGCGCACGAAGAAGTGGCCCTTCCCGAAGATCCGGAAAGGGCCACCCCAGCGTGGGACACCGCTTACGCGGCACCCCCGGATGCGTAGACGTCCACGATCGCGGCGAAGTACCGGCCCGTGGAGGCCTGCCTGTCGGACGTGGCCCCGAAGAACCCGTCCCTGAACCTGACCTGGAGCGTGGCGCCACGGCCGAGTCGCCAGGTGAGGCGCCGACGCGCCTCACGAAGCGCCTCGCGCTCCAGTTGCTTCTTGCTGTTCCCCCAGATCGTGTCGTGGAGGGTCAGCACGTGGTCGCCTGCGGGCTCGTCGGCCTGCGCGGCACTGCCCAGGATCACCTCGACGTCCACCGAACGGGCGTAGAAGCGGTCCGTGGTCTCGATGTAGTACGGCGTGCTCTCCACGCCGTCCACACCGTCCCTGAACACCACGCGGTACATGGCGTCAGGACCGAAGAACTGGCGCGCCCTGTGGAGCACCCTCCGCTCCATCTGCCGCATGCTGTTGCCGGAGACCTCCCCCGCGCGGAACGTCGTGCACGGCTGCTCGTCGAACTGCGGGGGTCCGCTGAGGACCGCCTCGACCTCCACGTACATGGAGAAGAAGCGGTCCTTGGTGCCCAGGCGTTCGGGCGTCGTGCACACGTCCCTGAACGTGACGCGGAGCTCGGCGTCAGGACCGAAGAACTGACGGCCTTCGTGCCGCGCCCTGCGCTCCATCTCCCCGATGCTGTTCCCCGTGATCACGTCCACGAGGGTGAGCACGCACCTGCGCGTCCCCGCAGCGGACTGCGGGAACGACGCGATGTCGAACTCCCCGAGGTAGGGGTTGTGCGTCGCGTCCGGGCCTTCGGGCGCCTGCTCCACGCGGCTGGCCACCACACGGAGCTCGGCGTCAGGGCCGAACAGCTCGAGCGCCCGTACCAACGCCCCACGCTCCATGTTCCCCATGGCGTTTCCGGTGAGACGGACCTTCGTCGCACAGTCGACGTGCTCGTCGGCCTGCGGTGACGTGGCGCTCAGGACCGCCGCGACGGAGATCAGGGAGGTGCGGCCAGGGGGGTTGATCCTGCTGCTGACGACGTTGAGCACGGCGTCAGAGCCGAAGCAGTCACGCGCCTCGGCAAGGGCCACGGCCGACATCGCCTCGGGGCGGACCCCGTTGAGCCAGGCAGTGAAGATGACCGTCTTGCCGGTTGCGCTCTCGACTCGCGAGGGCTGCTGCATGATCGTCACGGATTTCTCCCGACAGTTGGGGGACGTCAGACGTCCCTTTGAGTTGTGGGGTCCGAGGACCCGGCTGGTGTTGCTCTAGGAACCGTCCGGCTACGCCGTGGCTTCGCAATCAGCCCGCCTGGGGCGCGCGAACTTATCGCAACCAGTTGGTTGTGATATCGTCAATGGCAACCAGTCAGTTGCTATAGGGGGTGCCGTGGCCGTCCCGGATCGCATCGAGCGGACGCTCGAACTCGCCCACCCGCCCGCGCGGGTGTGGGCGGCGTTGACCACCGCCGAAGGGCTCGGCGGCTGGTTCGGCTCCCACGCGGAGGTCGACGACCTGCGGCCCGGTGGCGAGATCCGGGTGCGGTGGGACGACCAGGGCGAACACACCCTCTGGATCCAGGTCGTCGAGCCGCCCCGCCGGTTCGCCTTCACGTGGGCGATCGAAGGGCTGCCGGCGGACGATCCGCGGCGCACCTACGTGGAGTTCACGTTGGAGCCGACCGGCACGGGCACCCGGGTGACGGTCGTGGAGAGCGGCTTCGCCCAGCTGCCGGACCACCTGGCCGGCGCCTACGAGAGCAACACCAACGGGTGGCGGATGGAGCTGGCCGAGCTGACCGGATACCTCGATGCCGCACCCTGACCAGCCCGAACTCGTCGCCCAGGCGGTCTTCAGCGCGCTCGCCGACCCGACCCGGCGCGGCATCCTCGCCGAGCTCGCCGCGCACGGCCCGGCGACCGCGACCGACCTGGCCGCCCGGCTCCCCATCTCGCGCCAGGCGATCGCCAAGCACCTCGACCTGCTGGCCGATGCGGGACTGGTCCGGGCGGAGCCCGGGGAGCGGCGACGGATCCGCTACCGGTTGCAGACCGGGCCGGTGGCCGTGGCCCAGTCGTTCCTCGCCGCGCTGGCACGCGACTGGGACGGCCGCCTGAGCGCACTACGCGACCATCTCGAACACAACGAGGGGAACGAAGCATGAGTCCGACATTCCGCGGCGGCCACAACATCGCCATGAAGCTGCCCAAGGCACAGTTCGAGCGCACCGTCGCCTTCTACCGCGACGTGCTGGGCATGGAGGTCACCGACGAGAGCAGCGGAGGCGTCGTGGACCAGTGCGCCTCGGTGCAGCTCGGCCCGGTGAAGCTGTGGTTCGATCGCGTCGACAACTACGCGCGGGCCGACCTGTGGCTTGAGCTGTTCACCGATGACGTCGACGGCGCTGCCAGGCACCTGGCCGCGCACGGTGTCGCCGTCCAGGACGAGCTTGAGCCGTTCCCCGCCGGCATGGACGCCCACTGGATCAGCAACCCGGTCGGCATCCCGCACATCGTCCGCCTCGCCGACGAGGACCAGTGATCTCGTGCGCGTCGACCGGCAACGTTCGTCGATGAGTCGATGAACGCCTTTTTCTGTGCTCGACTCGTGGACAATACTTCGTTAGACGATATATCGTCTCCCGTATGGTCAAACGAACCACGATGAGCGAGCCCACGTACTTCGTGCTTGCCGCCCTCCTGGACGGGCCCGTGCACGGATACGGGATCATCAAGAGGGCGCAGGAGCAGTCGGGCGGGCGGATCCGGCTGGCCGTGGGCACCCTCTACGGGGCTCTGGACCGGCTGGCGAGCGACGGGCTGATCGTCGTCGACCGCGAGGAAACCGTCCAGGGCCGTCCGCGTCGCTACTACCGGCTGACTGAAGACGGGCGCCTGGCAGTGACCCGCGAGGCTCTGCGGTTGGAGCAGGCCGCCCGCGTCGTCACGGGTCGCACCTCCCTGATGCCGGGGGAGGTCGGAGCATGAGCACGGCATTCACCGAAGGGTGGTATCGGCTATTCCTGCGAGCGTTCCCGCGAGGTCATCGCAGGGAGTACGGCGCTGAGATCATCGGCACGTTGCTGACCGGCACCTCACGCCGCGCTCCCTCGCTGCGGGAGACGGCCGGGCTCCTCGCTGCGGGCTTCGTCGCGCGTGCCCGCACGACCACCGCCGCGCCCTGGTGGGCCGACGGGCTGCAACTCGGCCTGCTGATGCTGGCGCTGGCGAATCTGGCCTACGGCATCGCCGACCATTCGTCCCCCTGGTGGCTGGTCGCCTCGGCAGCGCTGGTAGGGGCGTTGCTGCGCGGCTGGGCACTGGTGGCCCTACCACTCGCCCTGGCCGTGGCGCTCTCGACCGGCCGGGCCATGCTGCTGGGGACTCAGGCCACCTTCTCGCCGTCACAGATCCTCGGACCGGCGAACCACAACTGGGTCTCACTGGCCCCCTACGGCGTCCTGGCGGTCGGGGCCGTTGCACTCGCGGCCGGCCGGTGGGCCCGCCCGCGGCGTCTGCGTCTGCGCGCGCGGCCGTTGTGGTGGCTGGTGATCCCCGCGGCCTCGTTCGCGCTCACCTACATGCCGGGGAGCCGAGAGTACGGCGAGACCTGGCAACTGGTCAGGGCGGGCACGGAGGGCATCCTCCTGCTCTCCGGGATGCTGGCCACCGCGATCGCCCGCAGCCCACGCTGGGCACTGGCGGCCGCCATCTACGTCCTGCCCGGCGTGGCCTCCCCGCTGACCCACCCGCCGTCGAACCCGCAAGGCACCGCCTACTGGTTGACTCTCACCGGGCTCCTGCTGGCCATGGTCACGACGGCATGGCGACCCCAGCCCATCCCCGAACGTCGCCATCCCCAATAGCCGAACCGCGCAACGCAGAGCCACGCCGCCGACCGGGCGTGAGCGCCGTATCATGCGCGAGCCAGCAGCCCGACGAGCGCGACCTCCGCGCCGGTGATGTCGTCGGCCTGGGCGAGCGGGTCGCCCCAGTGCGTCCAGAACCAGTCGCGGTCGTCGTCCTTCGGCCGGGGCTCACACGTGATCCGCACGGCGCGGGGCGTGCCGCCGCCCGTGGTCGTGACGGTGACCTCAGGGGCGCCGATGTCGACCTTGTAGCCGCGCACGCCCATGCGCCGGGCGAGCGTCGCCAGCTGCGGGTGGAGCTCCAGGCCCAGGAGTCGCGTGATCTTCAGGGCGACCTCGTCCACGGCGGAGAAGGAGCCGAGGTCGTTGCCGGAGTCCCAGATGAACCGCCCCCTGCCGGCGCCGACCGACCGGGCGGTCCCCGTCCGCGTCCTCGTCAGAAGGCCGCCGCCGTGCTGGACGACCTTGGCGCCGCGTTCCTCAAGCGCCGCGCCCAGCGCCAGAAGGGCGCGCTCGCAGTCGGCCTCGTCCTCCTCGGACAACAGCCCCCAGAGCCCGTCGCAGGTACCGGCGACGAGGACGAGCGACTTGTCGTCGCCGCCCTCCCGGACCGCGCGGTAAGGGAGGGACGGCATGTCGCTGTACTCGATCGTCCAGCCGGGGAACTCTGCTCGTAACGCGGCAAGGCGGCCCTCGTGATCCTCGACGCTTGGTGATTCTGAGTGACTCATGCGTCACACAATGGAGCCGCCTCACTTACGCAGTGTTCCAAGTTGGAACCGTGGCGAGGTTGCGGCACAGGGCCCGGCGGATCAGGTGGTCATGCGTGCGTGGATGCGGCGCAACGGCTCCGGGAGGGTGCGGCGCGCGTCGACCAGATGGGACACCACCGACCGCGCGGTCGGATGGAACGTGATCATCTGGGGGGCGATCCGGTCCGCGAACGCGATGCGCCTCTCGGCTCTGGCGAGGTCGCCGACCTCGGTCATGACGCGGGACATGTCGATCTCATGGTGCGCGCGGCGTTCCGGGGGCAGCCCCGCGAGCGTCTCGTCGCCGATGCGCTGGTCCCGGCGGGCCGCCTCGTCCATGTCGCCGAGCTCGACCGCGACCGCCGCCCCGTGGATCGCCACGTTCGCCGCCGTGAACTCCAGCCCGTGAACGGGCACGCCGCACCCGCCGCGCCTGACACGCTCGGCCGCGCGCCCGAAGTACTCCCACGCCTGCGCGCCGTTCCCACCACGAGCGGCGCGCGCGGCCACTATCGCGGACCGCAACTCGATCGCCCCCGCGACCTCGCCCGCGTCCGGCCGATCCTGCCGGACACCCGCCGCAGCCCGGTCGAGCAGCGTCAGAGCGGGCCGGTACTGGTCCATGCTCATCATGAGGAGCGCACGCGCCATCATGACCAGGTGAGGCAAGTTCGGGTCGCCGGACCGGCGGGCCGCCTCTGAGCCGCGTTCGAGTAGCGCCAACGCATCCCCGGTGTAACCGAGTCTGCGTGTGAGGCTGACAGCGTGGCCGAATCCGCGGCTCAGTAACAGCCACGCCCGGGGGTCCCCGGTCTCGTGCGCCCAGTAGGTGAGTTCTTCGATCACCGCGGGTAGGCGTCCCGCGAGTTTGGTCAGCTGTGCCTTGTGGATCTGCCTCCCCGAGGTCGCGATCTCGGCCGCGAGCACGTCCAGTGCGCGGGGCGGCCCGGCAAGCTCGGGACCGACGTCAACATAGGCGAGCGTGCGGCGAAATTCAGGGATGACGGAGTGGACGGCGTAATCGTGACCGTAGACGCGGTAGGGCTGCCCGTAGAGTTCGGAGGGGTCGACGCCGAGCGCGGCGGCCGCAGCCGACACGAACGCCGGTGTTGCCACCTTTTTCCCGGTCTCCACCTGGGCGATGTGGCTGCGGCTGTAGACCGACAGCTGCGCCAGCCCCGTCTGCGTCAGGCCGCGTCTCTTGCGTGCCCTGGCCAGGCGCGTTCCGACAGTGTCGAGAGTTTCGTCGGACATTGGGCCCTGCCCTTCTCCCGGAAGCCTCGCGGCTTCCCAGGCTAGGCGCGGGGCCTTCGCGTGTCTTGAGAGGCGGCAAGGCCGCGTCCCGCGCTGCGGCGGAACGGGCGGCGCGAGGTGTACGAGAGGCGGCCCGGGGGCCGCCTCTCGTAGCTCAGGTGATCAGAAGATCAGCCGATCATCCCCACGAGAGGGGGTGCGGCGGCTCCTCCGGGACCACCGTGCCGTTCGCGACGGCCTCGTCGAGCTCCGCGATCTTCTCGCGCTGGTAGGCCTGCTCACCGGCCGCGTACGACCGGTTGTGGGTCTGAGCAGGCTGCTCCTCGGGCTTCTGCCCGGAAGTGTTGGCGGTCATCTGTGTTGCGCTCCTTCGGTGAAATGGGACCGAAAATGCAATGACAGCCCGGCTGAGCCGGGTCGCCGGAGACCGTCCGGTGAAGCGGGTGGCCCGCAACCTGCTTTCCGAGTGACCGGGCCGGGGTGTCGGTGGGGCGGCCTACGGTGGGGGGTCGTGAGAGGTCGGCTTGCGCCGGGGCGGCCGGGGCACCGGGGCGCGGCTGGCATCATGTGGGCCGAGCGCGCGGGTTGGGAGTCGGGATGGCGCATGAGGCCAAGGACGTCCTGAGGGGCGGGTACTCGCTGCTGGAGGCCGCGCGGGACCTGGTCGCCGACCATCGGCGGGCGCTGGCCGACGTGCACGCGGCGCTGGCGCCGCTGCGGGCCGAGGCGGCGCGCGAGCAGCTGACGACGATCCCGCTGGCCCGGTTGAAGGACGTCAGCGACGGGCGGCTCCGGCTCGGGCCCCTGGAGGAGGCCGGGTTCACCAGCGTCGTCGACGTGCTGGACTCGACCCCGTACAAGCTCCAGCTCCTGCCCGGGGTCGGGCCCCAGACGGCGCAGCAGCTCCACGCGGCGGCCGGGAGCCTCGCGGAGGCGGCGGAGAGCTCGGTCACGGTGCGGATCGACGTCGACCGGCGCGACGAGGCGATGACGCCCGCGGTCGTCGCGCTGCACCGGCTGGTGAACGCGGGGCCGGAGCTGCCGCGGGCACGCGCGGTCGCCGAGGAGGTCGACGAGCGCATCGGGCCGCTGGTGCAGGACGCGCGGCCCGCCGGGTCGTGGTGGCGCAGGCTCCTCACTCCGCCGGCGCGGCGCGAGCGGGCGCGGGAGGCGGTCGGCGAGCTCGCGGACGCGCTCGCCGCCGAGGAGGAGCGCGGCGCCCGGCTGCTGATGTCCCAGGCGTCGGTGGACCTGCTGCGCCCGCACGTGTCGCCGGACGAGGCGTGGATCGACTTCGAGCTGCGGGCGGCCGACTACCAGACCCTCCTGGCCGAGCTCGCGGCGTCGGACCCGGAGCGGGAGGCCGCCGAGGGGTTCCTGCCGGGCGACCTCGCGGCGCGGGTCAAGGCGCAGCCGCTCGACGACGAGTTCCGCCGGGTGTCGCTGCGCGGGTACCAAGCGTTCGGGGCGCGGTTCGCGCTCGTCCAGAAGCGGGTGATCCTGGGCGACGAGATGGGGCTCGGGAAGACGGTCCAGGCGATCGCCGCGATGGCGCATCTGCGGGCGCGGGGCGCGACGCACTTCCTGGTGGCGTGCCCGGCGAGCGTGCTGATCAACTGGGTCCGGGAGATCGAGACCCGCAGCGCGATCGCCGCGCACCCGCTGCACGGGTCCGGGCGCGCGGGGGCGCTGCGCAAGTGGGCCGGCGACGGCGGCATCGCCGTGACGACGCTCGCCACGCTGCACTCCCTGAACGTCCCGGAGGACGTGGAGATCGGCATGTTCGTGGTGGACGAGGCCCACTACGCCAAGAACCACGAGACGCGCCGCGCCCGCGCCGTGGCGCAGTGGTGCCGCAGGACCGAGCACGTGCTGTTCCTCACCGGGACGCCGATGGAGAACCGGGTCGAGGAGTTCCGCAGCCTCGTCGCCCACCTGCGGCCCGACGTGGCCGAGCGGGTCCGCCCGCACGACGCGGCGATGGGGGCGCGGGCGTTCCGGTCGGCCGTCGCGCCAATGTACCTGCGGCGCAACCAGCGGGACGTGCTCGTCGAGCTGCCCGAGGTCGTGCACGTCGACGAGCTGGAGGAGTTCAGCCGCGCGGACGCGGCCGCCTACCGCAAGGCCGTGGCGGCGGGGAACTTCATGGCGATGCGCCGGGCGGCCTACGCCGTGCCGAAGCGGTCGGCGAAGCTCGACCGGCTGAAGGAGCTGGTGGACGAGGCCGCCGAGAACGACCTGAAGGTCGTGGTGTTCTCCTACTTCCGGGACGTGCTGGCCGCCGTCGGGGAGGCGCTCGGCCCGCGGAGCCGCGGGCCGATCTCGGGCGAGACGCCGGCGGCGCGGCGGCAGGAGATCGTGGACGCGTTCACCGCCGAGCCGGGGCACGCCGTGCTGCTCGCGCAGATCCAGGCCGGCGGGGTCGGGCTGAACCTCCAGGCGGCGTCGGTGGTGATCCTCTGCGAGCCGCAGGTGAAGCCGACCATGGAGACGCAGGCGATCGCGCGGGCGCACCGGATGGGGCAGGTGCGGACCGTCCAGGTGCACCGGCTGCTGACGCCCCGCAGCGTGGACGAGCGGATGCTGGAGATCCTGCACGTCAAGACCATGCTCTTCGACGAGTACGCGCGGCGCAGCGACCTGGCGGAGCAGACGCCCGACGCGGTCGACATCTCCGAGCGCGACCTCGCCCGGCAGATCGTGGCGCAGGAGCAGGAGAGGCTCGGGACGTAGGGAAGAACGCGGGAGGCGTCCGCGTTCATGCGGGCGAGACCAGCCGAACTAAGGGGATTTCATGGCGGACGTCAGGGTGGAGCGCACCGAGGACGGCTTCCGGGCCGTCAACGGCCGGGGCGCGGCGGTCGCGATCGGCGACGGGGACACCGAGGGCGCCTTCACGCCGGTCGAGCTGCTGCTGGCGGCGCTCGGCGGCTGCGAGCTGGTCACCGTCGAGCCGCTGACGGCCAAGCGGGGGCACCGGATGGCGCGGCTCGCCGCGACCGTCCAGGCCGACAAGGTCGCGACGAGCACGCTCGGCACGATCACGGTCACCTACGACGTCGAGCTGCCCGAAGGGGACGGCGAGGCCGAGGACGTCCTGAAGGCCGTGGCCGCGCGCGTCCACGAGAAGTACTGCACCGTCGGCACCGCGCTGCGGGAGCCGATGAAGGTCGATCAGGTGGTGTAGCGGGTCCGCCCTTCAGTAGCGCAGGCCGTGCCCGTAGGGGTACAGGCCCTTGATCGTGACCGGCAGGCGCCCGCCCGGCTGCGCGCCGAAGACGACGCGGGCGGCGGCCCTGTGCATCGTCAGGTCGACGCGCCGGGTCCGCGCGGTCGTCCCGTAGGTCGCCAGGTAGGCGCGGACGGACGGGTACGAGGCGATGTCGTACGGCAGGCCGGTCGCCACGGCCGCGACGGGCCGGCCCGTGGCCCGCAGCGCCCGGACGAGCCGCGCCTGCCCTTCCGGCAGCGTCCCCGAGGAGTAGGTGGCGACGAGGATCCGGTCGGCGGCGCGGGCCCGGCGGACCGCCTCGGCGATCTCGGCGTCGGTGGGGTCGGTGGTCGCGGCCTGCCAGCTCGTCACGGGGCCGCGGGCGACCGCGGCCACCTCGTTCGCGAACTCCCCGGTCTGCACCACGCCCGCGACCAGTGTCCGCGCGTTCGAGGCGGGATCGAACGGGAGCACTCCGTCCTCGTTGCGCACCAGCGTCGTGGCGGCGACGCCCATCGCCAGGGCCCGCCGCAGGAAGGCGGGGTTGCCGGAGATCCGCTCGGCGGCCGCGGGGTCGGCGTAGCGGTGGTCGAACACGCGGTACCGGCACTTCAGTCCGAGGACGCGGCGGACGGACGCGTCGACCCGCGCCCGGCTCAGCGTCCCGTCGCGCAGGGCGTCGCGCAGGGCGTCCACGGCCTGCGCGTGGGCCGCGTAGTCGCCGGTCGACATGACGACGTCGGCGCCCGCCCGGACCGCCATCACGGTGGCCTCGCGGGTGCCCCAGTTCCTGTCGATCGCGTCCATGTCCATGGCGTCGGTGACGATGACGCCGCCGAACCCCATGTCCCGCCGCAGCAGGCCGGTCAGCACCTTCTCCGACAGCGTCGCGGGCAGGTCGGGGTCGACGGCCTTCACCACCACGTGCGCCGTCATGATCGCGTCGGCGCCGGCCGCGACGGCGCGGCGGAACGGGGGCAGGTGGACGCGGTCGAGCGTCGCGCGGTCGTAGGTCACCGACGGCAGGCCGAGGTGGCTGTCGGTCTCGGTGTCCCCGTGGCCCGGGAAGTGCTTCGGCGTCGCGATCATCCCGGCCCGCCGGTAGGCGCGGACCTGCGTCTCGACGAGCCCGCCGACCAGGTCGGCGCGCTCCCCGAAGGACCGGACGCCGATGATCGGGTTGGCGGGGTTGGTGTTGACGTCGGCGACGGGCGCGTAGTTCCAGTGGAAGCCCATCGCGCGGGCCTCGGCGGCCGTGACGGCCGCCGCGTCGCGGGCCTGCGCCGGGTCGCGGGCGGCGCCGAGCCCCATGGCGTTCGGCAGCGGGGTGGTGCCCTCGCGGACGTTGTGGGTCGTCCCGAACTCGAAGTCGCCGGAGACGAGCAGCGGCAGGCGGGACGGGGTGTCCCGCGCCCAGCGCTGGAGCCGGTCGGCGTAGCGGGCGGCGATGCCCGGCGTGCGCGGCTCGGAGGTGATGACCGAGCCGATCTTCAGGTCCTGGACGGCGCGGCGGGTCCGCTCGGACGGCATGCCGTCCGGGCCGTCCTCGGTGACCGCCATGACCAGCTGGCCGATCTTCTCGGCGTCGGTCATCCGGGCGAGGATCGCGCCGGGGTCGCAGCCGCGCCCCGGCGGCGCCTGCGCGCGGGCCCGGGCGGGCGGGGCGAGCGCGAGCCCGAGCGCCGCGATCGTGATGACGGACGTGATGGTCCGGCCGCCGTTCATCCGGCCTCCCTCGATAGGCGTCGCGGTCTAGACCAGTCCGAACCGGCGACCGGTTCAAGGGGCAGATGTTGACGAGATCGGCGCGGGTGGGCGGGCCCGCCTTCCGCTAACCGCAGGTGGCGCCCGCGGCGGGGACCGCGCCGTCCAGGAGGTAGGCGTGCACGGCCTCGCGGACGCAGGGGTCGCCGGTGTCGTAGGAGCCGTGCCCCTCTCCCCTGAGCGTGAGGAGGGTGGCCCGGCCGCCGAGCGCCTCCGTCAGCGCGGACGCCCACGCGTACGGGGTGGCGGGGTCTCCGGTGTTGCCGACGACGAGGATCGGCTCGGCGGACGGGGCGGACACCTCGCGGGCGGCGGGGTCGCCCTGCACCGGCCAGCCCGTGCACTGCAGCAGGCCCCACGCCAGCGACGCCCCGAAGATCGGCGAGGCCTCGCGGAACCGCGGCAGCAGCCGCCGCACGTCGCTAGCGGTGGGCCGGTCGGCGCCGTCGGCGCAGGTGATGGCGGTGTTGGCGGCGGAGAGGTTGCTGTAGGTGCCGTCCCCCCGCCGCCCGTTCTGGGCGTCGGCGAGCATCAGCAGCAGCGACCCGTCGCGGCGCTTCACCGCGTCGACCAGGCCCTGCGCCAGGTACGGCCAGGCGTCCCGGGAGTAGAGCGCGGCGGCGACGCCGGTCGTGCCGAGGCTCTGGGTGAGCCCGCGCCCGGACTGCGTGCGGAGCGGGCGCCGGTCGAGCCCCGCCAGGAACCGGCCGACGGACGCCACGACGGACGGGCCGTCGGTCCCAAGGGGGCATGCCTTCTTTCCGAGCCGCGCACAGGCGGCGCCGAAGCCGCCGAGGGCGCGCTGGAACGCGGCCGCCTGCTGGAGGGCCAGGTCCGCGCTGCCGAGCCTGGTGTCGACGGCCCCGTCGAGGACGGCCCGCCCCACCCTGGCGGGGAACTGGTGCGCGTAGTTGCCGCCGAGCCAGGTGCCGTAGGAGATGCCGAAGTAGTGCAGCCGCTCGTCGCCGACGGCGGCGCGGACCAGGTCGAGGTCGCGGGCGGCGTCGGCGGTGCCGACGTGCGGCAGCAGCCGCCCCGACCGCGCCTCGCACCGGCGCACGTAGTCGGCGCGGCCGGCCGCGTACGCCCGCTCCTCGGCGGCGGTGTCGGGGCTGTCGTCCAGGGCGGCGAGAGCGTCCATGCGGCGGTCGTCCACGCAGGTCACCGGGCTGCTGCGGCCGACGCCGCGCGGGTCGAGGCCGATCAGGTCGTAGCGGGCGCGCAGGTCGGCGTACTGGTCCGCGGCCTGCGCGAGCGTCTCGACGCCCTCCCCGCCGGGGCCGCCGAAGTTGAACACCAGCGAGCCGATGCGCCGGCGCGGGTCGGTCGCCGGCACCTTGATCAGCGCGAGTTCGATCTTCTCGCCGGACGGCCGGGCATGGTCGAGCGGCACCGGGAGCGCCGCGCACCGGAGCCCGCGGGGCGGCTTGCTCTTGGGCGGCGGGGACGGCAGCCCGGTGCAGCGTCCCCACGACAGCCGGGGGACGGCTCCCGCCGGGGCGGGGGTCGCCGCGCCCGGGGCGTCGCCCGCCGCGGGCGCGGTGGCGGTGGCGGACGCCGCACGGGCTCCACCGGGTGACGAGCGCGCGACGCCCGTCCCTCCCGAGAGGGAGAGGAGCGTTAAGGCGGCCAGAGTCGCGGCGCCCGCCGGCACCACGCCAGTGATCCCCCGGTACCTGGCCATTCGTCCCTCCGATCGCATCGCCTGAAGCGATCGGGACCTACCCATGGCCCTCTATGCTGACTCCTGATCAACCCATCGGGCTCCGCCAGGGGGGCCGGCGGCGCGGGGATACCCCCGCTGTCCCCGAGGCCCTCCCCCGAAAGTCCGGATACCGCATCAGGGTCGTACTACTCAGGTCTGAGATGAAGACCATTCGTCGCGGTGATCTCATTCAGGAACCCGACGGCAAAGATAGGTAGCATGGCTCAATCCGCCCCCCCAGCGGCCCGCAGAAGCGAGGCCGGCGCCACCGGAATCCGGCGCCGGGTCACCGCGCCCCCCGTATGGCGCGAACTGCTGCTGGTCGTCCTGTTCTACACCGGCTATACGCTGACGCGGATCGTCCTGGTTCAGGACGGCACCGGGCCGGCGTTCGCGCACGCCGACGAGATCCTGCGCGCCGAACGCTTCTTGGGGCTGGACGTCGAGCTGCACCTCAACCAGACGCTGCTGACCGTGCCGTGGCTGGCGCGGACCGCGAACGTCTTCTACGCCACGATGCACTTCATCGTGACGCTCGCCATCGTCGTGTGGCTGTACCGCTACCGGCCGCAGCACTACCGGTGGCTCCGCACGTCCATCATGGTCGCCACGGGTGTGGCGCTGATCGGCTTCTGGCTGTACCCGCTGGCGCCGCCGAGGTTCCTGCACAGCGAGGGCTTCGTCGACCCGGTGACCGCGCTGCACTCGCTCGGCCTGTACGCCAGCGACGCGTCCGGAAGCCTGACCAACCAGTACGCGGCCATGCCGTCCATGCACGCCGGATGGTCGCTGTGGTGCGGGCTGGTGCTGGTCAGGCTGGCGTCGCAGAACTGGGCCAAGCTGCTCGGCGTGCTCTACCCCGCGACCACCGTGATCGTGATCCTGTCCACCGCCAACCACTACGTGCTGGACGCGGTGGCGGGCATGGCGCTCATCGGCGGCGCGCTGTGGGTCTCGTGGATCCTCTACACGCGCTGCCCCGCGCCCCTCCTCCTCGCCCGGGCCCGCGTGATGCACCGGTTCCACCAGCGGTCCGGCCGGCGGACGGAAGGCTCCGGGGTTCACTCGGCTCCGTAGAACACCCGGTCCACGACGGTGCGGGCGCGGCGGGCGTGCCTGCGGTAGTCCTCCAGGAGGTCGCCCGTCCCGGGGTAGCCGAGGACGCGGGCGACGGAGCTGCGCTCGCGGTGGTGCTCGGTCGGCAGCAGGTCGGACGCGCGGCCCCGCACCAGCATGAGCGCCCCCCGGACCCGGGTGGCCATGCACCACGCCTCGGCCAGGATCTCGGCGTCCTCGGCGTCCAGGAGACGGGCCTTGACCGCGGCGTCCAGCGCGTCCAGCGTCCGGGTGGTGCGCAGCGCCGGGACCTCGTGGGCGTACCGGAGCTGGAGCAGCTGCGCGACCCACTCCACGTCCGCCAGCCCGCCCGGCCCGAGCTTGGTGTGCAGGCGCCGCTCGACGCCGCGCGGGAGCCGTTCGGACTCCATCCGCGCCTTCAGCCGCCGGATCTGCCGGACGGCGTCCTCGCCGATGCCGTCCTCCGGCCAGCGGACGGGATCGATCAGCGCGCGGAACCGCTCGCACAGCCCCGGATCGCCGATCATCGGGTCGGCGCGCAGCAGCGCCTGCGCCTCCCAGGGCTCCGACCAGCGCGCGTAGTAGGCGGCGTAGGACGCGAGCGTGCGCACGAGCGGCCCCTGCCGCCCCTCGGGGCGCAGGTTCGGGTCGATCACCAGCGGCGGGTCGGGGGCGGGCAGGGCGAGGAGGCGGCGCAGCTCCTCGGCGACGGCGTGCGCGGCCCGCCCGGCGGCGCGCTCGTCCGCGCCGGGCAGCGGGTCGTGGACGAACATCACGTCGGCGTCGCTGCCGTAGCCGAGCTCGTGCCCGCCGAACCGGCCCATCGCGACGACCGCCATCCGGGTCGGCAGCGGCCCGCGCGACTCCATCTCGATCTTGTTGACGGCGACCTGGAGCGCGGCCTCGACGGTGACGGCGGAGATGCCGGTGAGGGTCTCCCCCACCTCCCGGACGTCCACGAGGCCGAGCAGGTCGGCGACGGCCACGCGGAACAGCTCGCGGCGCCGCAGCGCCCGCACCACGCCGGCCGCCTCCTCGGCGGGGCGGTCGCCGCCCCCCTCCCTGTGGCGGCGGACGGCGGCGAGCGCCTCCGTGCGCAGCGCCTCCTGCGGGCGCGGGGCCAGGCCCGTGTCGCTGCCCAGCAGGGCCACCGCCTCGGGGGCGCGCAGCAGCAGGTCGGTGGCGTAGCGGCTGGAGCCGAGCACCCACGCCATCCGCTCGGCGACGGTCACCTCGTCGCGCAGCAGCCGCAGGTACCAGGGCGTGGTCCCGAGGGCGTCGCTGACCTGCCGGAACCCGAGCAGGCCCGCGTCGGGGTCGGGCGCGTCGGCGAACCAGCCGAGCATGACCGGCAGCAGCGTCCGCTGGATCGCGGCCCGCCGCGACACGCCCGCCGTCAGCGCCTCGATGTGCCGCAGCGCGCCCGCCGGGTCGGCGTACCCGAGCGCCTCCAGCCGGACCCGGGCCGCCTCCGGGGTGAGCCGGGCCTCCTCCCCGGGCAGCCGCGCGACGGCCCGCAGCAGCGGCCGGTAGAACAGCTTCTCGTGGATGCGGCGGACCTCCCGGGCGTGTCGCCGCCACAGCGCGGTGAACTCCCCCACCGGGTCGGTGCGCAGGCCGAGGGCGCGGCCGAGGCGGCGCAGGCCGGCCTCGTCGTCCGGGACGAGGTGGGTGCGGCGCAGCCGGTGCAGCTGGACGAGGTGCTCCACGCGCCGCAGGAACCGGTACGCCGACGCCAGCGCCGCCGCGTCGTCGCGCGCGACGTAGCCGCCCCGGGACAGGTCGGCCAGGGCGTCCAGCGTCGTCGGGCTGCGGAGCGTCTCGTCGGCGCGGCCGTGGACGAGCTGGAGCAGCTGGACCGCGAACTCGACGTCGCGCAGCCCGCCCGGCCCGAGCTTGAGCTGCCGCTCGGAGTCGGCGGTGCGCTGGTTCAGGTCGGCCTCGACGCGGCGCCGCATGTCCTGGACGTCCTCGACGAAGCCCTCGCCCTCGCCCGCCTTCCACACGATCGGGGTGATCGTGTCGAGGTAGCGGGCGCCGAGGTCGGCGTCGCCCGCGACGGGACGGGCCTTCAGCAGCGCCTGGAACTCCCACGTCTTGGCCCACCGCTCGTAGTAGGCGCGGTGGCTGGCGAGCGTCCGCACCAGCGGCCCGGACCGGCCCTCGGGGCGCAGCGCCGCGTCCACCTCCCACAGCGCGCCCTCCTCGGTCGTGGCCGAGCAGGCCCGCATCATCGCCGACGCCAGCCGGGTGGCGGTGCGCAGCGCGGCGTCCTCGTCCTGCCCGTCCCGCGCTTCCGCCACGAAGACCACGTCGACGTCGCTGACGTAGTTGAGCTCGCGGCCCCCGCACTTGCCCATGCCGATCACGGCGAGCCGGCACGCCTCGTGCCCGGGGACCTCGGCGCGGGCGACGGCGAGGCCGGCCTCCAGCGCGGCGGCGGCGAGGTCGGCCAGTTCGGCGGCGACCTCCGCGACGTCCGCCGCGCCGATCAGGTCGCGTCCCGCCAGCGCCAGGAGGCGGCGACGGTAGGCGACGCGGAGCGCGACGAGCGCGTCCTCGCCGAGGGCCACCGGCTCCGGCGCCGCCGGATCGGCGCCCACGGCGGCCAGCAGGTCGGCGCGGGGGCTTCCGAGCGGGCCCGCGACGCCGTCGCGCAGCACGCGCCAGTGGTCAGGGTGCCGCGCCAGGTGGTCGCCGAGCGCCGCGCTCACCCCGAGCACCGCGGTCAGCCGCTCCCGCGTCCCCGGCTCGGCGGCCAGCACCGCGCGCAGCTCGCCGTCGGCGGCGGGCAGCAGGCGCAGCAGACCGTCCAGGGCGAGGTCGGGGTCGGCGGTGCCGCCGAGGGCGTCGAGCAGGGCGTCGCCGGGCCCCGCGCCGTCCCGCTCGGCCTCCGCGAGCAGCCGCTCCGCCCGCACCGCGTGGGTGAACCCGAGCCGCGCCAGGCGTCCGGCGAGCGAGGGACGGCGGTCGGAAGTCCAGGACTCGGTCACAGGACCAACCGTAATCCGGAGCGGGCCTCAGAGGACGGCCAGGAGCCGCTTCCGCTCGAATTCGGTCACCTGGCGGCGGTAGTCCTCCCACTCCTGGCGCTTGTTGCGCAGGAAGAAGTCGAAGACGTGCTCGCCGAGGACGTCGGCCATCAGCTCGCTGCGCTCCATCGCGCGGATGGCCTCGTCCAGGTTCTGCGGCAGCGGCTCGATGCCGAGGGCGCGCCGCTCGGCCACGGTGAGGGCCCAGACGTCGTCCTCGGCGCCCGGCGGCAGCTCGTAGCCCTCCTCGATCCCCTTGAGCCCGGCGCCGAGGATCGCCGCGAACGCCAGGTAGGGGTTGGCGGCGGTGTCCAGCGACCGGAACTCGATGCGGGTCGAGTGGCCCTTGTGCGGCTTGTACATGGGGACGCGGACCAGCGCGGACCGGTTGTTGTGCCCCCAGCAGATGTAGGACGGGGCCTCTCCGCCCAGGCCCGCCGCGGAGCCGACGTTGCCCCACAGCCGCTTGTAGGAGTTGACCCACTGGTTGCACACCGCGGTGATCTCCGCGGAGTGCCGCAGCAGCCCGGCGATGAACGCCCGCCCCGCCTTGGACAGCTTGTACTCCGCGCCCGGCTCGTAGAAGGCGTTGCGGTCGCCCTCGAACAGCGACATGTGGGTGTGCATGCCCGAGCCGGGGTGCTCGGTGAACGGCTTCGGCATGAAGGAGGCGTGCACGCCCTGCTCCAGCGCGACCTCCTTCATGACCAGCCGGAACGTCATGATGTTGTCGGCGGTGGTGAGCGCGTCGGCGTACCGGAGGTCGATCTCCTGCTGGCCGGGGGCGCCCTCGTGGTGGCTGTACTCCACCGAGATCCCCATCGCCTCCAGCATGGTGATGGCGTTGCGCCGGAAGTCGTGCGCGGCGCTGTGCGGGGTGTGGTCGAAGTAGCCGCCCGCGTCGGCCGGCTCGGGCTCGCGGCCGTCCTCCGGCTTGTCGTTGAAGAGGAAGAACTCGATCTCGGGGTGGGTGTAGAAGGTGAACCCGAGGTCGGCGGCCCGCGCCAGGGAGCGCTTGAGGACGTAGCGGGGGTCGGCGAAGCTCGGCGCCCCGTCCGGCATGAGGATGTCGCAGAACATGCGGCCGACGCCCGGGGACTCCGACCGCCAGGGCAGCACCTGGAAGGTGGACGGGTCCGGTTTGGCGATCATGTCGGCCTCGTACACCCGGGCGAAGCCCTCGATCGCCGAGCCGTCGAAGCCGATGCCCTCGCCGAAGGCGCCCTCCAGTTCGGCGGGGGCGACGGCCACCGACTTCAGGAACCCGAGCACGTCGGTGAACCACAGCCGGATGAAGCGGATGTCGCGCTCCTCAAGCGTGCGGAGCACGAACTCCTGCTGACGGTCCAATGCCCTCTCCCTCGGTACTGCCCTGTCGGCGAGACTGCGTTCGTCGGCGACGCGGGCCCGGCATGCCGGCCGCGCTGAGCCGGTCCGGCTGTATCTGCAGTATGCCCGGACGCTGTTACCGCGACGTTACGCGTCCGGGGCCGGTGATCGGAACATATCCGACGGCGGACCGTCCTCGATCCGCGCGGCGGCCGGGTCGAGGACGCGCGAAAGGAAGGTCCGGGTCCGCTCGTGCGCGGGCGCCCCGATCACCTGGTCGGGCGGGCCCTCCTCCACGACCACGCCGCCGTCCATGAACACCACCCGGTCGGCCGCCTCCCGGGCGAAGCTCATCTCGTGGGTGACGACGAGCATCGTCATCCCCGCCTCCGCGAGGCCGCGCATGACGCCGAGGACGTCCCCGACCAGCTCGGGGTCCAGCGCGGACGTCGGCTCGTCGAACAGCATCACCTCCGGGCCCATCGCGAGCGCGCGGGCGATGGCCACGCGCTGCTGCTGTCCGCCCGACAGCTGCGCCGGGTAGGCGTCGACCTTGTCGGCCAGCCCGACCCGCTCCAGGTTCTCCCGGGCGATCCGCTCGGCCTCCGCCCTGCCCCGCCGCAGCACCTTCCGCTGGGCGATCATGACGTTGCCGAGCGCGGTCAGGTGCGGGAAGAGGTTGAACGCCTGGAAGACCATGCCGATCCGGCGGCGGACGGCGTCGATGTCGACCTCGGGGTCGGTGACGTCGGCGCCCGCGACCCGGACCGTCCCGGAGGAGGGCTCCTCCAGCAGGTTGACGCAGCGCAGCAGCGTCGACTTGCCGGACCCGGACGGGCCGATCACGCAGACGACCTCGCCGGCCCCGACGTGGAAGTCGATGCCGCGCAGCACCTCGTTCGCCCCGAACGACTTGTGGAGGCCGCTGATCTCGATGGCCGCCGGGGCCCCGGTGTCCTTGGCAAGGCTCGTCATCGCCGCCCCCTGCGCTGCCGCGCCTCCAGCCGCCGGGCCAGCAGGCTCAGCGGGATCGTGATGAGCAGATAGCAGATCCCCGCCACGATGATCGGGGTGGTGTTGCCCTGCTCGCCCGCGAGGTCGCGGCCGAACTTCGTGAGCTCCCGCTGTTCGAGCGTGATGCCGAGGAACAGCACCAGCGAGGAGTCCTTGCAGAGCAGCACCAGCTCGTTGGTGAGCGGCGGGATGATGATCCGGAACGCCTGCGGGATGACGATCGAGCGCATCGCGCGGGTGTGCGACATGCCGAGCGACCGCGCCGCCTCCAGCTGCCCCTTCGGGACGGCCTCGATCCCGGCCCGGATCGTCTCGGCCATGTAGGCGGTCGCGGCGAGGCCGAGGGCCAGTCCCGCCTGCCCGGCGGCGCCGCCGGGGATGTTGGTGCCCGGGAAGGCCAGCGGCACGCCGACGCCCACGAAGATGAAGATCAGCAGGAGCGGCAGGCCGCGGAAGATTTCGATGTAGGCGGTGGCGAACCACCGGTACGGGGGCACCGACGACAGCCGCATCAGTGCGACGACCAGCCCGCCGCCGAGGCCGATCCCGAACCCGACCGCGGTGTAGAGGGCGGTGTTGCGCAGCCCGACCGTGATGATGTCGGGGAACAGGCTCTTGGCGACCTCCCAGTTGGCGAAGTTGAGCCGCAGGGTCCCCCAGTCGGCGAGCGCCAGCAGCAGCACCACGACGACCACGAAGATCCCGTACTGGCCGCCGAGGGAGAGCTGCCGGCGGCGCCGGCGGGTCAGCCCGCCCGGCGCCGCCGCACCCGCCGGTTCGGCGGTCACGAGCCGCCGCCGGCGCTCGGCGGCATCGGACCGATCCACTTCTCGTAGATCCGCTTGTAGGAGCCGTCCGCCCGCGCCTTCGCGATCACGTCGTTGGTGATCTTCACCAGCTCGGGGTTGTGGCCCTTGCGCATCCAGAACCCGTATTGCTCGCCGGTGTTCAGGTTGGCGGCGATCTCGAAGCCGGCGTTCGCCGGGTCCTTCAGCCAGCCCTTGACGACCGGGTCGTCCTGCACGATCACGTCGACCTGGCCGGTGCGCAGGCCGTTCAGCTCGGCGTTGGAGTTGTCGAACGAGCGCGGGTCGAAGCCCTTGCCCTTGACGAAGTCCTCACCGGTCGTGCTCGCCTGCGAGCCGAGCTTGAGCTTCCTGGCCTTGACGTCGTCGAGCGCGGTGATCCCGCTGCCCTTCTTCGCCATCAGCGACTGCGTGGCGTCGAAGTAGGGGCTGGAGACGTCCATGAACTTCACCCGGTCGGGCTTGATCGTCATGCCGCCCATCTGGATGTCGCACTTGCCGGCGTTCAGCGCCGAACCCGTCTTCATCGTCTCGAACGGGGTGTCGACGATCTTCTGGGTGACGCCGAGCCGCTTGGCGACGAGGTCGATGAGCTCGACGTCGAAGCCCACGACCTTGCCCGACTTCTTGTCCTCCGACTGGAAGGGCGGGTAGGGCAGGTGCGTGCACGAGGTGAGCGCGCCCTTCTCGATGAGCTTCACGCCCTGCACCGTCGCGCCCTTGTCGCCGCCGCACGCCGACGCCGTCAGCGCCAGGGCCGCGAGCCCCGCGCCGAAGGCCCGGAGCGTCGTCCGTCTCGACACGTTTCCTCCTGATCGTGCTCGCTTCCGATCACCGCACTATCGCACGTCCCCCCGGCCGGGGGCAGGGGGCGGGCGGCTGACTCGCCCATGACCGTCCCCGGATATCCGTTTCCCGGAAATTGACGTGGCGATCATGGTCGTCCGGCAAGGTGATCGTTAGCGTGGATCGCGTCGTGGACATCTCACTTCTTCTCTCGATGACCGACCGGGTGACCGCGCTGGCCACCCCGTCGGCCATGCACCCGGAGTCGTGGCAGCTGTGCGCGCAGGTGGAGGCCTGGGCACGCGGCCGCGGGCTGGTGCTCGGAGATCCGGACACCTCCCCGCTCGGCCGGGCGCGCTGCGAGCGGCTCGCCGCCCGCGTCCTGCCGTCCGCCGACCTGGCCGCCGTGGACCTGTTCGCCCGCTGGCTGACCTGGACCCTCGCGCTGGACGACACGCTCGACCACCCGCCGCTCGCCGACAGCGGCAGCGCCGTGCACGGGCTGTACGACGACCTGCTGCGCGCGATGCGGCGCGGCCACGCCCGGCCCGGCGCCCGGCCGCTGGAGGCGGCGCTGGTGGAGCTGTGGCACGCCACGTCCAAGGACATGAGCCGCGACTGGCGCCGGCGGTTCATGCTGCACCTGGAGGCGCACCGCGACGGCTGCGCCGAGGAGGCCGTCAACCGGCGGATCAGCCACGTCCCGACCGAGCAGGAGTACCCGGCGCTGCGCCGGCGGGCCTGCGGCCCGTTCCTGTTCGACCTGGTGGAGGCCGTCCTCGGCGTCGAGCTGCCGGCGCGGCTGCTGCGCACGCCCCGCTGGAAGACCCTCGCCGACGGCGTCGCCGACGCGGTCGCGTGGGCCAACGACCTGGCCTCGCACGACCTGGAGGCCGCGCGCGGCGACGTGCACGACCTGCCCGCCGTCCTCGCCAGGGCGCACGGGATGGACGAGGCGCGGGCGGCCCACCTGGTCGCCGAGCGGATCGCCGACCGGCTGGAGGAGGCGTGGACGGCGGCGCGCAGGCTGCCGGAGATGCTCGACCGGCTGGACCTGACGGTCGCGCAGCGCGCCGCCGCCGCGCAGGTCGTCAAGGTCCTGCTGGACACGCCGCGCGCGCACATGGACTGGCTCGCCGAGTCCGGCCGCTACGGACCGGAGGCCTCCCCCGCCCCGCCGCGCCTGGACGCGCTCGCGTCGCTGCGCTGAGCCCCGGCGAGGGCGTCCCCGGCCGGGGTGCGGACGTACAGGACGCGGCGGCCCATGCGGTGCCCGGTGACGAGGCCGCAGGCGCGCAGGACGCCCAGGTGCTGGCTGACGGCCCCAGCGGTCACGCCCGTCCGCCTGGCGAGGTCGGTGGTGGACGCGGGCGTGGCGAGGGCCGTGAGCAGCTCGGCGCGGCGGCGTCCGATCAGCGCGGCCAGGGCGCCGGCGCGCGGCTCGTCCGGCGGCCCGGTCTCCCACAGCGTCGCCGCGCCGCGCGGCGGGTAGCTGACCATCGGCTGGTAGGGCGGCACCATCACCGACACGTTCGGCCACACGTACGCGCTCGGGACGAGCAGGATGCCGCGCCCGGCGAGCTCGCCGCGGAAGTGCCAGTGGCGGTCGACGGAGAGCGTCCCGGCACGCCAGGAGACCGCCTCGTGCAGGTCGCCGAACACGCCCTCGGCGCCCTCGGCGGCGAGCGCGCCGCTGCGGCGCAGGACCTCCCCCTCCAGCAGGTCGCGGATGCGCGGCCAGAACGGCTCCACGGCCACCTCCCAGTACCGTTCGAGCAGGTCGGCGAGGTCGTCCCGGGTGCGTTCGGGGTCGGCGGCCATGGCGCGGCGGGTGGGCCGGGGCGGGGCGCCGGGCGCGGCCCAGCTGAGCTCGGCGGCGACGACCTCGGGCGGCGTGGCGCGGACGGTCGCGATCTCCGCGCCGAGGTCGGGCAGCGGCGTGCGCGGCGGCGGGGTGAGGAAGTCCGGGATGTATCCGGCGGGCAGGACGACGTCCAGCAGCGGCTCGAAGCCGAGACCGCGCAGGCGGGGCCGGACGGTGCGCACCCACGGCAGATGGAGCGCGTGGCCGGACGGGTCGGCGAGCACCCGCAGGCTGCGCACCATCTCCCACAGCGGCGAGAACGCGAACCGGACCCGCGCCACGTCGTCCGGCGCGAGCACGAACTCGATCATTTAGCCCAGGCTAAATGATTATCTCGGAGCGCGGGCCGCCTCCACCATCGTCACGTGACCCTTCTGGAAGAACCTCCCATCGGTCCCGCTCCCGGCAGGTTCGCGGCTTTCCTCCGCCCCCGGGTGGGCGGCTTCCCCCGGCCCTTCTGGGTGCTGTGGGCGGGCACCCTGCTCAACCGCCTCGGGACCATGGTCGAGCCGTTCCTCGGCCTCTACCTGACGACCATGCGCGGCCTGTCGCTGGCCCAGGCCGGCGTGACGATGGCCGTGCTCGGCGCGGGCTCGCTCGCCGGGCAGCTCGCGGGCGGCATGCTCGCCGACCGCATCGGCCGCCGCGCGACGCTGACGCTCGCGACCGTCGGCACCGGCGCGGCCATGCTCGCGCTCGGCTACGCCCAGGGCCTCGCCGCGATCCTCGCCGCCGCGCTGGTGCTCGGCCTGCTCCTGGACATGTACCGGCCCGCCGCCCAGGCGATGGTGGCCGACATCATCTCCCCGGCCGAGCGCCCGCGCGCGTTCGGGCTGCTGTTCTGGGCGATCAACCTCGGCTGGGCCTTCGCCATGGTGCTCGGCGGGACGCTCGCGCAGCAGGGCTTCCTGTGGCTGTTCTGGATCGACGCCCTCACCTGCGCGGCGTTCGGCCTGCTCGTGTGGCGGGCGATCCCGGAGACGCGGACCCGCGAGGCCCGCGCCGAGCGGGCGGGCGGGTTCGGCCGCGTGCTGCGCGACCGGGTCATGGTCGGCTACGTGCTGGTCACCCTCTTCTACACGTTCGTCCTCATGCAGGGCATGACGACGATGCCGCTCGCCATGAAGGAGGACGGGCTCGGCCCGCAGTCCTACGGCCTGGCGATCGCGGCGAACGGCACGCTGATCATCATCGTCCAGCCGCTGGTGAACGCGTGGCTGGCGCGGCGCGACCACAGCCTGGTGCTGGCGGCGGGCTTCGCGCTGGTCGGGGCCGGCTACGGGCTCACCTCGCTCGCCTCGTCCGTGGCCGCCTACACCGCGACGATCCTGGTGTGGACGCTCGGGGAGATCATCGCCGCGTCCGTCCTGCAGGCCGTGGTCGCCGACCTCGCCCCCGCCGACCTGCGCGGCCGGTACGGCGGCCTGTACGGGATGGCGTGGTCGGGCGGCTTCCTGTTGGCGCCCCTAGGCGGCACCCAGCTGCTCGGCGCCGGAGGGGCGCCCGCGCTGTGGCTGACCTGCGCGGGTCTCGCCCTGGGCGCCGCCGCGGCGCAGCTCGCGCTGGCCCCCGCGATCCGGCGGCGGCGCGCCGCCGCGCTCGCCGCCGACTTCTCGTCAGAGTGACGAAACTGGGCGGGACGCTCTACCCTTGGACCGTGGCACAACTCAGGCTCGCGCTCGCACAGGTGAACTCGACCGTCGGCGACCTCGACGGCAACGCCGACCAGATCGTGACGTGGACGCGCCGCGCCGCCGAGGCGGGCGCGCACCTCGTCGCATTCCCGGAGATGATGCTGACCGGCTACCCCGTGGAGGACCTCGCGCTGCGCGCGTCCTTCGTGGCGGCGTCCCGCGACGCCCTCCTGCGCCTCGCCCGCCGGCTCGCCGACGAGGGCCTCGGCGACCTCCCCGTCGTCACCGGCTACCTCGACTGCCCGCCGGCCGGCGCGGCCCGCTCCGGCCGGGCCGGCGGCCTGCCGCTGAACGCGGCCGCGTGGCTGCACGGCGGCGAGGTGCTCGTCCGCTCCGCCAAGCACCACCTGCCCAACTACGGCGTGTTCGACGAGTACCGGATCTTCGCGCGCGGCGACCGGCTGCCGGTCGTCCGGCTGCACGGCGTGGACATCGCCACCGCCATCTGCGAGGACCTCTGGCAGGACGGCGGCCCGGTCAGCGCCACCGGCGCCTCGGGCGCCGGGCTGCTGCTGGTGATCAACGCCTCCCCCTACGAGCGCGACAAGGACGACGTCCGCCTCGACCTGTGCGCCGGCCGCGCCCGCGAGGCCGGCTGCGCGCTCGCCTACGTCAACCTGGTCGGCGGCCAGGACGAGCTCGTCTTCGACGGCGACTCGCTCATCGTCGGCCCGGACGGCTCGCCGCTGTCGCGCGCCCCCCAGTTCGTCGAGCACCTCCTCGTCACCGACCTCGACCTCCCGGCCGCCGGCCCCGCCGCCGAGGAGGGCCCCGTCCGCGTCGACGCCCAGGACGGCACCACGATCGCCATCGACCGGCACGTCCTGTCCGCCGACCCGCTGCCCGCCTACCCCGCCGAGCCGGGCACGGTCGCGCCGCCCCTGGAGGACCTCGCCGAGGTGTACGCGGCGCTCGTCCTCGGCACCCGCGACTACGTCCGCAAGAACGGCTTCCGCTCCGTCGTGCTCGGCCTGTCCGGCGGCATCGACTCGGCGCTCGTCGCCACCATCGCCTCCGACGCCATCGGCCCGGAGAACGTGCACGCCGTCCTGCTGCCGAGCCGCTACTCCTCGGAGGGCTCCGTCGTGGACGCCGAGGAGCTCGTCAAGCGGCAGGGGATCAACTCGCGCATCGTCCCCATCGCCGGCATGGTCGAGGCGTTCGAGGAGCAGCTCGACCTGCACGGCCTCGCCGCCGAGAACCTCCAGGCCCGCATCCGCGCCAACGTGTGGATGGCCCTGTCCAACGAGGACGGCCACCTCGTCCTCACCGGCGGCAACAAGAGCGAGCTGGCGACCGGGTACTCCACCCTCTACGGCGACTCCGCGGGAGGCTTCGGCCCCATCAAGGACGTCTTCAAGCTCACCGTCTGGGACCTCGCCCGCTGGCGCAACGCCCAGGCGGGCAAGGACTCGCCGCTCCTGCACCCCTTCACGCAGGAGCCCATCCCCGAGGCCATCATCGTCAAGGAGCCGTCCGCCGAGCTGCGCCCCGACCAGCGCGACCGCGACAGCCTCCCCGAGTACGCCCTCCTGGACCCCATCCTGACCGACTACGTCGAGCGCGACATGGGACGCGACGCCCTCGTCGACGCCGGCCACGACCCGGCCCTGGTCGAGCGCGCCATCCGCCTCGTCGACATCGCCGAGTACAAGCGCCGCCAGTACCCGCCCGGCCCCAAGATCACGCCCAAGAACTTCGGGCGCGACCGCCGCCTCCCCATCACCAACCGCTGGCGCGAGAAGCTGAGCTAGCTGTGTCTTTCCAGGGGGGCGACCCCCTGGAACCCCCGTCACGAGCCGGACGATCCTCACGCCACAGTGCGGGCGTGCTGTGTCCGTGCGGGTTTGCCGGTGGCGCTGCGGTCGCCCGGCTCGCGCCCTCGCTCAGGTCACCCCGTCGCCCCCTGGGAAGGGGTCGCTCCCCCTGGGCTATTCGCGGTGGTGGAGTTCGCCGGGCCAGGCCTCTTCGGGCCAGGCGGGGACCTGCTCCGAGGCGTCGGGGTCGACGCCGGGGACGATCTGCTCGCACCAGACGACCTTGCCCGCGGCGGTGCGGCGGCTGCCCCAGCGGTGGGCGAGCTGGCTGACGACCAGGAGGCCGCGGCCGTTCTCGTCGTCGTCCTCGGCGCGGCGCAGGCGCGGAAGGGCGGCGGAGCGGTCCAGGACCTCCAGGACGAGGGTGCGCTCCAGCAGGAGGCGCAGCTCGATCGGGCCGTGGGCGTAGCGGAGCGCGTTGGTGATGAGCTCGGAGGCCAGCAGCTCGGTGGTGTAGTCGAGGTCCTCCAGGTCCCATTCCGCCAGGCGGGTGCTGACGAGGCCGCGGGCGCGGCGGACCGCGGCCGGGTCGGCGGGCAGCGTCCAGGAGGAGTAGCGGTCCTGGGGAAGGCGGCGCAGCCGGGCGATCAGGACGGCGATGTCGTCGCGGTGCTGGTCGGCGTAGACGCCCGCGAGGGTGGTCTTGGCGAGGTCCTCCATGGAGCGGTCGACCGAGTCGCGGCCGAAGATCTTCTGGAGGCGGGCGAGGCCGTCGTCGATGTCGCGGCCCCGGTTCTCGACCAGGCCGTCGGTGTAGATCACGAAGAGGCTGCCGTCCTCGACGGGGAACTCGCGGCTCTCGATGGCCGAGCCGCCCGAGACGCCGAGCGGCGGCGCGGGCGGGACCTCCAGGTACTCGTTGTCGCCGGTCGGGCTCGCCAGCAGCGGCGGCAGGTGCCCGGCGGAGGCGATCTCGATGGTGCCGCTGGTCGCGTCGTACACCGCGTAGACGCAGGTGGCGAAGTGCGGCTCCTGCTCGCCCAGCTCGATCATCAGCTCGTGCATGACGTGCAGGGCGTCGGCGGGCGGCAGCTCCAGGTTCGCGAGCGTGTGCAGGGCGGTGCGCAGCCGCCCCATGGTGACGGCCGCGCGGACGCCGTGCCCGGCGACGTCCCCGACGATCAGGGCGACGCGGGCGCCGGGCAGCGCGATCGACTCGTACCAGTCGCCGCCGACCTCGACCAGCTTGCTGCCCGGCAGGTAGCGGTGCCGGACCTCGACCGAGGACGGCGCGGACAGCCGCATCGGCAGCAGGCTGCGCTGGAGCGCGAGCGCGGTCGCCCGCTCGCGGCTGTAGCGCCGGGCGTTGTCGATGACGATGGCGGCGCGGGCGGCGAACTCCATGCCGATCTCGACGTCGTAGGCGTCGAACTTGCGGAAGCCGGGGACGCGGGTGCAGGCGATGAAGCCGAGCAGCGTGTCACGGGCGATCATCGGCAGCAGCACCATCGACACGTTCGACAGCAGCTCGCCCGCCGGGCCGCGCCGCCAGAGCCGGCCGATCTCGCTCGCGCGGTCCACCTCGATGTGCGGCAGGTGGACGGGCCGGGCGGTCTCCATGACCTGCCGGTAGGGCGTGCCCTCCGGGAAGACGAGCACCTCGCCGACGGGGAACGTGGACGTCCAGGCGGGGTTGCCGTCGTCGGAGGTGACCGCGATGCGGCGCAGCACCGCCGAGCCGGACTCGGCGTGCACCTCGTCGGCGGCGACCAGGCTCTCCAGCACCAGCACCGACGCGACGTTGCAGAAGTGCGGGACGACGACGTCGACGAGACCGCGGGCGGACTGGTCGAGGTCGAGCGTGGCGCCGAACCGGGTGAGCGGGTCGTCCATCAGGGCGCGCCGCATGAGGGCCGGGTCCTGGTAGCGCTCGCTCGGCGGCAGCTCGACGCGGATGAACAGCAGCGCGGCGGGCGCCGCGCCCGGGCCGCCGCCGAGCATCGGCTGCACGGTGAGGAGGGCGTCGGCGGGCGCGCCGCCGTCGCCGCGCAGCACGCCCATCACGCCGTTGCGCTCCTGCCCGGCGCCGTTGGCCTCCAGGAGGGTCTCCAGCTCGGCCTTCGCCTCGTCGCCGACCAGGTCGGTCGCGGGCCGGCCGATCAGCTCCTCGGGGGCACGGCCGAGGACGGCCTTGGCGTTCGGGCCGCACTGCACGATGTGCCGAGCACCGTCGATGCCCAGGACCAGGGTCCGGGACGCCGAATCGGTGGCTGGCGCATCGCCTCGCGGCGCCATGACGGATCTCACCTGACGCGCTCCAGACAGCCGGTCGTCTCAGCACTACCCAGCGACAGTATGGGGCATGAGCCAGCGGTAAGGGGAGAAGATCGCGCTTACCGCGCCTAAAACCGCCCGTCGTCCGCTTCCGGACGGCTTTACCGCGCGCTCTCGATGCCCCGCAGGAGAGTGTCGACGACCGCGTCGGCGTACCCCTCGGGGAACGTCTCCTGCGGCCGCTTGGCGGTCAGGGAGCCGAGCAGCAGCGACATCGCGACCTCCACGTCGAGGTCGGGGCGCAGCTCCCCGGAGTCGACCCCGCGCTGGATCACCCTGCGGATGACGTCCCGCCGCGGCTCGATGACCTCCTGCCGGTAGCGGGCGTACAGCTCGGGGTGCTTCTCCGCGCCGCCGACGACGTTCCAGAAGCACCGCGAGTACCGTCGGTGCCGGTCGCCCGCGAACCGCCGCGCGATCGCGGTGAGGTCCTCGCGGGCGGACGCGCCGGACGGCTCGGGCAGCGGCTCCTTCACCGCGCCGAGCGCGTGCACGATCAGCGCCTCCTTGCTGGGCCAGCGCCGGTAGATCGTCGTCTTGCCGACGCCGGCGCGGGCGGCGACCGCCTCGATGGAGACGCCCGCCACCCCCGACTCCTCGGCCAGCAGGTCCAGGGTGGCCTCGACGATGGCCTTCTCGGCGCGCTCGCTGCGCGGCCGCCCCGCCTGCCGCCGCTCGGTCCCGGTCATGATTCCCTCACCCTGCCACACCGGCCGTCACACGGCGGCCTTCTCCGGCCGCCGCTCGGCCGGAGCCTGCTCGGACGGCGCCGCGGCGCGTCCCGGCATCCACTTCAGGACGACCAGGGCGCCGATGAGGGAGACCACGGCGGCGGCGACGGACGCGGCGTGCATGGCGTGCACGAAGGCGGCGTCGGCGGGGCCGACGAGGCCCTGCCCGGCGGGGCCCATCCGGGCGGCGACGGCGTGCGCGCCCTCGATCGACTCGGCGGCGGCCTGCCGCGCGCCGGCGGGCAGCGCGGCGAGCTCGGCGCGCAGGTCGCCGCGGTAGACGGAGGCGACGACCGAGCCGAGCACGGCCACGCCCATCGCGACCGCGACCTGGCGGGCGGTGTTGTTGATGGCCGATCCGGCGCCGGCCTTCTCGCGGGGCAGGGCGGACATGACCGACTCGGTGGCGGGCGGCATCACGTTGGCCATCCCGACGCCCTGCACGAAGAAGATCGCGCCGAGGATCCACAGGGAGGTGTGGACGCCGACGAACTGGTAGCTCGCCAGCGCGACGGTGACCAGCAGCAGCCCGACGGTGCAGACCGCCTTGGCGCCGAACCGGCGCACCATCGCGGCGCTGCGCGGGGCGAAGGCGAGCTGCGCGACGGCGAACGGCAGCACCATGGCCCCGGACTGGAGCGGCGTCAGGCCCCGCACCGACTGCATGTAGAAGTTGGCGAAGAAGAACACGCCGGTGGCGGCGAAGAAGCACAGCGCGATGGAGGCGACGGCGGCCGACATGCGCGCGTCCTTGAACAGCCGGACGTCGAAGGCCGGGGACGCGGTGCGGGCCTCGTGCCACACGAACAGGGCGAGGACGGCGGCGCCGGCGAGGATCGGGCCGAGCACGGGCGCCTGCAGCCAGTCGCCCTTCTCACCGCCCTGGATGATCCCGTACGACAGGACGACCAGGCCGATGACCGACAGCACCACGCCGACCGGGTCGAGCCGGCCGGGGGCGGGGTTGCGCGACTCGGGGACCAGGAACGCCATCAGCGTGACGCCGACCGCGATGACCGGCACGTTGATGAGGAAGACCGAGCCCCACCAGAAGTGGGCGAGCAGCAGGCCGCCGGTGAGCGGGCCGATGGCGACGCCGAGGCCGACCGCGCCGGCCCAGATGCCGATGGCGCGGGCGCGCTCGTGCGGCTCGAAGACGTTCGTGATGATCGACAGCGTCTGCGGCATGACCGCGGCGCCGCCGAGGCCCATCAGGGCGCGGGCGTAGATGAGCTGCTCGGGCGACTGCGCGTACGCCGACACCAGCGAGGCGAGGGCGAACACCGCCATGCCGCCGACGAGCACGCGCTTGCGGCCGATCCGGTCGCCGATCACGCCGAAGGTGAACAGCAGGCCGGCGAAGACCAGCGTGTAGGAGTTGATCGCCCATTCGAGCTGGCTCTGCGTGGCGCCGAGGCCCTTGTCGGGGTCGGCGATGGTCTTGAGCGCGACGTTGAGGATGGTGTTGTCCAGCACCACCACCAGCAGGCTCATGGTCAGGACGCCGAGGATGTACCACCGGCGCCGCTGGATCGTCTGGGGGTCCATGTCGATACGCAACGGTATCGTTTCGGAATCTGTTCCCGGCCCGGCGGAGAAAATTCTGGAATGGGGAGGGGTACCCGAATCGTTGGCCAGGTGGCACCATCGGTTTCGTCTGGGTACGCCGCAGTGGCGCCTCAAGACCAGCGGAGGTTCTGCATGTCTTCATCCGTCGCACCCCCGGCACAGCCGACCGCACTCTACGGCGGTACGAGCGGGCGCAGGGTGACCGTACGCGACATCGCGGCGGCGAAGCAGCGGCACGAGAAGTGGCCGATGCTCACCGCCTACGACGCCCTCACCGCACGGATCTTCGACGAGGCCGGCATCCCCGTGCTGCTCGTCGGCGACTCCGCCGCGATGGTGGTCTACGGCTACGACTCGACCATCCCCGTCACCGTGGACGACCTGATCCCGCTCACCGCGGCCGTCGTCCGCGGCTCCAAGCGCGCCATGGTGGTCGCCGACCTGCCGTTCGGCTCCTACCAGACGGGCGTCACCGAGGCGCTGACGGCCGCCACCCGGTTCCTCAAGGAGACCGGCGCCCACGCGATCAAGCTGGAGGGCGGGCGCCGCGTCATCCCGCAGGCCGAGGCGATGGTCGCGGCCGGCATCCCGGTGATGGGCCACCTCGGCCTCACCCCGCAGTCGGTGAACGCGTTCGGCGGCTACCGGGTGCAGGGCCGGGGCCAGGACGGCGACGAGCTGATGGCCGACGCCAAGGCGCTGGAGGCGGCGGGCGCGTTCTCCGTCGTCCTCGAATGCGTGCCCGAGGAACTCGCCGCCCGCGTCACCGCGTCCCTGTCCATCCCGACGATCGGCATCGGCGGCGGCAACCAGACCGACGCGCAGGTCCTCGTCTGGCAGGACATGGCCGGCCTCACCCCGCACACCGCGAAGTTCGTCAAGAAGTTCGCCGACATGAACACCCTGCTCGGCGAGGCGGCCCGCGCCTACGCCGACGAGGTCGTCAGCGGCGCCTACCCGGCGCCGGAGCACACCTACCACTAGCGGGCACGGGCCCCAGCGCCGAACCAGGCCCACCCCCGCACGGCCGCGCCGCCCCCGGCGCGGCCGTGTGTGGTTTCCGCCTACTGGTCGGGGTCGGAGCGGACGGGCGAGGGCCGTGCTCCGGCGCCGGACCGGCCGCCCTCGTGGCCCTGGCCGTCGCGCGGCGGCGGGACGCGGCGCGGGGCCGCGCCGTCCGCCGTGATCTCGTCGCGGAGCGTCTCCACGGCGGAGCGCAGCACGTCGGGACCGGCGACGTTCATCAGCAGCAGCCCGAGGTTGAGGGCCATCTGGCCGTCGGTCATCTCGCTGCCGGCGAGCGCGTCCACGGCCGTGCGCAGGTCGGCCTGGTCCTCGGCGGAGACGTTCTGCAGCAGGCCGAGGCAGTACGTCGGCAGCGCGAGCCGCGACCGGGCGAACGAGACGCCCCGCATGATCTCGCCCGCCTCGTGCGCGCGGGTCTTGGCCTGCATCCGGTCGACGCCCCGGTCGGCGGCGGCCAGCAGCGAGGTCAGCAGCGTGCTCGGCCCGACGGCGACGTCCTCGTCGCCGACCCGGACGGTGAACACCGCGCTGCGGAACACCATCATCGAGCCGAGGCTCGCCACGAGCACCTGCGTCGCCTCGGCGACGTGCGGCGACTGGACGCCGAACCGCCAGCCGAAGGTGTGCAGGAGCAGCAGCGAGCCCGCGCCCGCTCCCCCGTTGATCAGCACGTACGCCCAGGTGCTCGGCACCCGGACCAGCGTGGTGGGCCGGTCCCGGTACCGGCTGACCAGCTCGGCGATGCCGACCAGGCAGCTCAGCGAGACCGCGACGACGTATCCGATCATCGGGACGCGGTCACTCCCCGGTCAGCCGGACGACCTCGTCGATCTCCCGTTCCACCGCGACGAGGCCGCGCTCGCGCAGCACGTCCACGGCGTCGGCGACCTCCAGCAGCCCGAGCCGGGTGGCGTGGTGGATCTGCTCCAGCGACAGCGGGCCGTTGGCCGCCCGCAACTGCGCCAGCACGCGGCGGCACGCGTCCTCCGCGCCCGCCTCGGCGTACCCGGCGGCGCGGCCGGGCTCACCGGCGGGCGCCGCGCCCGGCGGCCGGGCGCCGCCGCTCCGCCCGGAAGGGGCCAGGAACGCGCTCCACGGATCTGCCGACCGGTTCTCTCTCATCTCCACCCCGCCTGTCGCCACTGCGATGGTAATCCAGGACTAGGACGCGGCGCAGGCCCGAACCGCTCCCCGCACGGTCAGTGGTCTCGGTCTCGGGGGCCGTCCGGCGGCCCGGCCCCGTCCCGGCCGTCCTCCTCCTCCGCACCGGACGGGCCGCGGCGCCGGGAGGAGGACCGCGCCACGATCAGGCGGTCGCCCGGTTCGAGGGCCGCGCAGCCGGCGTCGTCGAACGGCAGCAGCCGCCCGTCCCGCACCACCGCCAGCGCGGGGACGCGGACCGCGCCGAGCGGGCCGCCGACCTCGTCCGGGTGGACCTCGCGCTCCACCAGGTCGAGGCCGCTCCCCTGCTCCAGCAGGTCCTCGATGACCTCGCCGACGCTCGGCTGCGTGGTGGAGACCCCGAGCAGCCGCCCCGCCGCCTCCGACGAGGTCACCACGTGGTCGGCGCCGGACTGGCGCAGCAGCGGGACGTTCTCCGACTCGCGCACCGCCGCCTGGATGCCGGCGTGCGGGTTGAGCTGCCGGGCGGTCAGCGTGATCAGCACCGCGGTGTCGTCGCGGGCGCTCGCCACCACGATCTCGCGGGCCCGCTGGACCGAGGCCTGCCTGAGCACCGAGCTGCGGGTCGCGTCCCCGACGACGCCCGCGAACCCGGCCTCGGCGGCCTCGGCCACGACCCGCGGGTCCGGGTCGACGACGACGATCGACTCGGGCGGCACCCCGGTGCTCAGCAGGGTCCGGATGGCGCTGCGGCCCTTCGTGCCGTAGCCGGCCACCACGATGTGGTCGCGCACGCGTGCCCTCCAGCGGGACCTTCGCCAGTCGTCGCGGGTGCGTTCCGCCAGCACCTCCAGGGTCGTGCCCACGAGGACGATGAGGAACAGCACCCGGACGGGCGTGATGAAGACGATGTTGACGAGCCTCGCGCCGTCCCCGACCGGGGTGATGTCGCCGTACCCGGTCGTGGACATGGTCACGGAGGCGTAGTAGAAGGCGTCCAGAAGCGACAGCCGCCCGTCGCCGGTGTCGCGGTACCCGTCGCGGTCGAGGTAGACCACGGCCACCACCATGAGCAGCAGGACGAGCGCCAGCCCGACCCGCTTCGCCACCGCGCGCAGCGGCCCCGTCCGGGCCGACGGCAGCAGGACGAGCGGCCGCCGCGCGGCGTCCTGACCGTTCATGCCGGCCGACCGTTCATGCTGGCACCGTACCGGGGACGGCCCGCCCGATGCGCGGTCAGACGTCCGTGATGCGCAGTCCGGCGTGGGCCTTGTAGCGGCGGTTCATGGAGATGAGGTTGGCGGTGAACGCCTCGATCTGGTGGGCGTTGTGCAGCCGCCCGCCGTAGACGCCGCGCATGCCGGGGATCCGCCCGGCGAGGGCCTGGACGAGGTCGGTGGCCTCCCGGTCGTTGCCGAGCACCAGCACGTCCAGCTCCATCTGGTCCACTTCGGGGTCGAGCAGCAGCCTGGCCGACACGTGGTGGAAGGCGGCCACGACCCGGCTGTCGGGCAGGACGGCCGCGGCCTGCTCGGCGGCGCTGCCCTCCTCGACCGGCAGCGCGAACGCGCCCTTGCCCTTCTCGAAGCCGAGCGGGTTCACGCAGTCCACGACGATCTTGCCGGCCAGCTCGGCGCGCAGCGACTCCAGCGTGGCCCTGTGCCCGTCCCACGGCACCGCCACGATCACCACGTCGGAGTCCCCGGCCGCGACCGGGTTCTCCGCGCCGGAGACGGGCAGGTCCGCGCCGAGCTCGTCCGCGGCGGCCTGGGCGCGCTCGGCCTTGCGCGACCCGATCGTCACGCGGTGCCCGGCCAGCGCGAAACGGCGCGCGAGGCCCTTGCCCTGGTCTCCCGTCCCGCCGAGGATGCCGATGGTCAGGCCGCTCGCGTCGGGAAGGTCGTAGGGCGTCTTCTGCTGCTGCTCAGTCATGCGGCCGAGTCTGCCAGGCCGCTCACCGGCGGCCCGGCGCCGGGCTCCCGCATCGCCGAAAGGGCCTGCCGGGGGCGCGGGGTGGGGCACCATGGTGCCCGTGGACGCCGAGCAGATATCGATGTTGCGCGAGGTCCTGTCGGCGACGGGCTGGCTGGAGCGGACCGAGGAGTTCGGCCGGGCACTGCGCGTCACGTCCCGCACCCCGGGCGGGCTCCTGCTGGTCGGCACGCCGGCGGGCGACCCGTGGCATCTGGCGGCGCACCTCGACGACGAGAGCCGGCTCGGCGGCGCCCCCGGCCTCGCGCCCACGCTGGTGCGCTGGGAGCCGCCGGCCGACGCGCCCGCGCACCTGCGGGTCGGGCTGGATCGGCTGGAGGAGGCCCGGCGCGGCGAGACGCTGTTCGTCGTCGCCGAGGAGGGGGCGCCCGTCCCGCTGCTGGAGCGGGTGGACGACGCGCGCCGCACCGGGGCGACCGTCCTCGCGCTGGAGGGCGGCGACCGCGAGCTGCGCGGCCTCGCCCACGAGGCGCTGACCGTCCCGCCGGGCGAGGCCCTCATGTCGTTCGACGGGGCGCAGCACCTCGTCAGCGCGGCCGCGGGCCGGGAGCCGGAGCGGAGCCCGCGCGGGCTCAGGCGCCGCCTCGCCCGGCTCCTCGACGCCGTCTCCGGCCCGGTCCCGGACTAGTCCTCGTCCTGCCTGCGCCACGCCTCGTTGCGCTCGCGGGCGATGGCCATGGCGTCCGCGGCCTCGCCCTCGGTCCTGTAGGGGCCCATGCGGTCCTTGCCGGGGCAGCCGGCCCCGTGCTCGGGCTTCATGTGCTTCAGGCAGAACCACCAGTCACCGTCGTCACCGGCCATCGGCGCTCCTTTCGATCATGCGCTGGCACGAGAGTGTGCCCGGATCGCGCTGACTACACTCCATCACTATGACGACCCAGTTGCTCCGACCCGGACGCGTCTCCCCCATGCGCAAGGTTCCCTCGAACATTCCGCGCCCTGAGTACGTGGGGAAGAAGCGGCCGCGGACGGGCGAGCCGGACGTCAAGTCGCCCGAGACCATCGAGCGGATGCGGGTCGCCGGGAGGATCGCCGCGCAGGCGCTGGAGGAGGTCGGCAGGCACGTCCGGCCCGGGATCACCACCGACGAGCTGGACGCCGTCGGGCACGAGTTCCTGCTCGACCACGGCGCCTACCCCTCCACGCTCGGCTACCGCGGGTTCCCCAAGTCGCTGTGCACCTCGATCAACGAGGTGATCTGCCACGGCATCCCCGACGACACGGTCCTGCGCGACGGCGACATCATCAACGTCGACATCACCGCCTTCGTCGGCGGCGTGCACGGCGACACCGACGCGACGTTCCTGTGCGGCGACGTGGACGAGGAGTCGCGCCTGCTGGTGGAGCGCACCCGCGAGGCGGCGATGCGCGGCATCCGCGCGGTCAAGCCCGGCCGGGCGCTGAACGTGATCGGGCGGGTCATCGAGTCCTACGCCAAGCGGTTCGGGTACGGGGTCGTGCGCGACTTCACCGGGCACGGGATCGGCACGACGTTCCACTCCGGCCTCGTCGTCCCGCACTACGACGACCCGGCCGCCACGACGATCATCGAGCCGGGCATGACGTTCACCGTCGAGCCGATGCTGACCCTCGGCACGCACGAGTACGACATGTGGGACGACGGCTGGACGGTCGTCACCAAGGACCGCAGGCGCACCGCGCAGTTCGAGCACACGCTGCTGGTCACCGAGGACGGCCACGAAATCCTCACCCTGCCGTGACCCTTCCCTCGATCTAGAGTCCGATTCGCCCGCATCCGGCCCGGGAGACCCTCGAGAGATGAACGCCCCAGCGCCGTACGAGCCGAGGGTTCCCTCCGACAGCATGCCGCCGGGGCAGGCCGCGCTGAGCGTGACGTGGGCGGCGCTGCCGTTCCTGACCCTCGGCTTCGCGACGCCGTTCACGTTCGCCGCCGCGCTGCTGTGGCGGCGGAGCGTGCACCTGCTGGTGTCGACGGTCGTGTACGCCGGGGTGTTCGCGTTGATGCTGTCCCTGCTGTCCGGCACCGGCGAGGACGAGGGCACCGTGCGGGCGGCCGGCATGCTGATGTCCGTCCTGGCGGTGGTGGGCTGCGGGCACGCCTTCCTGATCCGGCGGAAGGTGTTCGACCCGCACGGGCTCTCGGGCGTCGACAACGAGGCCGTGGTGGAGCGGGTCAAGCGGCAGCGGCTGCTGCGGCAGAAGGCGCGGGAGCTGGCCGCGTCCGACCCGGGGCTCGCCAAGGAGCTGCGCATCGGGCGGCCCGACCTGCCGCACCAGTACAACGACGGCGGGCTCGTCGACGTCAACCACGCGCCCGCGCAGACGCTGACGCTGCTGCCCGGCGTCACTCCGGAGCTGGCGGCGACGATCGAGCGGGTCCGGGCCGAGACGGGCGGGTTCGTGTCGGCCGAGGAGCTGTCCGCGGTGGCGGGGCTCCCGCCCTCCCTCACCGGCGATCTGGCCGAGTACGCCGTCTTCATCCGCTGAGCGCGGGTATGCAGCGGGCGTGACGCCGAAGAAGCCCGAGAAGGACGCCGCTCCCCCCGCCCGTGAGGGCGACCGGCTCGCCGAGTACCGGGGCAGGCGCGATGCCGGACGGACGCCGGAGCCCGTGCCCGGCGACGAGGCGCTCCCGCGCGGGAACGACGACACGTTCGTCGTCCAGGAGCACCACGCGACCAGCCTGCACTGGGACCTGCGGCTCGAACGCGACGGCGTGCTCGTGTCATGGGCGGTGCCCAAGGGCCTGCCGTGGAGCCCGGAGACCAACCACCTGGCGGTCCACACCGAGGACCATCCGCTGGAGTACGCCGCCTTCGAGGGGGAGATCCCGCCCGGCGAGTACGGCGCGGGGAAGATGACGATCTGGGACCGCGGGACCTACGAGACGGAGAAGTGGTCCGAGCGCGAGGTGAAGGTCGTCATCCACGGCTCGCGCGTGTCCGGCCGCTACGTGCTGTTCAGGACGCGCGGCAGGAACTGGATGATCCACCGGATGGACCCGCCCGCGGACCCGGACGCCGAGCCCCTGCCGGAGTCGCTGCGCCCGATGCGGCCGCAGGAGCGGGCCCGCCTGCCCCGCGACGCGGACGCCTGGGGGTTCGAGTTCGCGTGGGGCGGCGAGCGGCTGGCCGCCTACGTCGAGGGCGGCCGGACCCGGTTCACCGACGGGCGCGGCCGCCCCGTGGACGGCCCCGGCGGGCTCGGCTCCCGGCTCGGGGCGCAGCTCGGCGTCCGGCCCGCCCTCCTGGACGGGGAACTGGCCGTCCTCGACGGCCGCGAGACCTACATGATCTACGACGTCCCGCATCTGGACGGGCACCCGCTGCTGGACGTCCCCTACCGGGAGCGGCGGGAGCGGCTCGACGACCTCGGCCTGGCGGGCCCCCGGTGGCAGACGGCCCCCTGGTTCCCCGGCGACGGCGGCGCCGTCCTGCAGGCGGCGCGCGACCAGGGGCTGCCCGGCGTCGTCGCCAAGCGCCTGGACTCCCCCTACGAGCCGGGCGAGGAGTCCGGCGCGTGGCGTCTCGTCCCGTCCCGTCCGAGGAAGCGGCGCTGACCCGCCCGCGGGCTCGCTGATCCGCTTCGGGAAGCGCGGAGAGAGCCCGCGCCCCGGGCGGAACCGGCGGGCGCCTCCGGGCATCAAAAGGACGTGACGCCCCGTTCGGCGCGTCTTCGCTGAAAACGATCAGGAGCGGTTTAGAGTCCCGCCCTGAGACGGGCGGCGATACGCGCTGGAAGGCGGGGGAACGGCACATGATGGGCAAGACGCATGCCCTGAGCGGCGCGCTGGCTTGGCTGGGCGCCGTCCCGATCCTCGGGCAGGAGCGGCTGCTCGGCGAGCACGCGGTGACGCTGTCGCCGGAGCAGATCATGGCGGGCGCCGTGGTGTGCGCCGGCGCCGCGATCCTGCCCGACATCGACCACCACAACGGCCGGATCGCCAACACCTTCGGGCCGATCACGAACCACATGTGCAAGTGGATCGGGAAGCTGTCGGGCGGGCACCGGCAGGCGACCCACTCGATCCTGTTCGCGGTCGGCATCGGCTGGGCGATGGACACCCTCGCCACCCACTTCATCTGGGCCTGGTGGGCCTGCCTGTTCATGATCGTGGGGCTCGGGCTGCGCGGCGTCGGCCTGGACTTCGAGGGCGCCGAGCCGCAGTCGGCGCTGGCGGACTGCGCGCTGGCCCTGATCGCGGTCTGGCTCATGCACAACATCGACATGAGCTTCGTCGGGTTCGCGGTGACGCTCGGCTGCCTGGCCCACGTCGCCGGTGACTGCCTGACACCGCGGGGCTGCCCGGTGTTCTGGCCGCTGCCGTGGCGTATCGACGTCCCCGTCATCCCCCGGACGGACGGCAAGGTGGAGCGGTGGGTGGTGATGCCGGTCCTGATCCTCGGGATCGCCATCCTGACCGTCCGGTCCGTGCTCGGCGACATCACCGCCCAGTGGCTGACGCGCGGCTGATCATTCGATCATGTCGGCGAACTGGTCGCAGGTCAGGACCTCCCATCGGTTCTTGGTCAGGTTCAGCGTGCTCCACAGGCTGACGCGCCGGATGCCCTGGACGGCCTGCGCGGTGCACGCGATCTGGGCCTTGGCCGTCCGCGACCATGTCTTCGCCGCGACCGCCTGGCGGACCGGCCGCACGACCAGCTGGGTGGGACGGCTCACCGGCTTGGAGACGTCCTCGACCGAGTACGCCTCGAGTTCCTCGCGGACGTCGGTGCGCAGCCCCATGGCCCGCTCGTTCCCGGTCGGCGGCACGCTCAGCTGCTTGATGCCCAGGTGCGGCTCGCCGGGCAGGCCGGGCCTCGTCACCTGCACCAGCCTGCCGTCCCGCACGAGGTAGAGGGTGATCGTGGCGGCGTACGCCTGAGCGAGCGGCTGGTCCCCCGCGCTGATGATCCCGGTCGGCTGGATCCCGCAGCCGGTCAGGGCGGCGCAGGCCGCCGCCGCCAGGAGCGCACGCGTCCGGTCCGCCCGCCTCATGGGCGCTCGTCCCCTTCCGCGTCGGGCAGCCACAGGGTGAACACCGCGCCGCCCTCCGGCCCGTTGGCGGCCTCCAGCGTGCCGCCGTGGAGCAGGGCGTTCTCCCTGGCGATCGACAGGCCGAGGCCGCTGCCCTCGCTGCGCGAGCGGGCCGCCTCCGCCTTGACGAACCGGTCGAAGACCACCGCGGCCACGTCGGGCGGAAGGCCGGGTCCGCGGTCGGCGACCACGACCCGCACTCCGCCCGCGTCCTCCCGCTCCGGACGGCCGAAGCGCAGCGAGACGGGCGGGCGCCCGTGCTTGAGGGCGTTCCCGGCGAGGTTGGCGACGATGACGTCGAACCGGCGCGGGTCCAGCCGGACGAACAGGTCGGCGGGGCCCTCCACGGCCACCTCCTCCTGCCAGCCGCGCGCCTTCAGGGTCGCGCCGACCGCGTCGGCCACGTTCACGTCGTCCAGGACGAGGGCGGCGGCGCCCGCGTCGAACCGGCTGATCTCGATCAGGTGCTCCACGAGCGCGCCGAGCCGCCGGGTCTCGTCCGCGACGAGCCGGGTGGCCGCGTCGCCCCCGCCGCCCTCGGCGGCCTCCTCGGCCAGCACGTCCGTCATGGCGATCATCGAGGTGAGCGGGGTGCGCAGCTCGTGGGAGACGTCGGCGACGAACCGGCGGGACGCGGCCTCCATCGCGCGCAGCTCCGTCACCGTCCGCTCCAGCGCCTCCGCGGTGCGGTTGAAGGTGGAGGCGAGGTCGGCCAGCTCGTCGCGGCCCTGCACCCGGACGCGGGTGTCCAGCCTTCCCTCGCCGAGCGCGCGGGCGGCGGCGCCGAGGCGGCGCACGGGACGCAGCACGCCCCCGGTGGCCAGCAGCGCGAGGACGAGCGCGGCCGCCAGGGCCGCGGCGTCCGCGATCAGCAGGGTGCGGGTGAACAGCCACAGGTCGGCGGCCTCCCGGCGCAGGCTCGCGGAGACGAACACCATCGGCGGCGTCGTGCGCCACGGCTCCTCCGGCGACGTCCGGACTCCGGCGACGCGGGCGCCCACGAGCAGGTAGGGCGTGCCGTGCCACTCGACGCGCTGGAAGACGACGCCCCGCGCCGCGCGCCGGGCGAACTCGGCGGTCACCGGGACGTCCAGGGCGTCCGGCGCCGGGAGCCCGGCCCTGTCGGGGCGCACCGGCACCGCGACCGCCCGGCGCCCCCGCGCCGAGCCCAGCGCGTCCACCAACGCCGCGGACACCAGCGGTTCGGTGTCGGGCGGCAGGTCGGGCGGGACGTGCTGGGCGAGGGTGGTGCGGACGTCGTTGATCACCGCGTCCTGGGCGCGCTGCAGCATCACCCGCCGCAGCAGCACGTAGGAGATGCCGGAGGCGAGCACGGACGCCAGCAGCGCGACCGCGGTGAACGCGGCCGCGAGCCGCACCCGCAGCCCGGTGAACCGCAGGCGCCGCATCCCGGGCGCGACGAACCGGAGGAGGCTCCTCACGGCGCGGTGAACCGGTAGCCGAAGCCCCGGACCGTCTCGATCAGCCGCGGCTCGGCCGGCTCGTCCTCGATCTTGGCGCGGACCCGCTGGACGCAGGCGTCCACGAGCCGCGAGTCGCCGGGGTAGGTGTGCTCCCACACCTCGGCCAGCAGGTGCTGGCGGGTGAGGGCCTGACCCGGGCGGCGCGTCAGCTCCAGCAGGAGCCTCAGCTCGGTCGGGGTGAGGCGCAGGTCGGCGCCGCCCTTGGTGACCTTCAGGGAGGACCGGTCGACGACGAGGTCGCCGTAGACGGACCGGTCCAGGCGAGTCTGGTCGGCGCGGCGCAGGACCGCGCGGATCCGGGCGTCCAGGACCCGCGGCTCGACGGGTTTCACCACGTAGTCGTCGGCGCCCGCCTCCAGTCCGAGGACGACGTCGAGGTCGTCGCCCCGCGCGGTCAGCAGGATCACCGGCAGCGGGTCGTCCCGGCGGATCCGGCGGCACACCTCGATGCCGTCGATGCCGGGCAGCATCACGTCCAGGATCGCGATCTCGGGACGGCGCGCCCGCAGCGCCTCCAGGCCGTCCTCGCCGGTGGCCCGGGACGTCACCCCGTGCCCCTGGCGGGTCAGCGCCAGCTCCAGCGCCGTCCGGGCGGACGGATCATCCTCGATGAACAGAATGCTCGCCACCCGGTCATTATCGGCCGTGCGCGATCAGCGAACGGGATGTGTCACAAGATCCGGACATCTTCGGCACGAGACCATGACGGTCCGGCGGAACCGTGGAGCGCATGTCGCTCGTGCTGCTCCCGCCCCGCCGTCAAGCGCCGCCCGCCCCGCCGGGCCCCCGCCGGCCGCGCGCCCTGCCCTGGCTGCTCGCGGCGGGCGTGCTCGCGCAGGCGGCGGTCCGGCTGTGGTTCGCCTGGTCGCGGACGGGCCCGGCCGCGAACCCGGACGAGACCGGCTACCTGCTCGCCGCCCGCCTGCTGGCCGGCGGGCCGGGCGGGGACCTGTCCGGGAACACCTTCTACCAGGGCGGATACCCGCTCCTGCTCACCCCGGCCTTCTGGTTCTCCCACTCCCCCGCCACGGTCTACACGACCGTGATCGCGATCAACGCGGTGCTGGGAGCGGCCCTGTTCCCCCTCGGGTACGCGGCGGCCCGCCGCCTCGGGCTGGCCCGCCGGTCCGCCCTGCCGCTGGCGTTCGCGGCGGCGCTGCTGCCCGCGACGACCTTCTTCGGCGCCTTCGCTCTCGCGGACGCCGTCCTGCCGGCGCTCGTCCTGGCCTGGCTGCTGGCGCTGGACCGGTTCGTCCGGAACGGCCGGGCCGGGGACGCCGTCCTCGCGAGCCTGGTCGCGTCCTTCACGGCGGCCGTGCACACCCGGGGAACGATCCTGCTCGCCGTCCACGCCGCCGCCCTGGTGGTCATGGCTCTGCCCGGGCGCCGGAAGGCCCGCGCCGCGCTGGCCGGGGGCGCGGCCGCGCTCGCCGGCTACGCGGCGGGCGCGGCGCTGAACGCGCACGTCCGCGCCGAGCTGTATCCGCGCGGCACGCGGGACCTCGCCGGGATCCTGACGTCCCGGCTGACCACGGTCCCGGGGCAGGAGTGGGCGCTGTCGGGCGCGGCGGGGCAGCTCTGGTACCTGATCGTCTCCACCTGGGGCCTGGCGGGGGCCGGGCTGGTGGCCGTCGCCGCGGTCCTCGCGCGGCGGCGGACTCCAGCCGCGGACAGGATCATGGCGGGCGTGCTGCTCGCCGCCACCTGCGGCATCGCCTGCGCGTCCTCGGCCGCGCTGCCGGACGAGCACCGCGTGGGCAACTTCGCCTACGGCCGCTACCTGGCGTGCGTGGCGCTGGTCTACGCCCTCGCCGGGGCCGCGGCGCTCGGGCGCCTCAGCGCGGGCCCGGCGATCCGGGTGGCGGCGGCGAGCGCCCTCCTGCTGGAGGGAGCCGCGCTGTGGGTCACCGCCTACGCGGGCGAGCGGCTCCGCACCCACGTCTTCATCGGCTTCGACTTCCCCGAGGTCACGTTCCTGACCGCCGACCGTGGCGCGCTGCACCTGCACGAGGCGACCTTCGCCGCCCTCGCCCTGCTCGGCGGCCTGCTCGTGCTGACCAGGCCGAGGACGGCGGCCGTGGCGGCCGTCGCGATCGCCGGGGTGAACCTCGCGGCGCTGACGTTCGCGATGGGGCCGCACACCCGGCGCGTCCCCGCCGAGTCCCCGCTCCCCGGCCCGGCCTCAGGCGGGGTCGTCACGGACGCGTCGCTCCACTGGGCGGTCAGGACCGCGCTGATGTACCCCGTGTGGTGGACGCGCATCGGCACGTTCGACACCCGCGCCGGACGGCCGCCCGCGCCGGGCGTGTGCACGGTCGTGGTGCCCCTCCCGGACGGGACGCCGCCCGAGGCGTCCTGGCCCGCCCATCCGGCGGGCTGGCGGCCGCACGCGGGACGGTTCTGGTCGGTGTCGTGGGCGGCCTGGCACGACCCGTCCTGCGCGGGCCCGGGTCAGTAACGCGTCACCAGCGCGATCCGGTCGTGGTCGATGAGGAAGCCGTCCGAGACGAAGGTGACCTCGCCGCCGTACTCCAGCACCGTCTCGATGACGTGGTCGACGACGTCGTCGACCACGTCCGCGCCCTTGAGCACACCGGGCATGCCCTCCACCGGGATCAGCTCGCCCTTGGTCCGCACCGCGGGCGCGTAGTAGCCGCGCTCGACGACCAGGTGCTCGCCGCGGCCCTCCTCCACCAGCTCCGTCACCTCGCACAGCCCGCCCGCGTACCGCTGGATGCTGCGCGCCGCCTCCAGCTCCGACAGCACGCCGACCTCGCGGAGGTCCTCGTAGGCGGCGAGCGCGGGCCGGGCGGCCTCGGCGAGCGCGCTCGGCGAGGCGCCCTCGAAGCTGCCGTCGACGCGTCCCGCCACGGTGACGTGCGGCCCCGCCACCTCGTCGAAGACCGCCTGGTGCCGGGTGACGCCGGCGACGATCAGCGGACGCCGGTCCCGCGCGAGGACGCGTTCGAGGTCGGCCGCCACGTCCCGCATGGTCTGGCGGCGGCGCTCGCCCTCGCCGCCCTGCGCGGCCCGCCGCGCCTGCCGTCCGGCGCTCGCCTCGTCGATCGGCTCGGGCTCCACGGGGAAGCCGCCGCGGGCGTACTCGGTCAGCTCCGCGCCGAGTCCGCTCCACAGCCGCGTCCGATGGTCCGACAGCGACAGCAGCCAGTAGCGCGGCGTGCGGGTGAAGTCGGCCACGAGGTCGCGGGTGGCGAAGCCGGTGTCGACGACCACCCGCTCGTCCACGGGCTGGCCGATGGCGAACGCGTGGTGCTCGCCGTGCGGGGCGGCGAACAGGACCAGCGCGTCGGAGCCGTGCCGCGGGTCGACCTCGCCCGCAGCGCGCTCCAGGCCCCGGACGACGTCGTCGGCGGCGTCGGACTCCACCCTGGGGTCGTCGTGGAGGCGGCGGCGCACCTCGCCCAGCAGGTTCCGCAGCCGGATGCGGTCCTGCCGGCCGTCCCGGGCGGAGCGGTGCGTCGGCATCAGCACCGACACCGCGGGATACGGCCTCGGCTTGCGCAGCCCGGACAGGGTGACGGCGTCCATGATCCCCCGATCGTCGCTCTTCATCCTTTCTGTCTCTTTTGTAGCGACCTGTCGGTAAATGAGGTGTAAGGCCTGTCCGATTTGCGGGCCGGGACGTCAGCCCGGCGTGATGAAGGCCGTCTCGTAGGCGAAGATCACTGCCTGGGTCCGGTCGCGGGCCTGCATCTTGGCGAGGATGTTCCCGACGTGCGTCTTCACCGTCTGCGGGCTCACGAAGAGCTCACCGGCGATCTCCGCGTTCGAGTGGCCCTTGGCCATCAGCCGCAGCACGTCCCCCTCCCGCTCGGTCAGCCGGCCGTGCCAGGCCGCGCCCCCGCCGCCGGACGGCCCGTGCCGCCCGGCCAGCTCCCGGATCGCCGCCGGGAACAGCAGGCTCTCGCCGTGCGCGACCATCCGGATCGCCTGCAGGATCTCCTCCGGCCGCGTTCGCTTGAGCAGGAAGCCGTTGGCGCCCGCCTTCAGCGCGTCGTAGACGTACTCGTCGTTCTCGAACGTGGTGACGACGATGATCCGCGGCGGCTCCGGCACGGTGGCGAGGATGTGGCGGGTCGCCTGGATGCCGTCGAGCCGCGGCATCCGCACGTCCATCAGCACGACGTCGGGGCGCAGCCGCCGCACCTCGCCCGGCACCTCGGTCCCGTCGGACGCCTCGCCGACGACGGCCAGATCGTCCTCCGCGTCGATGATGGCGGCGAGCCCGGCCCGGATCAGCCGCTCGTCGTCGACCAGCAGCACCTTGATCGTCATGATCCGGACCTTAGCGGCAGCGAGACGCGGAACCGCCACCGATCGCCGTCGGCCCCGGCGCTCATGTCGCCGCGCAGCACGGTGACGCGCTCGCGGACCCCGCCGAGGCCGCGGCCGCCGCCGTGCCCCGCGCCCTCGCCGCGGGTCGCGCCGAGCGGATTGGTCATCTCGACCTCCAGCCGTTCCCCGTCGGTGCCGAGCCGCAGCCGCACGGGCACCTTCCCCGCGTGCCGCAGGGCGTTCGTCAGGCCCTCCTGGACGATCCGGTACGCCTCCCGCGACACCGCCGCCGGGACGTGCTCCACCTCCGGGTCCACCTCGGCGTCCAGCGCCACCCCGGCGATCCGCGTCTGCTCCAGCAGCCGTCCGAGGTCCTTCAGCGTGGCCTGCGGGGCGGGACGGGACCGGTCGTCGCGCAGCAGCCCGAGCACGTGGTCGAGGTCCTCCAGCGCGGCGCGGGCCGAGTCCTCGATCGCGGCGAGCGCCTCGCGGGCGAACTCCGGGTCGCTGTCCAGCACCCGCCCGGCCGCCCCCGCCTGCAGGGTCACCACGCTGAGCGCGTGCCCCACCGAGTCGTGCAGCTCCCTCGCCAGCCGGTTGCGCTCGGCGAGCCTGACGGCCTCGGCCCGCATCCCCTCCAACCGCTCGGCGGCGGACGGCCCGAGGAACACCGGCGCCAGCCGGGCCAGCAGCGCGCCCGCCCCCACGATCAGTGCGAGCAGCAGGACCAGCGACCCCAGCCCGATCAGCGGCGCGGGCCACTGGTGCCAGGCGTCCTGCCAGCCCCAGGACTGCAGGAACCGGGTGTCCCAGCTCACCGCCGGCGCGATGAGCATCACGACGGCGGCCGGGGGGAGGACCAGGCTCAGCCCGCTGACCACGACGCCCGTGCCGAGGTGCAGCGTGAACCACGCGGCGGTGCGGCCGCGGCTCTCCCAGGAGCCCGCGGAACCGGGCACGAGCCCGGTGGCGGGCCCACCGAGCAGCTCCTTGGCCAGGGAGCTCTCCAGCAGCCGCACCGTCGGCACGAGCCCGGTGACGAACGTCGCGGCCGCCGGCATGACGACCAGCATCAGCACGCCCTTGACCAGGCTGTTGCCCATCGGCACCAGCGGGGTCATGCTGATCGCCAGGAACCAGTACGGCATCAGCAGCGCGCCGCCCACGACGAGGTGGGACCAGCGCCGCCAGGTCGTCCGCTCGATCAGCGGGCGGAGCACACGGAGCACGCCCTGATCCTGACAGAACCGGCGGCCCGGCCACTCCCCCGCGCGGGGGAGGCCGCGCTCACGCGTTGTCCTTCTCTCCGGCGGCCTCTCCGGCGGCGCCCTCCCCGGCGGTCCCGCCGGAGGCGCGGTCGCGCTCGGCGAGCTTGGCTAGGCGCGCGTTGTAGGCGGCGAGCTCGTCGTCCTCGGGACGCCCCCCGGCCTTCGCGGCCCGGTCGGCCTTGCGGTCCATGCGCCGCGCCTGCCGCTGGTCGTGGACGTACCACTGGAAGGCCAGCACGATCAGGACGATGAACGTCGGCACCTCGCCGAAGCCCCACGCGATGGCGCCGCCGGTGTGCTGGTCGTGCAGGATCGTGGTGCCCCACGGCGGGTCGACGGAGGTGTACCAGCCGCGGGCGAGCGCCTGGCTCATGTTCATCAGGGCGATGCCGAAGAACGCGTGGAACGGCATCGTGACGAACAGCAGCAGCAGGCGGGCCGGATACGGCAGCTTCCGCGGCGCCGGGTCGACGCCGAGCAGCACCCAGAAGAACAGGGAGCCGCTGGCCAGGAAGTGGACCGTCATCGCGACGTGGCCGAGATGGTTGCGCATCGCGGCCTCGAACAGCGGCGTGAAGTACAGGACGAACGTGCTCACCACGAAGACGAGCGTCGCGACCGCGGGATGGGCGATCACCGCGAGGTACCGGCTGTGCAGCACGGCGGTGAGCCACTCGCGCGGGCCGCGGTCGCCGCGCACGCGGGCGGGCCTGAGCGCCCGCAGCGCCAGCGTCACCGGCGCGCCGACGACCAGGAAGATCGGCGTCAGCATGTTCAGCACCATGTGCTGCGCCATGTGGACGCTGAACAGGATCGGCGCGTACCTGGCGACGCCGGTCTGGGTGACGGCCGCGATCGTCAGGAGCCCGATCAGCCAGGACGCGGTGCGCCCCCAGGGCCAGGAGTCGCCGCGCCGCCGCAGCCGGACGACCGCGGCGAGGTAGAGGCCCCCGAGGACGACGATGAGGGCGGCGAAGAACAGGTCGAACTGCCCCAGCGTCAGCAGCCGGACGGGGGTCACGTGCGGGGGCATGTCGTAGCCGAGCAGCGACTTGACCGCGGACTCCGACTCGGCCGGGGCGGGCGGCGCGGTCCGGGCCAGCGCGACGGCCAGCCCCATGGTGGCGCCCATCACCGCGGCCTCGACGGACGCGAACCGGGCGAACGCCCCCGGCCTGCCGTCCGCCACCGCGGGCAGCGTCCGCGTCCGGTGCCACCAGCCGAACCAGCCGAGCACGCAGAACGCGATGATCTTGCCGAGCGCGAGCCGTCCGTAGTCGGTCCCGACCATCTCCCGCGGATCCGGCAGCCGGGCGATCACGTTCACCAGGCCGCTGGCTCCGACGACGACGTAGCACCACAGGGCCATGCGGCTGAACCGCTCCGCGACGAGCGGGAGCCGGTCGCGGCGCAGCAGCGCGTGGGCGGCGACGACGGCGAGCCCGCCGACCCACGGGGCGACGGCGGCGACGTGCAGGGCGACGCCGGTCGTCGCGGTGGAGTGGTTGGCGGCCGAGGCCGAGTGCCCGGTGAGCGGCGCGGGCAGCAGGGCGATCCCGGCCAGGGCGAGCAGCCCGAACGCGGCGGCGGGCGTGGTGGTGGTGCGGGCCAGAAGCGCCACCACGACGGCCAGCAGCACCACGACCATGAGGGCGGTGCCCTGCGGCAGCGAGCCGACGTAACTGCTCAGCTCGCTGCCGGTGAGGACGTCGCCGACCGGCTGGCCGAGCACGTCCGCGACGGTGAACACCAGCGTGGCCGCGGCGGCGGCGGCCCAGGCGGCGGCGATCCAGGAGGCGGCGTTCAGGTAGCCGAGGGCGTCCCCCGACAGCCGGGGCGCGGCCCGCCCGCCCTCGACGGGCAGGAACGCGGCCGCGGCCAGCAGCGCGCCGACGGTCAGCGCGGACAGCAGGTCCATCGCCGCCCGGGAGACCGGAAGCCCCCACCGGGTGAGGGCGCCCGCGTCGCCGAGGCCGGGAATGACCTTCTCGGTGACCGAGCCGCCGAGGACGAGCCCGGCCACCAGCAGGACGGCGCACGCGGCCAGGGCGGCCGCCCCCGCCCGCCAGACGGCCAGGCTCGCCTTATTCACCGCCGGTGGCCGCCTGGTGCTTGCGCTTGGCGCGGAACACGATGCCCACGCCGATGCCGACGCCGACGAGCAGGCCTCCGATGATCAGCACCCACAGGAGCATCCCCGAGCCGGAGTCCTCCTCGGCCGCGTCGTTCTCCTGGTCGGCCTTGAGCGGCCGCTCGTCGGAGTTGGCGGCCGGGCCCGTCTGCTCCTCGGCGCCGACCCCGCCCGCGGTGGGCGCGGACGAGGCGGCCGGCGGGGCGCCCGCGGCGCCGTCCCCGGTCACGCTGAACGTCAGGTCGTTGCCCTCGATCGGGTGCCCGTCCTCGCCGACGACCCGGTAGGCGACCGTGTAGGAGCCGGCGGGCAGCGGACCGGACAGCTTCTGCGTGACCTTGGTCCCGGCGCGCTCGGCGGCACCCGCCTGGAACTCCTTCTTGTTCCCGTCGCTGACGACGACCTTCGCCAGGCTGATCTCGTCACTGAAGACCAGCGTCACCTCGGTGACCGCGTCCGCGGACCTGCCCTTCTCGGGCGTGCTGCCGACCAGCTTCGTGTGCGCCATCGCGGGGGGCGCGGTGAAGGCGCCGAAGGCGAGCGCGGCGGCGGCGATCAGGCCGAGGCGGCGCAGGGGCCGGCGGGACTTGAGCATGTTCATGGAGGGCCGGGTTCTCTAGTGAGTCGAAGGGCTCCGTCTACCCTACTGAGCCCTCCGCCATGGCACGTCCCGGGTCGCGCGACGGCGCGGCCCGGGAGGAACGGCGCCGGTCAGTTGCACCCGCAGTCGCAGTCGCAGCAGTCGCACGAGTCGCAGCAGTCACAGCAGTTGCAGCAGTCGCAGCAGCTCCCGTCGCAGCCGCCGCCGTCGCAGCCGTCGAGGTGCCGGGTGCACCAGCAGCGGTCGTCGCACGAGTCGCCGTGGTGGTCGCTCCACTCGGGCTGGAAGATCCCGCAGGTGGCGCAGACCAGCGTTCCGGTGAAGCACGGGACCGGCCAGCCGGGGCGCGGCGGCCGCGGCCCCCGCCTGGACAGCTCCGCCGGAGCGGCGAAGGCGCGCTCGACCGAGCGGCCCGCCTCGCGGTCCAGCAGGGCCCGGACGAGGCGCGGCCTCTCCAGCTCCAGCTCGGCGAGCGCGAGCCGCAGCCCGTGCAGCGCGCCGTCGGCGTGCCGGCGGGCCTCGTCGAGGGTGGTGCCGGTCGCCAGGAGCGGGTTGTACGCGCCGGCCTCCTCGTCCTCGGCGAGGTCCTCGACGGCGTCGATGAGGTGGGCGAGGCGCCCGAAGAAGCGGCCCGCCTCGGCGAGCGTCTCGGCGTTGCCCTCCCGGCCCGCGAGGACGGCCGTGTGCGCGAACACCGCGGCGACGGCCGTCTCGGTCGGCTCGGTCAGGTCCAGCAGCCCGAGGCCGGGGGCCGCCTCCAGGAGCGGCTGCCGGGCGACGGCGTCGCGCAGCACCGCGGGGTCGAACCCGACGGCGGCGCCCGTGCGGCCGCCCGCGGCGTCCCACAGGTCGGCGATCCGCCCGGCCGCGGCCAGGTCGAGCCGGCGCGCGTAGGGCCCGTCGCCGTCGGCCACGTGGTCGCGCGTCTTGCCGGCGGCGAGCAGCAGGGACGCGGCCGCGGCGAGCTGCGCGCCCTGCGCCCGCGCCGTGACGACCTCGGCCGTCTTCATCCCGCGCAGGGCGCACGGTCCGGCCTTACGGCGCGGCGACAGCTCCGGAGCCTGCGCCTCCACCAGCACCGACACGAGCAGCCCGTCGTAGTTGGTGACGAGCCGGGAGGCCTGGCCGTGCTCGGCCCGCAGCGTCAGGCACAGCCCGCACAGGTGGGCCATCCAGTCCTTGAACAGCGACCCGCACAGAACATGACGGCAAGGTCTGACAACACCGAACACGACTAACTCCCCCATCTCACGCCGACCGCAGCATTATTCATGGACGCGGCGGCACGCGAAACGGTTCGGCCGGAACGGTCCGATCAGACCCCCACGCAGGTCAGGGCGCGGCGGTAGGCGGCCATCCGGGGCCCGTCGCAGGTCCCCGTCCCGGCCAGCACCTCGGCGAGGTCGAACCACGCCTGCGCGGCCTCCCGGGAGGACTCCATCTCCTCCAGGCAGGTCGCGGCCCGGGTCAGCACCTCGACCGCGCGGTCGTGCCGGCCGAGCCGCACCGAGGCCTCGCCGAGCACGGTCAGCGCCCCGGCGGTGGCGCGGCGCGGGGCGTCCCCGAGCAGGTCCAGGGCCTCCTCGGCGAGCGCCACCGCCTCGGCGGGACGGCCGAGCGCGGTCTCCGCGCGGGCAAGCTCGGTCAGGCACCAGGCCACGTCGATCTCGCCGGAGGAGCTGGCGCTGATCTCGCCGCGCACCCGGGCGAGCAGCTCGCGCGCGCGGTCGGCCTGGTCGGGCTTGGCCCGCAGCAGCAGCCCCGCGTAGATGACGCGGAGCCGGTTGAGGTTGCGGGGGTCCTCGCCGTCGCCGGCCAGCATCAGGGCCCGCTCGGCGAGCGCGACGCCCTCGTCGTACTCGCCGCGGATCTCCGCGACGTAGGCGGCCTCCCAGTAGGCGACCATGCGGGCGCGGGGGCTGCCGATCCGCTCGGCGCGCTCGACGAGCTGGGCGGCGAGCTGGCGGGCCCGGACGAGGTCGCCGCGCTCGATGAACGCCGACAGCAGCGCCGCGCCGAGGTCCACGGCGGCGTCGGTGGAGTCGGCGCCGGTGGCGACGAGGTGCCGCAGCGCGGTCTCGGCGGCCTCCACGCCCGCGCTGATGTCGCCGCGCTCGCGCAGGCAGCGGCTCAGCGCGACGTGCACCTTGGCCCAGTGGTCGAGGTCGGCCTCGGCGGACGCCTGCCCGGTCAGCGCCGTCAGCTCGGCGATCGCCTCCTCCAGCTCGCCCGCGGCCTCCAGCGCGAGCGCGTGGCCCCAGCGGGCCTGGTGCAGCATCTCGGGGAGGGCGACCGCGTCGGCGCTCGCGAGCACCTCGGCGAACCGGGTCCGCGCCTCGGCCGCCGCGCCGTTGCTGAGCGCGATCTCGGCGTAGTCGAGGGTGACGCGCAGCTCGTCCACGACGTCTTCGCTGACGCCGCTGACGAGATAGGTCGCCGAGCAGTTCAGCTTCGCCGCCAGCAGGTCGACGACGCTCGGCGCCGGAACCCGCTTGTCGCTCTCGATCAGCGAGATGTAACTGTCGGACAGCTCGGGGAAGGCGAGCTGCGCCTGGCTCACGCCCTGCCGGATCCGCAGGGCGCGAATGCGCTGCCCCAGTGTCTCCCGATCCATCGTTTGACCACCGCCTACAAGGTGCTCGCCGCGCGCAGGGCGAGGAAGAAGTCGACTCGGTCTTCAAGTCTGCCGAGGTCCCGGCCGGTGAGGTCCTCGATTCGCCGGATTCGGTACCGAAGCGTGTTCACATGGACGTGCAGCCGCGTCGCGGTGCGGCTCCAGGAGCCCGAGCAGGACAGGAAGACCTCCAGCGTGTGCACGAGATCGGCCTGCCTGGTGCTGTCGTACTCCTCCAGGGGGCCGAGCATCCGCGCGCGGAAGGACGAGCGCGTCCGCTCCGGGACGGACGCCAGCAGCCACGCGTAGGAGTCCAGGGCGGTCGCCCCGGCGGAGTCTCGCATTCGCACCAGGGCAGGCTATAGGCGGCACATCACCCTCGTCACGCTGCGAAGGCCGCGAATCACGTCCCGCCGCCCTCTCTTCACGCGGCCCCCTGGCCTCACCCGGGCCTCGGACGGCTACCCTGTGCACGCCGTTTCCGAACACCATGCTGCTGAAAGCGGAGCGCCCGTCATGTCCAAGACCCAGGCCGAAGCGGCCGACGATTCACCACCGGCGAGCGGGCGCGGGCCGCTGGAGCGGCTGTTCGAACTCACCGCGCGCGGCACCACCGTCCCGCGCGAGCTGCGCGGCGGCGTGACCACGTTCTTCGCGATGGCCTACATCATCCTGCTGAACCCGCTCATCCTCGGCGGGGCGAAGGACGTCAACGACGCGACCCTGTCGATCCCGCAGCTGACCACGATGACGGCGCTGTCCGCCGCCGTCACCACCGTGATCATGGGCCTGGTCGGGAACGCGCCGCTGGCGCTCGCCGCGGGCCTCGGCATCAACGCGGTCGTGGCCTTCCAGGCGGCGCCGGTGATGACCTGGCCGCAGGCGATGGGCCTCGTGGTGATCGAGGGCGTGGTCATCGTGCTGCTGGCGCTCACCGGGGTGCGCGAGCGGATCATGAACTCGATCCCGCTGGCGCTCAAGCACGCGATCGCGGTCGGGATCGGCGCGTTCATCGCGCTGGTCGGCCTCTACGACGCCGGGTTCGTCACCTCCAGCGCCACGAGCCCGCCGCTGTCCCTCGGCACCGGCGGCCGGCTGGAGACGTGGCCGGCGCTGGTCTTCGCGGGGACCCTGGTGCTGATGATCATCCTGTACGTGCGGCGGGTGCCGGGCGCGATCCTGATCAGCATCGTCGCCGGGACGGTCGGGGCCGTGGTCATCCAGGAGAACGCCTCCGTCAGGAAGGGCGGCTGGGGCGTGGTCACCCCGAACATGCCCGAGAAGCTGTTCGCCGCCCCCGACTTCGGGCTGTTCGGGCAGATCTCCCTGTTCGGCGGGTTCGCCCGGGCGGGAGTGATCACCGCGCTGGTCGTGCTGTTCACGCTGGTGCTGTCGGGGTTCTTCGACGCGATGGGGACGATCCTCGGCATCAGCGACGAGGCGGGCCTGGTGAGCGAGAAGGGCGAGGTGCCGCGGCTCGGCCGGATCCTGTCGGTGGACGGGCTGTCCGCCGCGTTCGGCGGGCTCACCAGCTCGTCGGCGAACACGGTGTTCGTCGAGTCGGCGGCGGGCGTCGGCGAAGGCGCCCGGACCGGCCTGGCCAACATCGCCACGGGCGCGCTGTTCGCGGTGACGCTGTTCCTCACCCCGCTGGCGGCGACCGTCCCCGCGCAGGCCGCGGCGCCCGCCCTGGTCGTGGTCGGCGCGCTGATGATGACGCAGGTCGCCAAGGTCGACTGGAACGACCTGGAGATCACGATCCCGGCGTTCCTCACCATCGTGCTGATGCCCTTCACCTTCTCGATCACCACCGGCCTCGGGATGGGCATCGTCGCCTACGTGGTCATCAAGGCCACGCGCGGGAAGCTGCGCGAGATCTCCCCCGCCCTCTGGATCGTCGCCGCCCTGTTCGTGGTCTTCTTCGCCATCCACCCCATCGAGGAGTGGCTCGGCGTCGGCTGATCCCGCTGATCCCGCGCGACCGCCCGCGCGCCGGAGACTCCGGGGAAACACGGACGCAGGGTGACCACTCCGCGACGGAACTCGCCCGTTTGCAGGTCTCGGAGGCGGTTGCAGGTGTCAAATAGTGCCGGCATGGCGTAAGCAGAAGGTAGGGCCTTACCCCCCGGCGTGAAAGGCGTGGCTGTGGTGTCCGCGGACTCTCCCTCCCACCCGTCCCCGCCAGGTCACGTCCTGCTGGCGCCTGACAGGTTCCCGGGAGCGCTGACCGCGGCGCGGGCGGCGCGGCATCTCGCCGCCGGGCTCCGCCGCGCGCGTCCCGGCGTCGCGCTGGTGGAGCTGCCCGTGGCCGACGGCGGCGACGGCACCGTCGAGGCCGCGGTGGCGGCCGGATGGCGGCGCGTCGAGGTCGAGGTGTGCGGGCCGACCGGCCGGCCGGTGACGGCGCCGCTGGCGCTGAACGGCGCCAGCGCGGTGGTCGGGCTGGCGGAGCCGTCCGGGCTGCGGCGGCTGGCCGGCGCCCGCCCGCGCCCGCTCACCGCCTCCAGCCTCGGCACGGGGCAGCTGCTCGCGCTCGCCGACCGGCTCGGCGCGCGGCGGATCGTCCTCGGCCTCGGCGGCGCCGCGTGCACCGACGGCGGCGCGGGCCTCGTCCAGGGGCTCGGGGGGCGGCTGCTGGACGCGCTCGGCAAGGATCTGCCGCCCGGCGGAGCGGCGCTGCGCTCGCTGCACGCCCTCGACCTGCGCGGCCTACCCGACATGTCGGGCATCGAGGTGGTGGTGGCGGGCGACTCCGCCGGGCCGCTGCTCGGCCGCACCGGCGCCGCCGCGGTGGACGGGCCGCGCCGCGGCGCGAACCGCGACGAGGAGCGGCTGCTGGACGCGGGCCTGCGCCGGTGGGCCGACCTGGCCGAGGCGGCGGCCCGCAAGGCCGCCCGCGACCTGCCCGGCGCCGGGACGGCGGGCGGCGTCGGGTTCGCCGCGCTCACCTTCCTCGGCGCGACGATCGAGCCCGGCCCGGCCCTGATGCTCGACCTGCTGGGCTTCGCGGAGAAGGCGCGCGGCGCGCGCCTGGTCGTCACCGGGGAGGGCGTCCTGGACACCCGGTCGCTGCGCGGCAGCGCACCCGTCCACGTCGCCCGCGCCGCCGCCCGCGCGGGCGCGCCCGTCGTCGCGGTGGCGGGCCGCCGGGGCCTCACCGGCGAGCAGCTGCGCAAGGCGCGGATCCAGGCGGCCTACGCGCTGGCCGACATCGAGCCGGACGACGAGCGCCGCGTCCGCCGCGCGGGCCCGCTCCTGGAGCAGCTGACGGTCGCGATCGCCGACGAGTGGCTCCCACGGGGCTCCCCGTAGCCCGGACCGATCCAACGGCCGCGCTCCCCGATCTTCCTTTACACAGTGTCACCGAAAGGCCCGATGCCTTGACATGGTGCACATAGCCGGGCATCGCCGCCGCCCCGCACGCTGGAGGCGTACATCCTGGTCAGCGTTGACGGAGGAGCTCCCGGTGAAGATCGGTGTACCGCGAGAGGTCAAGAACCACGAGTACCGGGTGGCGATCACCCCGGCGGGGGCGCACGAGCTCACCCGGCACGGCCACGAGGTGTTCGTGGAGCGGGGCGCCGGGACCGGCTCGGCGATCCCCGACGACGACTTCGCCGCCGCGGGCGCCAAGATCCTCGACGGCCCGGACGAGGTCTGGGCCGAGGGCGAGCTGATCCTCAAGGTGAAGGAGCCGATCGCGCCCGAGTACCACCGGATGCGCGAGGGCCAGATCCTGTTCACCTACCTGCACCTGGCCGCGTCCCGCGAGTGCACCGACGCGCTCCTGGCGGCCGGCGTCACCGCGATCGCCTACGAGACGGTCCAGCTCCCGGACCGCTCCCTGCCGCTGCTCGCCCCCATGTCCGAGGTCGCCGGACGCCTCGCCCCGCAGGTCGGCGCCTACAACCTGATGTCGTTCAACGGGGGGCGCGGCGTCCTGCCCGGCGGCGTGCCCGGCGTGGCGCCCGCCAAGGTCGTCGTGATCGGCGGCGGCGTGTCCGGCCTCAACGCCGCGCAGATCGCCGTCGGCATGGGCGCGGACGTCACCGTCCTGGACGTCGACGTGGACCGGCTGCGCGAGATCGACGCCGTCTACCAGGGCCGCCTGCGGACGCTGGTGTCCAGCGCGTACACGGTCGAGCAGCAGGCCCTCGCCGCCGACCTCGTCATCGGCGCCGTGCTCATCCCGGGCGCGCGGGCGCCCAAGCTGATCTCCAACGAGCTCGTGGCCCGGATGAAGAGCGGCTCGGTGCTGGTGGACATCGCCATCGACCAGGGCGGCTGCTTCGAGGACTCCCGTCCCACCACGCACGCCGACCCCACCTACCGGGTGCACGGCTCGACGTTCTACTGCGTCGCCAACATGCCCGGTTCCGTCCCCAACACCTCCACCTACGCCCTGACCGGCGTGACGCTCCCCTACGCCGTCCAGATCGCCGACCTGGGCTGGCGGCAGGCCCTGCGCGCCGACGCCGCCCTCGCCCGCGGCCTCAACGTCCACGCCGGCACGCTGGTCTACGACCACGTCGCCGAGGCCCACGGCCTGCCCTGCACCCCTCTCACCTCGATCCTCGACTGACGCCCTCCCCCGTCCTCTCACCGTTCCGGGGGGTTCTTCGAAGGCGGCCCGCCGGGTAGACAGGCGGGCATGGGTGAACTGATCTTGGTGCGGCACGGCGAGACCGAGTGGAGCCGGGCGCGGCGGCACACGGGGCGGACGGACCTGCCGCTGACCCCCCGGGGCGAGGAGCAGGCCCGCGCGCTGCGCGGCGCGCTGGCGGGGCGGACCTTCGCGCGGACGCTGGTCAGCCCGGCGGAGCGGGCGCGGCGGACCGCCGAGCTCGCCGGGATGCGGACGGACGAGATCGACCCCGACCTGTGGGAGTGGGACTACGGCGGCTACGAGGGCGTCAGCACCCGGGCGATCCGCGAGGAGCGGCCGGGCTGGTTCCTGTGGGACGACGGCGTGGTCCCGGGCGACGCCGATCACCCGGGTGAGACCGTCGAGCAGGTCGGCGCGCGGGCGGACGCGGTCCTCGCGCGGGCGCGGCCGCTGCTGGCCGGGGGCGACGTCGCGCTGGTCGCGCACGGCCACGTCCTGCGGGTGCTGACGGCACGGTGGCTGGGCCTGGAGCCCGCGCGCGGGCGGCTGTTCGCGCTCGACACCGGGACCGTGTCGGCCCTCGGCTCCGAGCACGACCGGCCGGTCGTCAGCGCGTGGAACGTGCCCGCACCCTGAGGCCTCCCACCGCATAAGGTACCTGTTGGGGGATGTCCCCCAGGGGTACCCAGGGCGAGCGCCCCCGACGGATTGCGAGGACGGAGATGGCGACCAGCGAGACCCCCACCCGCGGGTACACCGCCACGAAGGACCAGCTGCAGACGCGGCTCGCCCGCATCGAGGGCCAGGTGCGCGGCATCGACCGGATGGTCGAGGAGGACCGCTACTGCATCGACATCCTCACCCAGATCAGCGCCGTCCAGGCGGCGCTGGACAAGGTGGCGCTCGGCCTGCTGGACGGGCACGTCCGGCACTGCGTGGCCGAGGGCGCCGAGGAGGGCAAGGGCGAGGCGATGTCGACCGAGCTGATGGCGGCCGTCGGGCGGCTCATGCGCCGCGGCTGAGGCGCCCGCCCGGGCGGCCGCCCTCGGGGTCCCGCTCCCGCGGGTCCTCCGGCTCCGCGCGCTCCATGGTCTCGACGAGCACGCGCCAGCCGTGCAGGAACGGCGCCCGCTCCTCGGGTGCGAGCGTCTCCAGCGCGACCCGCAGCGGCCGCAGCCGCCGCCAGGCGAACCGCTCGGTCGCCTCGCGGTGCCGCTCGCTCAGGCTGATGATCATCCGCCGGCGGTCCCGCTCGTCCGGGCGCCGCTCGACGAAGCCGCCCCGCTCCAGTTCCCCGACCAGCTGGCTGACCGTGGCCGGGCTCAGCGCCATGTGCCCGGCGAGCACGCCGACGGGGACCGGGCCGTGCAGCACCAGCTGCATCAGCGCCGGGACGTGCCGGGGGCCGAGCCCCGCCGCCCGCACCTCGCCGATGAGCTCCTCGGCGTCCTCGCGGCCGCCCTTCAGACCGCGGACGAGCCGGCCCAGGAGCTGGATCATCGTCTCCAGGTCGGCGTCGACCGACGCGTCGGCACCGAACCCTTCCTCGGACATACCTTGAAGTTCAACACATTTCGTGATGCACTGCAAAATATTGAACTTCAAGGCGTTTCGCGCCTTGACCGGCGGGGGCACGGGGCAACTGTCGGAGCCGCGGTGGGACTCGACGCGAGGGGGCCGCTCCATGGCCGAAAGCCCGGCCGCGAAGGTGGCGCCCCCCGGCGGCGCCGGCGGCGGCGAACGGCTCGACCGTCAGACGATCGTCCTCGGCCTGGTCATCGTGTCGGGCACCCTCATGGCGATCCTCGACACCACGATCGTCAACGTCGCGCTGGAGACGCTCGGCCGCGACTTCGACACCGGCCTGTCGACGATCCAGTGGGTCATCACCGGCTACATGCTGGCGATGGGCACCGTCATCCCGCTCACCGGCTGGGCCGTCGACCGGTTCGGCGGGCGCCGCGTGTGGATGACCTCCATCGTGCTCTTCGTCCTCGGGTCGGCCCTGTCGGGCGCGGCCTGGAACATCGAGTCGCTGATCGTCTTCCGGGTCGTGCAGGGGCTCGGCGGCGGCATGCTCATGCCGACCGGCATGGCCATCCTGACGATGGCGGCCGGGCCGCGCCGGATGGGCCGCATCATGAGCATCGTCGGCGTCCCGATGCTGCTCGGGCCCGTGCTCGGCCCCGTCATCGGCGGGTGGCTGGTCCAGGACGTCGACTGGCGCTGGATCTTCTTCGTGAACCTGCCCGTCGGCGCGCTCGCCTTCGCGCTCGCGTGGTGGAAGGTGCCGCACGGCCGGGGGGAGCACGCGGCGCCCGGGATCGACCTGCGCGGGCTGCTCCTGCTGCCGCCCGGGTTCGTCCTGCTCATCTACGGCCTGTCCACCGCGAGCAGCGGCGGCGGCTTCGGCCGCCCGGCCACGATCGCCTGGCTGGCCGGCGGCGTGGCCCTGGTCGCCCTGTTCGCGCTGCACAGCCTCCAGCGCCGCGAGCGCGCGCTGATCGACGTGCGGCTGTTCGCCGACCGGACGTTCGCGACCGCGGCCGCCGCGGTGTTCTTCGTCGGCATCGCGCTGATGGGATCGATGCTGCTGATCCCGCTGTACTACCAGATCGCCCGCGGCGAGGGGGCGCTCGCGGCGGGCCTGCTGCTCGCCCCCCAGGGCCTCGGCGCCGCGACCACGATGCCGCTCGCCGGGGTGGTCACCGACAAGCTCGGCGCCGGGCGGATCGTCCCGGTCGGCATCGTCGTCCTGGTGCTCGGCACCATCCCGTTCGCGACGGTCGGCGCGGACACCCCCTACTGGCTGCTCGGCGGCGCCCTCTACGTGCGGGGCCTCGGGCTCGGCTGCACGATGATGCCCACGATGTCGGCGGCGCTGACGACGCTGGGCCGGGCGGTCGTCCCGCGCGCCAGCAGCACGCTGAACATCATCGTCCAGCTCGGCGGGTCGGTCGGCACGGCGCTGCTCGCCGTCGTCCTGTCCCGGCAGATCAGCGACCGCATCCCGCAGGCGGCCGGCGGCGGGGGCGGCGCCACCAGCGGCATGGGGCAGATCCCCGAGCGGGTCCGCGAGCAGTTCGCGCCCAAGCTGGCCGACGCGTTCGCGCACACGTTCTGGGTCGCGCTCGTCCTCACCGCCGTGCTGATCGTGCCCGCGCTGCTCCTCCCCCGGCACGGCGCCCGCGACCACGACTCCGTCCCGGACGCTCCCCCGATGGGGTGATTCAGGAGGCGATCGACCAGGTGGCCAGGCCCGTCTCGCGCTCGCGCGTGAGGCGCCGGGCCCGCCGCGCGTCCGGCGAGTACCGGAACCGCTCCGGGACGACCTGCGTGGTCCGGTAGAGGCCCTTCAGCGTCACGGTCGCGGCCAGGTCGGAGGTCGGCAGCCCGGGCAGCCCGTACATGCGGCGGGCCCAGCGCGGCAGCGTCGACACGACCAGCACGCCGAGGCCGGGCGCGGCGAGCTTGAGCGGCAGCAGCGGCCGCGGCACGGCGGGGCTGAACATGCGGCGCAGCCCCTCGCGCGCCTCCCGGCACGCGAAGATCTGCCGCCGCATGCCCTCGTAGTAGTCGCGCATGTCCGCGACGGTGGCCGGCACGTCCGCCGGGTCGAGGCCGACGACCGCGGCCGCGCGGCGCTGCTCGTCCACGAACGCGTCGGCGTCGCGGGCGGTCAGCGGCACCCCGGCGCGGCGGGCCACGTCCAGGTAGGAGTCGACCTCGCCCATGTGGACCCACAGCAGGTTCTCGGGGTCGTCGACCGGGAACGTCTCGCCGGTGCGCATGTCGAGGCCGGTCAGCTTGGAGTGCAGCAGGCGGACGCGGCGGCCCACCCGCTCGACCTCCTCGTGCGTGCCGTAGGTGCGGACGCGGACGAACTCGACCGTCCGGACGAGCCGCGCCCACGCCGCGGCGGGGTCCATGAGCTCGGAGTTCTGCGCGGTGCCCCACATCGTGCGCGGATGCAGGGCCTGGAGCAGCAGCGCCCGGATCCCGCCGACGATCAGCACGGGCTCGCCCATGACATGCCAGGTCACCGACCCCGGCCCGAACAGGCCGTGGTCCGGCCTCTCCTCGCTGGCCTCGCGCATCCCGACCGCCTTCCGCCGCCGCGGCCGGGCGCGCCGCCGGGCCGCGTAATCGAAGGCTTACCCTGCCATGACGGCCGTCACACGATCAATCCCGGTCGTCCTCCGCGATCGCCTCGTCCTGCTCCCCGGGCTCGGTCTGCTCGGTGATCCAGGCGAGGTAGTCCATGCTGCCCGCCACCACCGGCGTCGCGATGATCTCCGGGGTGTCGTAGGAGTGCCCTTCGGTGATCAGGGAGGCCAGCTCGTCGAACCGGTCGGCGGAGGTCTTGAACAGCACCATCCACTCCTCGGCCGACTCGATCTCCCCCTCCCACCAGTAGGTGCTGGCGATCGGCCCCACCAGCTGCGCGCAGGCCGCGAGCCGCTCGGCGACCGCCGAGCGGGCCAGCTCGGCCGCCTCCGCGCGGGAGTCGGTCGTGGTCGTCACCTGCACGTATGAGTCCGCCATGGCACGACTCCTTCCCGCTCGCCGGGTGGGCACGCCCCCGGGTAGGCAAGTGTCAACGGGCCGGACGGACGACGAGCGCGCTGCCGCCGCCCCGCCGTGTCGGCTCGGCGACCGCCTGGACGAGCCCGGGCCGCAGGAACTCCAGCCCGGTCGCGGCGCCGATCACACCCCGCGGCGGACCGGGGAACAGCTCCAGCCGGTGCCCGCGGGCGGCGAGGTCGCGGCCGTACCGGTCGATGAACGCCTGCTCGGCGAAGACCTGCGGGGTGTTGCGCTGCGTGGCGCGCGGCGCTGCGAGCGCGGCGGGCAGGTCCATGCCGAGGTCGATGCGGTTGACCAGGATCTGCAGCACGGTGGTGATGATCGTCGAGCCGCCGGGCGTGCCGACGGCGAGCCGCGGGCGCCCGTCCACGAGCACCAGGGTCGGCGCCATGCTGCTGCGCGGCCGCTTGTGCGGGCCGGGCAGGTTCGGGTCGGGAGCCTGGCCGGGCGCCGGCGGCTGGAAGGAGAAGTCGGTCAGCTCGTTGTTCAGCAGGAACCCGCGCCCCGGCACGGTGATGCCGCTGCCCCCGAACTGCTCGATCGACAGCGTGTAGGACACGACGTTCCCCCACTTGTCGGCGACGACGAGGTGGGTGGTCTGCGGGCCCTCGAACGCCAGCGCCCTGGTCTGGGTGCCCGGCGGGACGCACGGCTCGTAGCGGCCGTCGGGCGAGCCGGGGGCGACCGGCGCGGCCGCCGCCTGGTCCGGCCTGATCTGGCAGGCGCGCTCGCGGGCGAACCCTGAGGACAGCAGCTCCGCCAGCGGCACGTCCACCTTGTCGGCGTCGCCGACGTAGCGGCCGCGGTCGGCGTAGGCGAGCTTGGACGCCTCCAGGTAGTAGTGCAGGGCTGTGACGGGGTCGCGCGGGTCGAGCCGGAAGTTGCCGAGGATGTTGAGCGCCTCGCCGACCGTGGAGCCCCCGGACGACGACGGCGGCATGCCGTACACGTCCGTCCCCCGGTAGGGGACGTGGGTGGGCTTGCGCGGCACCGCCCGGTAGGCGTCGAGGTCGCCGCGCTCCATCAGGCCGGGGCGGACCTCGCGGGTCGCCTTCGGGTCCACCGGCGGCCGGGCGACCGTCCTGACGATCTCCTTGCCGAGCCCGCCCTCGTAGAACCAGCCGGTGCCGCGCCTCGCCAGCTCCCGGTAGGTGCCGGCGAGGTCGGGGTTGCGGAACACCGAGCCGACCTCGGGCACCTTCCCGCCGGGCAGGAACAGCTCGCGGGTCGGGACGATGTCGCGGAAGCGCGCCTCGTTCACCGCGGTCTGGTCGTGGAACTCCTGGTCGACGACGAAGCCGCGGTCCGCGACCCTGATCGCCGGGCGCAGCAGGGCGCCGAGGTCGCGGCTGCCGAACCGGCGCAGGGCGAGGTCCCACTGGGCGAGCGTGCCGGGCACGCCGACGCTCAGGCCGCTGGTGACGGCCTGGTCGAACGGCAGCGGCTTGCCCGTCGCGGGGTCGAGGAAGGAGTCCTGGCGCATCCGCCGCGGCGCGAACTCGCGGCCGTCGAGCGCGTACACGCGGCGCGTCCTGGCGTCGTAGTACGTGATGAAGCCGCCGCCGCCGATGGCCGACACGTACGGCTCGGTGACCCCGAGCGTCGCGGCGGACGCGACCGCCGCGTCCATCGCGTTGCCGCCTCGCTTGAGGACCTCCAGCGCCGTCCGGCTGGCCTCCGGGTCGACGGTGGAGACCGCGCCGCCGAATCCGGTCGCGACCGCCTGCTTGGCCGGCGGTGCCGGCGCGGGCCTCGGGACGGGCGCGGCGCCCGCCGCGACGGGGACGGTGAGAGACGCGGCGGTCGCCAGGGCGGCCACGGCGGCCGTGCGGCGGCGGATCCGCGATCGTCCCGGCGGCGCCGGCGGGCGGGGCGGGGACGTGTGCGAGGGCGACGGGGAGCGCAACACCGGACCTCCAGACGAACGCGGCGCCCCTACGGTGCCATCGATCTTCGGCCCGCGCCAGCGTCCGCACCGGCCGACCCCGGTCGCGCCCGGTCCCGGAGGGCCGCGCGCAACAAAGATCATTAAGCGCTTTCTCCATTGGAAATGAGGCGTATTCGCTCGGAACGCTCCACCAGAAAGGGATTCGGTCTCCCTGTGCCGAGCGTGAGTGATCCGCTGCGACACGTCGCCGACCTGCGGGGGTTGGCAGGATCCGACAACCGCCTGACCACACTAATCACCCACAAAACGTTGCTATTTTGCCCATACTTGGTGAATTCTTAGGGACTTCAGCAAGCCGTCACCTCGCGAACAGCGGCGCGGGTTCAGGCCTGGGGGATCACCTATGACCTTGGACATGCGCATGCGCAACAACATGTTCCGCCGGCTGCCGGTCGAGCAGGCGACCGGCCGGCTCTACGGCGGCCGGCACCGGCTCCGCGTGGTGTACCGGACCCGCGACCTCGTCGTGCTCGGCCTCGGCGTTATGATCGGATCCGGCATCTTCAAGATCGCCGGCGAGCAGGCGTCCTCCACGGCGGGGCCCGGCGTGCTCGTGTCGTTCCTCATCGCGGGCGGGGTGTGCGTGCTGGCGGCGCTCGCCTTCGCCGAGCTCTCCTCGATCATCCCGGTCGCGGGCAGCGCGTACTCCTTCGCCTACGTCGCGTTCGGCGAGATCTGGGCGTGGGTCGTCGGCTGGGCCCTGATCATGGAGCTGCTGCTGGCCGCGTCGGTGCTCGCCCGGGTGTGGTCCCTCTACGCGACGCAGGCGCTGCACGACTTCGGGGTGCCGATCCCGAGCGGGCTCGGCGACCTGATCGGCCAGCAGAAGGGGCCGGACGTGTTCGCGCTCGGCATCCTGCTGCTGGTCGTCCTGATGCTCGCCGGCGGCAGCCGGATGAGCCTGAAGACGCTGTGGTTCATGGTGCTGGCCAAGGTCATCGTGATCGGGCTCGTCATCGCGACCGCGCTGAAGTTCTTCCACCCCGGCAACCTCACCCCCTTCCTGCCGCCCTCGCAGCCCGCGCCCGCGGGCGACAAGACGGTGCTGGACGCCGTGCTCGGCGCCGTCGGCGGCGGCACCCCGCACGTGTTCGGGACCTGGGGCATGCTCGCGGCGGCGCCCGCGATCGCCTTCGCCTACATCGGGTTCGACCTGATCGCGACGGCCTCGGAGGAGACCGACGACGCGCCCCGCAAGGTCCCGCGCGGGATCATCACCGCCCTGGTCACCGCGATCGTGCTGTACGTGGCCGTGGCGTTCGCGCTGGTCGGCATGATGGGGATGGACGGCATCGCCAAGCTCAACCCCGACAAGCTGCTGCTCGCCGCGGCCTTCGACTCGGTCGGCGCGGGCGCGATGGGCAAGATCGTCGACGTGGGTGCGATGCTCGCGCTGACCACCGTGATCCTGGTGCTGATGATCAGCCTGACCCGGGTGGTGTTCTCCATCTCGCGCGACGGCCTGCTGCCGCGCCCCCTGGCCGCGATGAGCCGCTACAAGGTGCCGTCCCGCGCCACGCTCGTCGCCGGCGGCGCGGCGATCGTCATGTCGCAGACGGTCGACGTGCTCACGCTGGAGCAGCTCGTCGTGATCGGCACCCTGTTCGCGTTCCTGTTCGTCGCGGCGGCGGTGCTGGCGCTGCGCCGCTCCCGGCCCGACCTGCACCGCCCCTTCCGGATGCCGGCGGCGCCGCTGGTCGTCCTCGTGGCGATCGTCGCGGTGGGCTGGCTGATGCTGAACCTGAACGTCCAGACCTGGGGGTACTTCGCCGTCTGGATGGGCGTCGGGCTCGTCCTCTACCTGGTCTACGGGCGCCGCAAGAGCCAGATGAAGCTCCTCCTGGACGCGCCGCCCGAGCGCCCGGCCACCGCGCGGCTGGCCCCGGCCCCGCCGCCCGGCATGGCGCCCCCGCCCGGCATGGCACCTCAGCCCGGCATCGCACCTCAGCCCGGCATCGCACCTCAGCCCGGCATGGCACCGTCTCCGCACATGGCGCCTCCGCCCGGCCCGCGGGACGTCCACTCCTCCCCCGGGCCCTACGGGACGGGGACCCGGCCCGCCGAACGGCGCCCCGGCGCGCCCGAGAGCCCCTACCCGACCGGCCGGTACTCGACGGGACGGCAGCCGGGCGGCCAGTTCGCCCGCGACCCCCGCCATCCCGGCGAGCGCGCCCCGGAGCGGTACCCCTCCGCCCGCTCCGACGATCCGTACACGCTCGATCCGTACACCCTCGATCCGTACACCCTCGATCCGGGCACCTCGGACCCGTACGGGCCGCGGGGCGAAAGCGGTCAGAGCGGGGAGCACCAGGAGCCGCCGCACGGCGGCCGGCACCGCCGCTGAGGCCGCACCGCAGAACTTCTGTTTTGTGAAGTTCCGCCCAAACCCGGCCCGCTGAACGACGGGCCCGCCGAACGACTCAGGGCGCCGCCCCCTCCCCGGGGCGGCGCCCTCGTCTCGTCTCCGGAGGAAGGGACTGGACAGCGGGCCCGGTCCGGGTTATGTTCTTCTCATATCGAGATGAACTCATCCTGAGACTTACTCAGTCCGAGATCGACGGGAGGCGGGCGGATGGGCCCGGAGCCGAGGCGCGACGAGAGCGACTTCCTCGCGAACTACGACCCGCGCGACTACGACCCGGTCGCCGTGACGGTGGACGTGGTCGCCCTCACCATCCGCGACGGCGCCCTCCACGTCCTGCTCGTGCGGCGGGGGAACGCCCCCTACGAGGGGATGTGGGCGCTGCCCGGCGGCTTCGTCCAGGCAGGCGGCCCGCTCCAGGGAACCGACGCCGAGGACCTGCCCGACGCGGCCGTCCGGGAGCTGGCCGAGGAGACAGGGCTCAGCGCCAAGGGCGGCGCACTCGGCCGGGTCCATCTGGAGCAGCTCGGGACCTACGGCTCCCCCGGCCGCGACCCGCGGATGCGCGTCATCTCCGTCGCCTACCTGGCGTTCGCGCCCGAACTGCCGGACCCCGAGGCGGGCGGCGACGCGGCCGACGCCGCGTGGTCGCCGGTGGACGCGCTGGGCCTGGCCGACTCGGGGCGCCAGCGCCCCGGCACCACCCGCCGGCTGGCGTTCGACCACGCGCGGATCCTGTCGGACGGGCTGGAGCGGGCCCGCGGGAAGCTGGAGTACACCCCGCTCGCCACGGCGTTCTGCGACGGCGAGTTCACCATCCCCGAGCTGCGCTCGGTGTACGAGGCGGTGTGGGGCGAGGAGCTGCACGCCGGCAACTTCCACCGCAAGGTCCTGTCCGTCCCGGGGTTCGTGGAGAGCACCGGCGCCACGTCCGACCGCGGCGGCCGCCGGGGCGGCCCGCGGCCCCGCCTCTACCGCGCGGGCGACGCCCGGCTCCTGCACCCGGCCCTGCTGCGGCCCAGCAGGGAGGAGGAGATCAGATGAGCGAAGCGAACCGGGGGGTGTGGGGGGTCGCCCCCCCACAGAGAGCACAGATGCGCGAAGCGAACCGGGGGGCGTGGGGGGTCGCCCCCCCACAAGGAGCACAGATGAGCGAGACGGAACTGGAGGACGCGCTGGCGCGGCTCGGCCGGGCCCGCGTTCCCGCCGACCTGTTCGGCGACGACCAGGCGGAGGCGGTGCGGCGGTACCGGCGGCTGGCCCGGCTCGTCCACCCGGACGCGGGCGGCGGCCGGACCGAGGAGGCGTTCGTCAGGCTGACCTCGCTCTGGCGCGCCTACAACCGCGGCGACGAGACGCTGATCACCACGCGCCGCCACGCGTACCGGCTGGAGGGCGACCCCATCGGCGGCGATCTCGCGGTGCTGTACGCGGCGCGCCCGGAGCCGGGCGGCCGGGTGCTGCTGAAGATGCCGCGCGACCCCGCCGACGGCGATCTGCTCGAACGCGAGGCCGTGGCGCTCCGGCAGCTTCCGAAGGACGGCGACGCCCGGTTCCTGCCCTACGTGCCGCGGCTCGTCGAGTCGTTCCAGCACCGGGACGCCGCCACCGGGACGCAGCGGCAGGTCAACGTGATCGCCGCGCTGGACGGCTTCCACAGCCTCGCCGAGGTCGGGCGCGCCTTCCCGGACGGCGTCGACCCGCGCGACGCCGCCTGGATGTGGCGGCGGCTGCTCGCGGGCCTCGGCTTCGCGCACCGCGCGGGCGTCCTGCACGGCGCGGTGCTCCCCGACCACGTGATGATCCACCCGGAGGAGCACGGCCTGGTCCTGGTCGACTGGTGCTACTCCGTCCCCGGCTGCCACGCGCACGCCGACCCCTCGGGCCGGGTGCCGGCGATGGTCGACCGGTACGCCGGCTGGTACCCGCCCGAGGTGCCCGGACGGCGGGCGGCGAGCCCGGCGACCGACATCTTCATGGCCGCCCGGTGCATGACCGGCCTGATGGGCGACAAGGCCCCGAAGGCGATGCGCTCGTTCGCGCGCGGCTGCACGCTGCCGGCGCAGAACCGGCGCCCCGCCGACGCCTGGCGGCTGCTGGCCGAGTTCGACGAGCTGCTGGAGCGGCTCTACGGCCCGCGCCGCTTCCGCCCCTTCCACATGCCCGCCCCCCACTGAAGGAGAGAGAGATCATGGGAAGCGGAAACTGGTCCACCGACGTCTACGCCGCGCGCGCGAGCTACCGCGCGTCCACCGGCGCCAGCGCGTTCGCCTACTCCGACGGCGGCGCGACCGCCGTCCACCCCGACCTGGACCCGCGCGGCGTGACCTTCCGCGAGAGCCGGGACTCCGCCGACCACCCCGAGTCGCTCGCGATCGGCGTGCTGTTCGACGTGACCGGCTCGATGGGGACCGTCCCGCGGACGCTGCAGGCCAAGCTCCCCGACCTGCTCGGGTTGCTGCTGCGCAAGGGGTACGTCGAGCACCCGCACATCCTGTTCGGCGCGGTCGGCGACGCGACCTGCGACCGGGCCCCGCTGCAGGTCGGGCAGTTCGAGGCCGACAACCGGATGGACGACGACCTCGGCAGGATCCTGCTCGAGGGCGGGGGCGGCGGCCAGATGCGCGAGTCCTACGAGCTGGCCATGTACTTCATGGCGCGGCACACCGCGATCGACTGCTTCGACAAGCGCGGCAAGCGCGGCTACCTGTTCATGATCGGTGACGAGCTGGCCTACCCGAAGGCGAAGCGGCGCGAGATCGCCGCGCTGATCGGCGGCGAGCCGGACGAGGACGTCCCGATCGCGAAGCTCGTCCGTGAGCTGCAGACGAAGTACGACGTGTACTTCATCATCCCGGAGGGCGCCTACCACGCCGGCAACCAGGACCTGAAGGACTTCTGGCAGGGGCTGCTCGGCCAGAACGTGCTCTACCTGGACGACCTGGACGCCGTCTGCGAGACGATCGCGCTGACGATCGGCCTCGCCGAGGACGCCATCGACCTGGGCGAGGGGCTGGAGCACCTCGCGGAGGCGGGCTCGGGCGCCGGCGCCTCGGTGTCGCGCGCGCTCGCCCGGCTGGACGCGGCCCGCGCGCCGGTCGCCGTCTCCTCCACGCCGCCCGGCCTGGACGCCTCCGGCCCGTCCGCGACGACCCGGCTCTGATCCATGGACCACGTGATCGTCGTCGACCTCGGCTTCGGGGACGCCGGCAAGGGCACGGTCGTCGACCACCTCTGCCGCACCGGTGCGCCCTCGGTGGTCGTGCGGTTCAACGGCGGCGCGCAGGCCGCGCACAACGTCGTCGCGCCGGACGGGCGGCACCACACGTTCGCCCAGTTCGGCTCGGGCACGTTCACGCCGGGAGTGCTGACGCACCTGTCGCGGTTCATGCTCGTCGACCCGCTGGCGCTCGCGGCCGAGGCCGACCACCTGCGCGCGCTGGGCGTCCCCGACGCGCTAGACCGGCTCACCGTCGACGGGGACGCGCTGCTCACGACGCCCTACCACCGGGCCGCCAACCGCGCGCGGGAGTCGGCGCGCGGCGCGGCCCGGCACGGGTCGTGCGGGATGGGCGTCGGCGAGACCGCGTCCTACGCCCTGGCGCACGACGACGCGCCGCGGGCGGCCGACTGCCTGTCGCCCGCCCGGCTGCGGCGCCGGCTCGCCGCCGTCCGCGACTGGTACCGGGCCGCGTTCCCCGACGGCGAGGACGTCCCCGGCGCCGACGCGTGCGCCGAGGCGTTCACCGCGTTCGCCGAGCGGGTGCGGATCGTCGGCCCCGGGCACCTGCCCGCGCTGCTCCGCGCGGGGAGCGCGGTGTTCGAAGGCGCCCAGGGCGTCCTGCTGGACGAGTGGCACGGCTTCCACCCGTACACGACGTGGTCGACGACGACGTTCGCCAACGCCGAGACCCTGCTGGCCGAGGCGGGCGCGTCCGCGGCGCGGCTGGGGGTGCTGCGCGCGTACGCGACCCGCCACGGCCCCGGACCGTTCGTCACCGAGGACCCGGCGCTGACCGCGGACCTCCCCGACCCGCACAACGGCACGGGACGCTGGCAGGGCGCGTTCCGGGTCGGCCACCTCGACGCCGTGGCGCTCCGGTACGCGCTGGAGGTGGCGGGCGGCGTTGACGGCCTGGCGGTCACGCACCTGGACGTCGCGGGGGCGCGTCCAGACCTGCGTGTCTGCCACTCCTACGAGATGGACGGCGGCCGGGTCGGGCGCCTGGAAACGGGACCGCCCGACCTGGAGCGCCAGGCCGCCCTCACCCGCCGCCTCCTGGCGGCGCGCCCGGTGTACGCCCCGCTCGGCGACCCGGTGGAGACGATCGAGGACGCGCTCGGCGCGCCCGTCGTCCTGCGCTCCCACGGCCCCACCTCGACCGACAAGCGCGCTGACCACTTCCGGACACCCATTGACCTGAGCGTGCGCTGAGACCAAGATCCCGCTAACGCCGCGGCTCTTCCGGAGGTGGACGTTGCGTCTCCCCCTGCGCACCCTGTCGGCATTCGCGGCGCTCGCCGCGTCCCTCGCGCCGCTGACCGGACCGGCCGCCGCACCGCCCGCCGCGGCGCAGGCCGCCGACGGCTGCGACCCGATCGACCCGGCCGCGTGCCTGCTCCCGTTCCCGAACGACTACTACACGGTCGCCGACGGCGGCACGCCCACCGGCCGCCGCGTCCACCTGCGCACGACGCTGAAGAACGCGCTCGGCGTGCCCGTGTCGCCGGACGACTGGAACCGCGCCGACGGCTTCTCCCCCGGCTCGATGCTGCTCAGCCGCGTCCCCGGCCTCGACCTGGCCCGCACCGGCGCCGCGCCCGTCACCGACATCGGCGCCTCGCTGCGCGACGACGCCCCGATCGTCATCGTCGACACCGCGACCGGCGAGCGCTGGCCGTACTGGGCCGAACTCGACGCGAACGCGCCCGCCGACCGCCGGGCGCTGATCGTCCGCCCGGCCCGCAACTTCCGCGAGGGCCACCGCTACGCCGTCGCGCTTCGCGACCTGCGCGACGCGTCAGGAGACCTGATCCGGCCGAACGCCGCGTTCGCCAAAATCCTCGGGCCCGACCTGCCGGCGACCGACCCGCTCGCGGCGCGGCAGCGGGAGGGCAGGCGGGTGCTCGCCGCGCTCCGGGCCCGCGGAGTGGGCCACGACGGCCTGTACCTCGCCTGGGACTTCACCGTCGCGAGCCGGCAGAGCCTCACCGGGCCCGTGCTCCGCATGCGCGACGACACGCTGCGCGGTCTCGGCGACCGCTCCCCCTCGTTCCTCGTCACGCAGGTGACCGACGACGTGGACGACAAGATCGCCCGGGAGGTGAAGGGGGTCGTCTGGGCGCCGAGCTACCTCGACCAGTACGGCGGGCCGCCCGGATCGGCCCTGCACCGCGGCGCGGACGGCATGCCCTCGCGGCTGCCGGGCAACTCCCAGGCCGTCCCGTTCCAGTGCGAGATCCCGCGCTCGGCGCTCGCCCGCCCCGCGCGCCCCGCCCTCTACGGGCACGGCCTGCTCGGCAGCGAGGGCGAGGTCGACGCGGGCAACGTCAAGGCGATGGCCGCCGAGCACGGCTTTATGTTCTGCGCGACCAAGTGGATCGGCATGGCGGACGAGGACGTCCCGAACGTCGTGACCGCGCTCGCCGACCTCTCCCGCTTCCGGACGGTCGCCGACCGCCTCCAGCAGAGCCTCGTGAACTTCACCTTCCTCGGACGCGCGATGACCCGCGGGTTCGCGGGGAACAAGGCGTTCCGCGACGACGCGGGCGCGCCCCTGATCGACACCGGCGCCGAGCTGACCTACGACGGCAACAGCCAGGGCGGCATCATGGGCGGCGCGCTCACCGCGATCTCCCCCGACGTCCGCCGCGCCGTCCTCGGCGTCCCGGCGATGAACTACAGCACACTGCTCAACCGCAGCGCCGACTTCCCGCAGTACGCCAAGATCCTCGACCTGTTCTACCCGGACAAGCTCGACCAGCAGATCGGCCTCGCGCTCATCCAGATGCTGTGGGACCGGGGCGAGGCCAACGGCTACGCCTGGCACATGACCGACGACCCGCTGCCGAACACGCCGAAGCACCGCGTGCTGATGCACGTGGCGTTCGGCGACCACCAGGTCGCCCCGGTCGCCGCCGAGGTCGAGGCGCGCACGATCGGCGCCCGCGTCCACGCGCCGACCGTCGTCCCCGGCCGCAGCCCGGACAAGGCGCCTTACTGGGGCATCCCGACGTTCGGGACGTCCTACGACGGCTCCGCCATGGTCGTGTGGGACAGCGGCTCCCCCGTCCCGCCGCTCACCAACACGCCCCCCACCGAGGGACGCGACCCGCACTCCGACCCCCGCGGCAACGCGGACGCGCGCCGGCAGAAGGCGGCCTTCCTCACCACGGGCGCCGTCGTGGACGTGTGCGGCGGGGGACCCTGCGTGATCACGCCCTGATCCGGACCTGAGATGATCGGGTCCATGCTGCAGGTCTGCCCCAACGGAAGCCGGACCGAGGGCGTGCCGACGTCCCCGGAGGAGATCGCCGCGGCGGTCCGCGCCGCGGCCGACGTGGGCGCCCAGGACGCCCACCTGCATCCCAAGGACGACGCGGGGGCCGACACCCTCGCCGCGCCCCGCGTCGCCGAGACCATCGCCGCCGTCCGCGCCGCGACCCCGTCGATCCCCGTCGGGGTGACCACCGGCGCCTGGGCCGCGCCCGACCCGGTCGAGCGCGCCGCGCTGGTGCGCTCCTGGACCGTCCTGCCCGACCACGCCTCGGTGAACTTCCACGAGGAGGGCGCCGAGCTCGTCGCCGAGGCGCTGTTCGAACGCGGCGTCGCGATCGAGGCGGGGATCTTCTCCGGCACCGACGCGGCGGCGCGGTTCCTCGGCTGGCCGCACGCCCACCACGTGCTGCGGATCCTCGCGGAGATCACCGACACCGACCCGGAGACCGCGACCGACACCGCCAAGGCGCTGCTGCACGACCTCGGCACGCGCCTGTCGCGCCCGATCCTGCTGCACGGCGAGGACGGCGGCGCGTGGCCGGTGCTGCGGCTCGCCGTCAGGCTGAACCTCGACGTCCGCATCGGCCTGGAGGACACCCTCGAACTCCCCGACGGCTCTCCGGCCGCCGACAACGCGGTCCTCGTCCAGACGGCCCGCGCCCTCCTCGCGCCTTAGGCGCCCGCGGACCCGGGCGTCAGGAGCGCGGGTTGTGGCCCGCGGCGTCCAGGCGCGCCCAGCCGGCCTCCCACAGCTCGTCGCGGTGCCGGTCGCAGCGGCGCCGGACGAGGGCGTAGGCGATCAGGACGGGCAGCGCGCAGCCGAGCACGGTGGCGCCGGCCGCGTACACCGCGTCGGTGACGGTGCGGCTGTGCGGGCGGGGCCGGACGGTCGGTTCGCTGTGCCGGTCCACCCAGATCGTCCGGTGCGCGCCGACCCTGGCGTCCTTCCAGGCGGGCAGGGACCCGGCGTGGGGTCTGCCGTCCGCGCCCGGCCAGCTGGCCTGGACCGTCTCGTGGATGTAGCGGTCGCCGGAGGATCCGAGGCCGCCGGTCGAGGTGACCGTGGCGACGACCTGGCGGCGGTCGGCCCGCTCCGCGTTCTCCGCGCGCGTCCCCGCGGAGTAGGACAGGGACGCGGTCCAGGCGGCGAGCGGCGGGGCGACGCCGAGCAGCAGCAGGAGGAGGCCGAGAGCGACCATCCGCTGGACGCGGTCCACCGGACGGCGCAGTTCACTGCGCTCCAAGCCGAGGCGCCGGCGCAGCCGCGTGAGCGGCGGGCCTCCTCGGCCGATGCCGGACCTGCGCATCCGCGTTCACCTCCCCGGGGCATGCCCTCCCGGCAAGAGGCCTTTAGCCATCTTTTCCCAGGATATTCCCGCGCTCGTTGATCGGCACGTCACCGGTGGCCGAATCATCTCCCGTTTCCGGGCCGTTATGCGGGGCCGAGGACCGAATCCGGGCGGCGGCCGGGGCCTCGGAGCGCGCGTCCCGGCCCGTCCCGGCGGCCAGGGCGAGCAGCGCGCCGAGCAGGCACATCCCGGCGGTGATCCAGAAGATCTCCCGGTATTCGGTCCGCAGCGCGTCCTGGAGGGCCGCCTCGTAGACCTTCATCTGCTTCGCGAACTCGCCCTTGGACATCAGGAACGGCAGCGGCGGCTTCAGGTCGGCCGTGAGGGCGTGGAACCGGTGGAAGCCCCACGCGGTCAGCGCGGAGATCCCGAGCAGCATCCCCATCATCCGCGCGACGACCACGGCCGCGGACGCGACGCCGTGCCGCGCGGCCGGGACGAACGCCAGCACCGCCGACGACACCGGCGCGATCACCAGGCCGAGGCCGAGCCCCGTCACGACGAGGTCGACGTCCATCCTCGGCAGCGGGCCGTAGGACGCCCCCGCCAGATCGGCCGGCCAGCCGGCGATCAGCAGGTAGCCGCCGGCGGAGACCGCCATCCCCACGACCATCGGCCACCGCTCCCCCACCCGCCGGGCGACCAGACCCCCGGCCACCGCCGCGACGGGCAGCGCCACGAGGAACCGCGTGAGCAGCAGCGCGCCGTCCGTCGCGTCCTTGTGCAGGACGGTCTGCGCGACCAGCACGACGTCCACGAGCGTCACCATCAGCGCCGCGCCCGACAGCAGGCTCACGCCGAGGGTCGCCAGCAGCGGCCCCCGCCGCACGCCCGACAGGTCGAGCAGCCGCGTCCGGGACCTGATCTCCCACAGCACGAACACCGCCAGCACGGCGGCTCCCGCGCCCAGCGCCGGCAGGCCCCACGGAGGCAGGGCCGCCTCCTGCGGTTCGGGGTTGTAGACGGCGGCGACCAGCAGCCCGAGCCCGAGGGCCAGCAGCAGGCCCCCCACGACGTCCACGCCCGGCCGCGCTTCCCGTGGGGGGACGACCCCCCGCACCCCCCGGTTCGCTTCGCTCATCCGAGCACTCTGTGGGGGGTCGACCCCCCACACCCCCCGGTTCGCTTCGCTCATCTCTGCTCCCTGTGGGGGGCCGACCCCCCACACCCCCCGGTTCGCTTCGCTCATCTCTGGGCCGGACCCGCGCCCGCCCGGCACCGCGACCTGCACGGCCGCCATGGCGACCGCGACCAGCGGCAGGTTGATCCAGAAGATCGCCCGCCAGTCGAGCGCCGCCGCGATCCCCGCCCCGTACAGGGGGCCCAGCACGCTTCCCAGCTCCTGCGCCGCCCCCACCGCGCCGAGCACGACCGGCCGCTGCCGCTCCTCCCAGAGGTCGCCGGCCAGCGCCATCGTCACCGGCAGCAGCGCGCCGCCCGCGACGCCCTGCACGACCCGTCCCGCCGTCAGCACCGGGACGCCGTGCGCCAGCGCCGTCACCACGGACCCGGCCGCGAAGAACACCAGGCACGCCTGCAGCACCGGCCGCCGCCCGAACCGGTCCGACAACTGCCCGAGCAGCGGCATCGCCGCCACGTACCCCAGCAGGAACCCGGTCAGGACCGGCGTCACCCGCTCCAGCCGGTTCACGGGGATCCCGAGGTCCTTGACCACCGGCACCAGGATCGTCGTGACGACGTAGGCGTCCAGCGCGGCGAGCAGCACCACCGCGCCGCCGGCGCCGATCGCGACCCGGCGACGCCCGCTCACCGCGGCGCGCTGATCTTGTACGGGGCGTCGAACTCGGTGAACCTGATCGTCACCGACCCCTTGTCCTTCGGGAACGTCCCCCGCACCTTCAGCAGCCGGTGGTCGGCCTTGCTCACCCACACCTGGCCGTCCATGTCCTCCCCGATGCCGGGGATCAGGCCGGCGACCTGGTCCTTGGGCAGCTTCGCGGCCACCCGGTAGGCGTCCTTGCCGTCCACCTTCTCCACCGCCTCGGGCGACGGCCCCTGCGCCGACGTCAGCAGCTTCGCGATCCCCCGCTGCGGGTCGAGCACCGCCGACGGGTCGTACACGCTCGCCGCGAGGCCCTTGGGCAGCTTGCGCCAGCCGCCGGTCCCGGCGTCGAGGTAGATGCTGTCGCCCACCGCGACGACCTTCATCTCGACCTTCTGCCCCTGCTGCTCCACCGCCAGCGTTCCCTCGGCGTCGCCGCTGCGGAGCAGCTTCATGTCGCCGCCCTTCACCATGACCGGCGTCGTGCCCTCCGACTCCAGGGTGAACGCGACGCTCTTGAGGCCCCCCATGGCCTGCGCGGCCTGCCGGAGCGTCTGCGCGGCGTCGAAGTCGGCCTTCTTCGCGGGCCCGCCGGACCCGCCGTCGCAGGCGCCGGTGAACACCAGCGCGAGCAGGACGGGCACGAGAGCGAGGATGCGTCTGGACATACGCGGGACCCTACCGACGGGTACCACCACCCGTCACTCGGTACCAGGTATGACATCCCACCCCCTCAGGTAGGACGTCGTGGGCGGTGCGGGTGTGGGACATCGGGGTTCGCGGTGGCCCCGGTGAAACGGCCGCCGCTAGGATTGCACCCGGCGACGCCCCGGCCGGTCCGGGGATGCGCCTGGGGCGGTAGCTCAGCTGGTCAGAGCAGGAGACTCATAATCTCCCGGTCGCGGGTTCGAGTCCCGCCCGCCCTACCCATGGCGGCACACCGTTCCCGGAGCGGAGCGCGCCCTCTTCCGGGGCCCTACGCGGGCCACTCCGGGCGGCGCTTCTCCAGGAACGCCGCCATCCCCTCCTGCGCCTCCGGAGTCTGGCTGGACGCGGCCATCACCTCGATCGCGTAGGCGTAGGCGTCCTGTTCGGGGCGGTCGAACTGGGCGTACATCGCCTGCTTGCCGAGGGCCTTGCTGCGCGGGCTGCCCTGGGTGGCGCGCCGCAGGAGGTCGTCGACGGCCTTGTCTAGCTCGTCGTCGGGGACCGCGTAGTTGATCAGCCCCCACTCGGCGGCCGTGGCCGCGTCGACGACCTCGCCGGTGAGGGCCATCTCGGCGGCGCGCTTGCGGCCGACGTTGCGGGAGATCGCCACCAGGGGCGTGTGGCAGAACCAGCCGCCCTTGCCGCCGGGCGCGGCGAAGCCCGCGCTCTCCGCGGCGACGGCGAGGTCGCAGCTCGCCACGAGCTGGCAGCCGGCGGCGGTCGCGAGGCCGTGCACGCGGGCCACCACCACCTGCGGGACGGACTGGATCGTCCGCATCAGGTCCGTGCAGACCCGCAGCAGGTCGCGGGCGTCGGCGTGGGACGCGCCGGCCATGTCGGCGAAGTCGTGCCCGGCGGAGAAGACCGGACCGTTGGCGGCGAGGACCACGCCGAGGGCGTCGGTGTCCCCCACCTCCCGGAACGCCTCGGTGAGGCGGAGGAGGAAGGCGCGGGAGAGCGCGTTGCGGCGGCGGGGCCGGTTCATCGTGATCGTGGTGAAGGGACCGTCGCGGTGCAGCAGGACGTCGTCGTCTTCGCTCATGTTCCCGACGTTACGTCAGACCCTCGTCGTACGGTGGTCCGGCGTCCACGAGCCGAGGGGGGCATGGCCTTGAAACTTCTCACCGCCACCAACTCCAGCCAGGGATTCCGCGGCAACGACTTCGACTGGTGCGTCGAAGGCGAGCTGGTCCACATCGGGACGGTGTGCGCCCGCGACCGCGACGACCCCGACGGCGGCTGCGGATGCGGCCGCTCCTTCGCCGGGCTCAACTCCCATCGCGCCACCACGACCGCGATGGTCCGCGAGATCCCGGGCTTCACCGACGCCGACTACGTCCTGGCCATCCGCTCCAGCCTCGAACAGCAGGGCTGCGACCCCTCCTTCGCCGAGCACGAGGCGGCCCTGCTGCGCTGCCTCGTGCGCGACTGGCCGGTGGGGGTGGTCGTCGAGCGCCGGCTGGATGAGATCGTGGTACGGCAGGTCGTCCAACCCTAGTCATGGAGGTGCGCGATGCTCGTCGCGTTCTCGGTCACCCCGCTCGGCGCGGGCGAGGAGGTCGGCGAGCTCGTCGCCGAGGCGGTCCGGGTGGTGCGGGCGAGCGGCCTGCCCAACCGGACCGACGCCATGTTCACCACGATCGAGGGCGAGTGGGACGAGGTGATGGCCGTGGTGAAGGCCGCCACCGACGCGGTCGCGGCGCGGGCGCCGCGGGTGAGCCTGGTCGTCAAGGCCGACATCCGCCCCGGCGTGACCGGCGCCCTCGACGCCAAGGTCGAGTCGGTGGAGCGCCGCCTCAGGTGAAGCAGGCCCGCACGCCGTTCTCGCCGCCGCGCGAGAAGGCGCGCAGCCGCTGGACGGCCGAGCCGTGGTCGCCGGGTCTGGTCCAGGGCGTCCGGTCGCCGATGACCGCGAAGGCGTCCACCAGCTCCTGCTCGTCGCCGTCCTCCAACCGCAGCGTGCCGTCGTCGGACGAGCCGTAGAGGGCGGCGCCCGCGAGGCAGTCGGCCTGCAGCTCCGCGGCGGGCGACACCAGGCCTCGCCGGAGCCGGTTCTGGACGGCGTGGCCCCACTCGTGCGAGATCACGAGGTAGACCCACGCGTCGCCGCGCGCGTACCCCGACCGCATCAGGTGGGCGTCCCAGGCGACGAAGTCCCCGGAGGGGCAGTAGGCCGCGTTGTCGGGTTCGAAGCGCTCGCGGCCGCAGACCGGCGCTGAGGCCGGATCGCGTCCGTCGTAGAGGCCGACGACGCGCGGTGAGCTGTACTCCCCCGTGAACAGGCGGTTCCAGTGCCGCCGCCAGAAGTCGTCGGTGAGCGTTTCGGCGGTGCGGACGTCCTCCCGGAACCCGCGCTCGTCGAACATGGCCGGGGCGGGCGCGCGGGACGCGACCCGGGTGCTCTGCGCCGCGGGGCGGGCGCCGGGTCCCGCGGCCGCCGGTTGGAACTCGCAGGCGCCCGTCAGCGCGGCCAGCGCGAGCGCTCCGGCGAGGGCGGCGCGCCGCCGCGAACGGTTCCCTGCCGTCTGCCTCATGACGGGTCATACGCGCGCGGCCCCCCAGAAGGTCGAACACTCACCCGAATCGGCCCGCACTGTGCTCCCCGCACAACCCGAACGACGTTCGATTGGACCCTCGCCCCGTCTTGCCCGCGGCCCGTGGACGCAGGTCGGGGCCCCGTGCTGGGGTGCCGGTCACACGAACTTCTGGAGGGGCGCATGGCGAACGGGACCCTCGCGGTCCGCGGGCTGTCGGTGACCTACGGGCGGGCGGTGCGGGCCCTGCGCGAGGTCTCGCTGGACGTCCCGGCGGGATCGGTCACGGCCGTCCTCGGCGCGAACGGGGCCGGCAAGACGACCCTGCTCCGCGCGATCTCGGGCACGCTGCCGTTCCACCGCGGCGCGGTGGACGCGGGCACGGTCCGGCTCGGCGAGCGGTCCCTGGTCGGCCTGCACCCCGCCACCGTCGTGGCGGCCGGGGTCGTGCAGGTCCCGGAGGGCCGCCGGGTGTTCGGCCGGCTCAGCGTCGAGGAGAACCTGCGGGCGGGCGCGCTCGGCGCGCCGAGCAGGTCCGACGCCGCGAAGGCCCGCGCGCGGGTGCTCGCGCTGTTCCCGCTGCTGGCGGAGCGGGCGCGCCAGCGGGCGGGGCTCCTGTCGGGCGGTGAGCAGCAGATGCTCGCGATCGGGCGGGCGCTGATGGCGTGCCCGGCCGTGCTGCTGCTGGACGAGCCGACGCTCGGGCTCGCCCCGATGATGGCCGAGCGCATCGCCGAGACCGTCCGGGAGATCAACCTGCAGGGCACGGCGATCCTGCTGATCGAGCAGAACGCGGCGCTGGCGCTGGAGCTGTCGTCGTCCGCGCACGTGCTGGAGGTCGGCGCGGTGACGCTGCGCGGGCCGTCGGCGGAGCTGGCGGCGAGCGACGAGGTCAGGCGCCGCTACCTCGGCGTCGGCGGCGCGGACGCCGCGGCCCCCGAGGCCGGGGACGGGCCCTCGCTGGAGCGGTGGTCCGCCAGATGAGCGGCGCGGAGGCGGGCGAGCTGCGCGTCAGCGGGCTCACGGTGCGGTTCGCGGGGCTGACCGCGCTGGACGGCGTGGGCTTCTCCGTCGAGCCCGGCAGCGTCCACGCGCTCATCGGCCCGAACGGCGCGGGCAAGTCGACGTGCTTCAACGTCCTGTCCGGCGTCTACCGGGCGAGCGAGGGCAGCGTGCGGTTCGGCGGGGCGGAGCTGACCGCGCTGCCGCCGCACCGGATCGCGGGCCTCGGCGTCGCCCGGACGTTCCAGAACATCGCGCTGTCGCGGCACCTGTCCGTCGAGGACAACCTCATGCTCGGGCGGCACCGCCTCACCCGGGCCGGGTTCGTGTCGGCGGGCCTGCGGCTGCCGCGGGCGCGCCGCGAGGACGCGCGGCACCGGGACCGGGTCCGCGACATCGCCGCGTTCGTCGGCGTCGCCGAGCACCTCGACGCGCCCGTCGGGCTGCTGTCCTACGGCGTGCGCAAGCGGGTCGAGCTGGCCCGCGCGCTCGCGATGGAGCCCCGGCTGCTGCTCCTGGACGAGCCGGTGGCCGGGATGAACGGCGCGGAGCGGCGGCGGATGGCCGAGGTCATCTTCCGCGCCCGCGCCGACCTCGGCCTCTCGGTCCTGCTGGTCGAGCACGACATGGGGATGGTCATGCGGCTGGCCGACGAGGTCACCGTCCTGGACTTCGGCAGGCGCATCGCGGGCGGCGCGCCCGCGGCGGTGCAGCGCGACCCGGCCGTGATCCGCGCCTACCTCGGCGCCGCGCACGCGCCCGCGGGCGCCCCCGAATCGGAGGGAAATCCTTGAGCACGTTCATCGAGCTGGTGGTCAACGGGGTCTCGGCGGGGTCGGTGTACGCGCTGATCGCCCTCGGCTTCGTGATCATCTTCAGGGCCACCGAGGTGGTCAACTTCGCGCACGCCTCGCTGCTGCTGGCGGGCGGCTACGTGACCGCGGTGCTGCACGACGACATCGGGTTCCTGCCGGCGCTCGGCGCGGGCGTCGCGGCGGCGGCCGCCGCGGGCGCCCTGGTGGAGCTGCTGGTGCTCCGGCGCGCCCGGGTGGAGGACCGGTCCGTGCTGGCGATCGTCACGATCGGCGTCGACATCGTGCTGACCACCGCGCTGACGCGGGAGATCGGCACCCGGGTCCTGTCGCTCGGTGACCCGTGGGGCGACAGGATCGTCGAGGTCGCGGGCGTCGGCATCGCGCAGACGCGGATCGCCGCGTTCGCGACCGCGGCCGTCCTGATCGCCGCGTTCCTGCTGGCGTTCCGCCTCACGCCCTGGGGGGTGGCGATGCGGGCGGCGGCCGAGGACGGCGAGACGGCCGCGCTCATGGGCGTCCGGCTGGGCCGCGTGTCGTTCGCCGCGTGGGCGATCGCGGGGGCGCTCGCGGCGGTGGCGGCGCTGTTCCTGACCGTGTTCCCCACCCCCGGCCTCGACCGCGCCACCTCGTTCGCCGCGATGAAGGCCTTCCCGGCCGCGATCCTCGGCGGCCTCGACTCCACGACGGGCGCGCTCGTCGGCGGCCTCGCCGTCGGGCTCACCGAGTCGCTCGTGACGGGCTACCAGGGCGAGCTGGCGTTCCTCGGGCGCGGCATCGGCGACGTGGCGCCGTTCCTGGTGATGCTCGCGGTGCTGCTCGTGCGTCCCGCCGGGCTGTTCGGGACGAGGGAGCTGTCGCGTGTCTGACGCCCGGATCCGGTACGCGGCCGCCGCCGCGTCCACCCTCGTCCTGCTGGCCCTGCCGTTCTACCTCGACGCGTTCTGGCTCCAGACGGGCCTGTTCGCGATGTCGGCGGCGGTCGGCGCGATCGGCCTGAACCTGCTGACCGGCGCCACCGGGCAGCTGTCGATGGGGCACGCCTTCTTCCTCGCGGTCGGCGCGTACGGGTACGTCTACCTGGCGTCCGGCTCGGGGCCGAAGCTCGCGGGCCTCGGGCTGCCGACCCCGCTGGCGTTCCTCGGCGCGATCCTGCTCGCGGGCGTCGCGGGCGGGCTGTTCAGCCCCATCGCCGGACGGCTGCGCGGCACCTACCTCGGCATCGCCTCCCTCGCGCTGATCTTCATCGGGCAGCACCTGCTGTTCAACGCCGAGAGCGTCACCGGCGGGTTCAACGGCCGGGACGTCCCGCCGCTGGAGATCGCCGGGTTCCGCTTCGACGACGCCCCGGAGCTGGTGGTGTTCGCCGTCCCGCTCGGCGCGCTGGAGCGGCTGTGGTTCCTCGCCGTCGCGCTGCTGGTCCCGGCCGTGTGGATCGCGCGCGGCATCCTGCGCGGACGGCCGGGGCGGGCCCTCAACACCGTCCGCGACCACGAGGTCGCGGCGGCGGTCATGGGCGTCCCGGTGGCCCGCTACCGGGCCGGCGTGTTCGTGCTGTCGTCGATGTACGCGGGCGCGGCCGGGGCGCTGCTCGCGCTGGCGTTCCGGCGGACCGTCCCCGACTACTTCGGCATGTTCCTGTCCCTGGACTACCTCGCCATGATCGTCATCGGCGGGCTCGGCACCGCGGCCGGGGCCGTCGCGGGCGCGGTGTTCGTCTCCGTCCTGCCCCAGCTCCTCACCCGTTTCGGCGACGACCTGCCCCTCGTCGCCGCCCCGGGCTCGGGCGGCGTCTCCCCCGCCGAGGCCGCCCGGATCCTGTACGGCGCCGCCGTCGTCGCCGTCGTGCTCTTCCTCCCCGGCGGCCTGACCGGGGCGTGGACGCGGCTGCGCACCGCCGCGTCCCGGCGCCGGGCCTCCCGTCCCCTCACCCGATTCGAGCAAGAGGAGCAAGCGATATGAAGCGCATCCCCAGGTTCGGCCCGGCGCGTCTTGCCGTGGTCGCGCTTGCCGTGGCGCTGCCGCTGGGCATGGCGTCGGGCTGCAGCGGCAAGGCGTCCGGCGGGTCCGGCGGCACCGGTTCGGACGGTGTGAAGACCGGGCCCGGCGTCACCGACGGCACGATCCGCGTCGGCGTCGAGACCGACCTGACCGGCGTGTACGCGCCGCTCGGCAAGAGCCTCACCCAGGCGCAGCGGATGTACTTCGAGCAGCTGAACGCCCAGGGCGGCGTCTGCGGGCGCAAGGTCGAGCTGGTCGTCCGCGACCACGGCTACGACGTGCAGAAGGCCGTCGCCGGGTACAGCGAGATGCAGTCGAGCGTCATCGGCATCGCCCAGTTCGTCGGCTCGCCGATGGTGACGGCGCTCAAGGGCCGCATCGAGGCCGACAAGATGTTCGTCATCCCGAACGCCTGGTCGACGACGCTGCTCGGCAGCAGGTACATCCAGGTCACCGGCACCACCTACGACGTCGACATGATCAACGCCCTGGACTTCCTCACCCGGGAGAAGGGCATCGCCAAGGGCGACAAGGTCGGGCACGTGTACTTCGAGGGCGACTACGGCGAGAGCGCGCTCGCCGGGGCGAAGTACGCGGCGGGCGAGCTCGGCCTGACGCTCGTCGAACAGAAGATCAAGGCGACCGACAACGACATGTCCGCCCAGGTCGCGGCGCTGAAGAGCGCGGGCGTCAAGGCGATCCTGATGAGCGCCGGGCCCCGGCAGTCGGCGTCGCTTGCGGGCCTCGCCCGGGCCAAGGGCATGGCGGCGCCGATCGTGGCGAGCAACTCCGGGTTCTCCCCGCAGCTCCTGCAGACCGCGGCCGCGCCCGCGCTGCTGAAGGACTTCTACCTCGCCAGCGCGGGCGCGCCCATCTCGTCCGGCCTGGCGCCGATCAAGAAGCTGGCGGACGACTACGGGAAGAAGTACCCGGGGCAGCCGCGCGACAGCGCCGTCGTCAACGGGTACACGGGCGCGGTCATCTTCGCGGACGCGCTGAAGAAGGCGTGCGCGGCCAAGGACCTCACCCGCGAGGGACTGATCACCGCGCACCGGTCCACCACCGCCCACGACGGCGGCTACGGCACGCCGATGGACTTCTCCAAGGTGGACGAGCCCGGGACCCGCAAGACCTACATCCTGCGGACGGACGCCAAGGCGCTCGGCGGGCTGGTCGTCGAGCGGCAGCCCACGGAGTCGGAGGCGGCCGGGAAGTACAAGGTCCCGGCGGGGGCCTGAGGATCGCCGGGACGCGGGGCCCGGCCCGCGGTCAGCCTTCGGAGACCAGGCGCGCCGCGACCCGGTCGAGGACCGCGAGGTCCTCGGCCGGGAGGTCGTAGAGCGACGGCGGCGGGGTGTCCAGGATCCGCTCGGCCTCGGCCGCCGCGGCCCGCCCCGCCGCCGTCGCGGTCACGATCTTGGATCGGCGGTCGGCGGGGTTCTCGGTCCGCTCGACCAGGCCCCGCCCGACCAGGTCGTCCACCACGAGGGTGACGTAGGGGCGGTCGGTGAGGAGCCTCTCGGCGAGGTCGCGCAGCGTCAGCGGCGCACTCGCCGCGGCGACGTACCGCAGCGCCTTGACCCGGAAGAAGCTCATGCCGAGCGCGTCGGTGACCTCCCGCCGCCGGTCGCCGCGCTCGTGCAGCAGGACCCGCAGGTTGTGCCACGCCCGCGCGGCGGCGTCGGCGTGCTGGACTGCGGGCTCGGTCATCGCGCACTCGCTCCCGTCACATCGCGTGCGTCCGGCGCCGTCTCGTCGCCGCCGAACAGGCCGGCCGTGCGCGCCGCGCTGCGGGCGGCCCGCCGGCCCGTGGTGGCCGTGCCGAGCACCAGGACGGCGCCGGCGCATCCGGCGAGGATCCAGTATGCCGGTCGGGCGGCCGACACGAAGGCGTCCGCGGCGGGGTGCGCCGCGGACGTCCCGGCGGCGAGCACGGCTCCGATCACCGCGACGCCGAGCGCCTGCCCGATCTGCCGGCTGGTGGAGGCGACCGCCGCGGCGACGCCCGCCTGGGCGCGCGGCATGCCCGACACGGCGGTGTTCGTGATGGGCGAGTTCAGCATGCCGAACCCGAGACCGAACAGCACGTACGCGGCGAAGAGCGTGACGTCGCTGGTCTCGGCGTCGAACGCGGCGAACAGCAGGCCGCTGGCGAGCATCGCCGCCCCCGCGATCTGGAGCGGGAGCCGCGGGCCGCGGCCGCCGACGAGCCGTCCCGACAGCGGGGCGGACGCGGCGGTCATCGCCGCCATGGGCAGCAGGAACAGCCCCGCGTGCAGCGCCGACAGCCCGCGCACGTTCTGCAGGTAGAGGGTGTTGAGGAAGAGGAATCCGCCGAGCGCGGCGAACCCGCTGACCGCGATGACCGTCGCGCCCGAGAACGGGACGCTGCGGAAGAACCGCAGGTCGATCAGCGGCTCGGGGGTGCGCAGCGCGTGGACGACGAACCCGGCGAGGGACGCCGCGGCGACGATCGCGGCGCCGGAGACGGCGGGGTCGGCCAGGCCGCGGCCGGGCGCCTCGATGATCGCGTAGGTCAGCGTCCCGAGCAGCAGGATCATGAACGCCTGGCCGAGCGGATCGGGACGGCGGGGGCGCGGGGCGCGCGACTCGGGGACGAACAGCGCGGTCAGCACCAGCGCGGCGAGCCCGATCGGCACGTTCAACCAGAAGATCGACCGCCAGCCGACCGAGTCGACCAGCACTCCCCCGACCAGCGGTCCCATCGCCATGCTGAGCCCGACGACGGCGCCCCAGACGCCGATGGCGCGGGCCCGCTCGCGCGGCCCGGTGAACACGTTCGTGATGATCGACATCGCGACGGGGTTGAGCATCGACCCGCCGACCGCCTGCACCACCCGGGCGGCGACGAGCCAGCCGAGCGACGGCGCGAGGCTGCACAGCACCGACCCGACGGAGAAGAGCGCGAGCCCCGTCTGGAACACGCGGCGCCGCCCGATCCTGTCGGCGGTCGAGCCGGAGAGCAGCAGCAGGGACGCCAGGACGATCAGGTACGCGTCGATCGTCCACTGGAGGCCCGACAGCGAGCTGTGGAAGTCGCGCTGCAGCGACGGGAGCGCGACGTTCAGGATCGTGTTGTCCAGGCTGACGATGAGCAGGCTCAGGCAGCAGATGGCCAGTACCGCCAGCCGGCGCCGGGGACTGAGTTCGGGCACGCCGCCTCCGATCGTTATAGCCCTACAACCATTAGAAGGCTACAACGATTCCGGGCGTGCCCCCGCCGGGCGGCGGGCGCTAGCGCGGGGCGGCGATGCGGGCGCGGGCCGCCGGGACGACCAGCGGGGTCCCGGTCTCCGGGCAGTCGATCACCCGGCACGGCAGCCGGAAGACCTGCTCCACCAGGTCGGCGGTGACGACGGCGGACGGGTCGCCCTCCGCCGCGATCCGGCCGTCCCGCATCGCGATCATGTGCGTGGCGTAGCGGGCGGCGTGATTGAGATCATGCAGGACGGCGACGACCGTCCGGCCCTCCTCGTGCAGCCGCGCGCACAGGTCGAGCACCTCGATCTGGTGCGCGATGTCCAGGTAGGTCGTCGGCTCGTCCAGCAGCAGCAGCGGCGTCTGCTGGGCGAGCACCATGGCGATCCAGACCCGCTGCCGCTGTCCGCCCGACAGCTCGTCCACATGCCGGTCGGCGAGGTCCCCGACGCCGGTCGCGGCCATCGACTCGGCGACGACCCGCTCGTCCTCCCTGGACCACTGCCGCAGCAGGCTCTGGTGCGGGTACCGGCCGCGCGAGACCAGGTCGGCGACCGTGATCCCCTCCGGCGCGATGGACGACTGCGGCAGCAGCCCGAGCGTGCGCGCGAGCTTCTTGGCGGGCCAGTCGGCGATGGGGCGGCCGTCCAGCACGACCGTCCCGGCGGAGGGCCTGAGGATCCGCGCCAGCGCGCGCAGCAGCGTCGACTTGCCGCACGCGTTCGGTCCCACGATCACCGTGAACGAGCCCTCGGGGACCGCCACGTCGAGGTCCTCGGCGATGGTGCGCTTGTCGTAGGCCAGGGTGAGCCCGGCGCCGGCGAGCCGCGCGGTCGCGTCCTTCATCACATCCGTCCCGTCTTGCGTTCGGTCACGAGGAGCCAGACCAGGTACCCGCCGCCGAGCAGCCCGGTCACCACGCCGACCGGGAGCTGGTGGCCGGGGAAGCCGCGCTGCGCCGCCCAGTCGGCGGCCGCCATCAGCGCCGCGCCCATGCACGCCGCCGGCAGCAGGTTGGGGCCCGCCGTCCGGGTGAGGCGGCGGGCGAGCTGCGGTGCGGTCAGCGCGACGAACGACACCGGCCCGGCCGCCGCCGCGGCGAGCGCCGTCAGCAGCACGGCCGCGGCCAGCAGCAGCACCCGGACCCGCTCGATGGGCACGCCGAGCCCGTGCGCCGCGTCGTCGCCCATCTCCAGCATCCGCAGCGCCCGCCCGCAGCCGGCGAGGACGAGCGGGCCGAGCACGGCGAGCGCCGCGATGACCGGCGCGGCGTCCGCCCAGTCGCGGCCGTCCAGGCTGCCGGTCAGCCACAGCACGGCGCGGGCCGCGTCGGTGATCTTCGCCTGGGTGATCAGGTAGCCGTTGACGCCGGTGAGGATCGCGGCGACGCCGATGCCGACGAGGATGAGCCGCTGCCCGTGCGCGCCGTGCCGTCCGGCCACCAGGTACACGACCAGGCCGGTGAGCAGGCCCCCGCCGGCCGCGCCGGCCGCGACCGCGACGCTGCCGGCGCCGGTCAGCACGATCACGGCGAGCACGCCGGTCGCGGCGCCCTGGCTGAAGCCGAGGATGTCGGGGCTGCCGAGGGGGTTACGGACCAGCGACTGGAAGATCGCGCCCGCCAGCCCGAGCGCGGCGCCGACCGCGAGCCCGGCCGCCACGCGCGGCAGCCGGATCTCGTTCACGATGACCGAGTCGGCGGGCGATCCCCGGCCCGCCAGGGTCCGCACGACGTCGGCGGGGCTGATCGGGAAGTCGCCGCTGCCGATGAGGAGCACGCCCGTCCCGAGCGCGACGGCGAGGCAGAGCGCCGCGACGGCGAGAGCGCGCGGCCGGAACCGGAACGACACCGCGGGCGTCCGGACGACGGCGAAACGCGGCCCCCTGCTCATGAGCGCGACCTCCCGGCCCGGCGGACGAAGTACAGGAAGACCGGCCCGCCGGCCACGACCATCACCACGCCGACCTGGAGTTCGGACGGGCGCACCACGACGCGCCCGAAGACGTCCGCCGCGAGCATCAGGGCGGGCGACAGGACCGCGCAGAACGGGATCAGCCGGCGCAGGTCGGGCCCGGTCAGGGCGCTGACGAGGTGCGGCACCATCAGCCCCACGAAGATGATCGGCCCGCACGCCGCCGTCGCCGCGCCGCACAGCAGGGTGACGGTGACGATCGCGGTGATCCGGACGCGTCCCGGGTCGGCGCCGAGCGCGCGGGCGGCGTCCTCGCCCATCGCCATCGCGTTCAGCGGGCGCGCCAGCAGCAGCGCGGCGACCAGCCCGACCAGGACGAACGGCGCGACGCGGACGACGGTGTAGCCCTGCGCGGAGGCGAGCGACCCGACCGTCCAGAAGCGCATCCGGTCGAGGGACGCGGTGTCGAGCAGCTGCACCGCGCTCACGTACGAGAAGAGGGCGGCGTTCAGCGCGGAGCCCGCGAGGGCGAGCCGGGCCGGGGTGGCGGCGCGCCCGCCCCCGACCGCGTAGAGCAGCACCGCGACGGCGCCCGCTCCGGCGAACGCGAACCACACGAACCCGGTGAACGAGGTGACGCCGAGGAAGGAGATGGCCGACACGACCGCGGCGGCGGCGCCCGCGTTGATGCCGAGAAGGCCGGGGTCGGCGAGCGGGTTGCGGGTGAGCGACTGCATCACCGCGCCGGCGAGACCGAGCGCCGTCCCCGCGAGGAGCCCGAGCAGGGTGCGCGGCAGGCGCATCTCGTGGACGAGCGTGTACGCCGCCGAATCAGCGTGGAACAGCCCGTCCCACACCTGTCCGGGCGGCAGCGGCTTCGCTCCGACGCCGAGGCTCAGCACGACGGCGGCGAGGAGGAGCAGCGCGCCGACGAGTCCGGCGGCCCATCGCGCGCCCTGCGGTCGCCGGGCTGCCGCCGGCTCCGCGGGCGGTGTGACCGGCGGCGACTTCGTCGTCAACACGTGGGGGGCTCCGGGGGACGGCCGGGGACCACGTGACGGTCCCCACTCTGGACAAGATCTTAGGTTAGGTTAACCTAAGCTCCCATCGGCCGACCATCCGGCCATGCAACTTGATTTGGGAGAACGTCGGAGATGTCGAACATCGGGGCACAGCACCTCACCCGCCGCGGCCTGCTCGGCGCGGGCGGCGCCCTCGCCCTCGGGGCGCTCGTCAGCGCGTGCGGAGGCGGTGACGACGCGAGCGGCACGGCCTCGCCGGGCGGCGGCGCCTGGACGTTCACCGACGACCGCGGCACCCGCGTGCGGCTCAAGGCGCGCCCGCAGCGCGTCGTCGGCTACGTCGGCACCGCCGCCGCCCTCTACGACTTCGGCGTGGACCGCCAGATCGTCGGCGTGTTCGGCCCGACGAAGCTCAAGGACGGCAGGCCCGACCCCCAGGCCGGGAACCTGCCCGTCGACCGCCTGGAGATCATCGGCAACGCCTACGGCGAGTTCAACATCGAGAAGTACGCGGCGCTGCGCCCCGAGCTCCTCGTCGACAACATGTTCGTGCCGGGCGACCTGTTCTACGTCCCGGCCGAGAGCAAGGACAAGATCTTCGCGCTGGCGGACTCGGTCGCCATCTCCACCGGCGCCGTCGCGCTGCCGAAGCCGATCGAGCGCACCGCCGCCCTCGCCGCCGCGCTCGGCGCCGACCCGAAGTCGGCGAAGGTGACCGCCGCCAAGGCCAGGTTCGACAAGGCCGCCGAGGCGTTGCGCGCGGCGGCCAAGGCGAAGCCGGGGCTGAAGGTGCTGGCGGCGTCCGCGAGCCCCGACCTCTTCTACGCCTCCAGCCCGGGGAAGAACACCGACCTCATCTACTTCAAGGAGCTCGGCGTCGACCTGATCGTCCCGGAGAAGCCGGGCAAGGACGGCTACTTCGAGGAGCTGAGCTGGGAGAACGCCGACAAGTACACGGCGGACGTCATCATGCTCGACTCCCGCACGCAGGCGCTCCAGCCCAAGGACCTCGGGTCGAAGCCGTCGTGGAAGGACCTGCCCGCCGTGAAGGCGAACCAGGTCATCGCGTGGCAGCCCGAGCCCCGCTTCTCCTACGAGGGCTGCGCGCCGATCCTCGAAGCGCTCGCCGCGTCCCTCCGGTCGGCGAAGAAGACGGGCTGAGGCCGCGATGCCGAAGACCCCGGCGCACCCGTACGCCTTCTTCGACCTGCACGTGCTGCGGTCCGAGCGGCTCGGCCCGTCCATGGCCCGCATCACCTTCGGCGGCGCGTCCGTGGACGGCTTCGTCACCGGCGGGCGCGACCAGCGGTTCAAGATCTTCCTTCCGCACCCCCACCAGGACGCCCCCGTGATGCCGCGCGACAGCGGCGGCGACACGTGGTTCGCCGACTGGCGGGCGCTCGACCCGGCCGTGCGCGGCATCATGCGGTCCTACACCGTCCGCGACAAGCGCCCCGGCGAGCTGGACGTCGACTTCGCGCTGCACATGGACGGCGCGTCCGGCCCGGCCGCCCGCTGGGCCGCGGCGGCGGGCCCCGGCGACCGCGTCACCGTCCTCGGCCCGACCGGCCCCGACAACGGCGGCTACGACTTCCGGCCGCCGCCCGGCGCCCCCGTCGTCATGGCGGGCGACCTGACCGCGCTGCCCGCCATCGCCGGCAACCTCGCCTGGCTGCCCGCCGGGACGCCCGCGCAGGTCTGGATCGACGTCCCGGATCCCGGCGACCGGCAGGACCTGCCGACCGCCTCCGAGGCGCGGATCTCCTGGGTCTCCCCCGGCGGCCTGCTCGACGCCGTGCGCGCGGCGGCGGTCCCGGACGGCGCCTACGCGTGGATCGCGGGCGAGTCCGCCGTGGTCAAGGCGCTGCGGCGGCACCTGGTGAACGAGCGCGGCCTGGATCGCCGCGCCGTCACCTTCACCGGCTACTGGCGGCGCGGCGCCACCGAGGAGGACCTGCTCGCCGAGGTCGTCGCCGGCGGCAGCCCCGCCACCGAGGAGTGAGCGCGGTCAGGGCTCGCGGCCGGTCTCGTCGATGGTGAGGACGGACCGGTCGAGGACGCCGGCGCGGTAGGCGGCGGCGCCGATCGTCTGGGCCGCGACGGGCGCGGTGATCAGCTGGAAGACCGCGACCAGCAGCAGCGGGGCGGCGGCCGCGACGGAGCCCGCCTGGGGCGCGGCGCCCGCGAGGACGAGCACGAGCCCGATCGTCTGCGGCTTGGTCGCGGCGTGCAGCCGGGTGAGCAGGTCGGGGAACCGCAGCACGCCGAGCGCGCCCACCGCGCAGAACGCGGCGCCCGCGGGAAGCAGGACGGCGGTGACGACGTCGCCGGCGGTCACCGGCCCTCCTCCCGCCGCGCCGCGAGGCGGGCGGCGGTGACCGACCCGACGAACCCGAGCAGCACGACGGCCACCAGGATCGTCGACAGCGCGGGCTCGCCCCGGACGGCCGAGTGCACCGCGATGCCGCTGACCAGCAGGACCGCCAGGACGTCCACGGCCATGATCCGGTCGAAGGAGGTCGGGCCGCGGACGAGCCGCGCGGCGGTCATCAGGATCGCCGCGCCCAGCAGGGTCATGGTGACGGTGTAGACGACGGTCATCCCTGTTCCTCTCTCTTCGCTGTGTCCTCGGGGGTCACGAGGGCCCGCATCAGCCTGCGCTCCGTGCGCAGCACGTCCTCGCGCGCGGCGTCGGCCTCCCGGCGGTCCCGGACCGGCATGCCGTGGATGCGCAGGATCGACCGGTCCCAGTCGAGGTCGACGAGCAGGGTGCCGGGACGCAGCGAGATGCTCGTCGTGACCACGAGCAGGACGAGCTCCGAACGCGTCCGGGCGCTCACCTCGATGACGGCGCCCCTGACCCGGCGCGGTGCGCGCAGCGCGTGCCAGCCGATGACCACGCTCGACGCGAACAGGTCCCACGCGAGTTCCGCGGCGGCCTCGGCGAGGCGCAGCGGCCGGATCCTGTTGACGAGCGGGACGGCGGGCAGCCGGCTCACCGCGTAGGCGATGACCACGGCGACGACGCCGCCCGCGACGACGAGGGCGTCGACCCGCCCCCACAGCAGCACCCAGACCGCGAGCAGCCACGCCGCCATGCCCAGTCGGGCCCCGATCCTGCGGAGCGTGCTCCTCACGGCGTCCTCCCGTCCAGCACGGCCCGCCGGTAGGCCGACGGATCCACCAGGTCGGCCGCGGCCCGCGCGCTCCACGCCGACAGCGGCCCGGCGAACAGGGCGATGAGCAGGCCCCCGGCGACCATCACGGCGGTCACGGCCTGCATGACCCGCACCCCGCCCCGCGTGTAGGGCTCGGCGGCCGGCGGCTCGCCCGCCTCCTCCGGGCGGGGGCGCCAGAACCCGAGCACCCAGATCCGCGCCATCGCCATGAGCGTGAGCAGGCTCGCGAGCACCGCGACGCCCGTGACGGCGTACGCCAGCGGACGCCCCGACCCGAGCCCCGCCTGGAACAGCGCGAGCTTCGCGACGAAACCGGACGTCGGCGGCACCCCGCTCACGCTCATCGCGGGGATGAAGAACAGCACCGCGATGAGCGCCGACAGCCGGGCGAGGCCGCCGAGCCGGTGCAGCGACGTCTCCCCCGTGCGGGCCTGGATGAGGTCGCTGACGAGGAACAGCGTCGCCTGCACGACGATGTGGTGGACGAGGTAGAGGATCGCCCCGGTGAGCCCGGCGACGCTGAACAGCGCCAGGCCGAAGAGCATGTAGCCGATGTGGCCGACGAGGGTGAACGAGAACACCCGGTGGATGTCCTCGTTCGCCAGCGCGCCGAGGGTGCCCACGACCATCGTCCCGGCGGCGAGGACGAGCATCACCCACGACCCGTGCTCGCGGGGGAACACCAGCGTCTCGACGCGGATGAGCGCGTACACCGCGGCCTTGGTCAGCAGCGCGGCGAACACGGCGGTGACCTTGGTGAGGGCGGCCGGGTAGGCGTCGGGCAGCCACAGGTGCATCGGCACGATCGCGCCCTTGATGCCGAACACCACGAGGAACAGCAGCCCGAGCGCCGTGCGGGTGCCCGCCGGGAGCGCCGGGACGCGCTCGGACAGGTCGGCGAGGTTCACCGTCCCGGCCGCCGCGTAGGTCAGGCCGAGCGCGGTGAGGAACATGATCGAGGACGTGAGGCTGACGACCGTGTAGGTCATGCCCGCCCGGAGGCGCTCGGCCGTCGGCTGGAGGGTCATCAGCACGTAGCTCGACGCGAGCATCACCTCGAACGCGACGAACAGGTTGAACAGGTCACCGGCGAGGAACACCAGGCCGACGCCGCCGGTCAGCGCCAGGTACGCGGGATGGAACACCCCCGGCTCGCTCCGGCGCTCCAGCGCGCCCGCGCCCTCCGCCACCGCGTGCAGCATGATGGCCAGCAGCACGGTGCCGGCCACCACGAGCAGCAGCGCCGACAGCCGGTCGGCGACGAGCGTGATCCCGAGCGGGGCGGCCCATCCCCCGACCTGGACGGCGACGACGCCGTCCCGGGCCACGGCGACCAGCACCGCCACGGAGGCCGCCACGGCCCCCGCCCCGACGAGCGGCGCGAGGACCCGCAGCCAGGACCGGCGGCGACGGCTGATCATCGCGAGCGCCGCGCCCAGCAGCGGCAGCGCGAACGGCAGGGGGAGCAGGACGTTCACTCGTCCTCCTCCAGCGGGTCGTGCCGCTCCGGCGGGGCGTCCCACGACGCGCGGCGGCGCTCGGCGCAGATCCGGCGGTCCTCGACGTCGTCCTGCACCTCGTCCTCGCCGAGCAGCCGCCGGCTCCGGTAGGCCAGCGCCAGCAGGAACGCCGTGACGCCGAACGTGATCACGATGGCGGTGAGCGCCATGGCCTGCGGCAGCGGGTCGGCCATCGCCCCCTCCCGCTTCCCGCCGAGCAGCGGCGGCGCGCCCGCGGCCCCGCCCGCCAGCAGCAGGACGAGGTTGGCCCCGTGCCCGAGCAGCATGAACCCGACCACGACGCGGATCAGGGACCGCTGCATCAGCAGGTCGAACCCGGCCGCGAACAGCACGGCGACGGTCAGCACGAGGACGAGCGCGGGCCCGGTCACGCCTCCTCCCCGTCCGGCTCGTCCTCCAGGCTCGCCCCGAGCGTGGTGAGGATCGTCAGCACCAGCCCGAGGACCACCAGGTACACGCCGATGTCGAAGAACAGGCTGGTCGGCACCTCGACCTCGCCGAGGACGGGCGGTGACGCGTGCCAGACCTCGCCCTGGAGGAACTCGCCGTGCGGGAAACCGCCCGCCGTCCAGCCGGCCGCGCCCGTGGCGACCGCGAGCCCGAGGCCGCCGCCGATCAGGACGCTCGGCCGCACCGGCAGCGCGGTCGCCAGCTCCCGCCGGCCGCCCGGAAGGTAGCGCAGCACGAACGCCATGCCCGCCACGAGCCCGCCCACGAACCCGCCTCCCGGGGAGCCGTGCCCCGCGACGAGGAGGTAGAGGGAGAACACCAGGATCGTCGGGCCGAGGAGCCGCGCCGCCGCCTCCAGCACCACCGAGGATCCGCCCAGCGGCGGCCGCCCCGGCGTCGCCAGCCAGCGGCTCCCCGCCTCCCCCGGGCCGCGCTCGCCGCCGGACGGGCTCGGCAGCCGCCGCCCGCTGGTCACCAGCCCGACGACGCCCATCGCCGCGACGCCCAGCACCGCGATCTCGCCGAGCGTGTCGAGCGCCCGCATCTCGACGAGGATCGCGTTCACGATGTTCTTGGCCCCCGTCTCGCTCGCGAGCCGGGCGTATCCGGGCCCGACCGGGTGGGTGTCCCGGCTCAGCGCCGCTACCACCAGGAAAAGCGCGACGAATCCGCCCAGGCCCACGCTGACCGCCCCGGCGACCGCCCTGGCCGACCCCGTGCGGCGCCTCGGCGGGTACCGGACGGGCAGCCGCCGCAGCACCAGCACCAGCATGATCAGCGAGAGGGTCTCCACGACGAAGAGCGTCAGCGCGAGATCGGGACCGCCCTGCACCACGAACAGCCCGCCGACCCCGTAGCCCGTCCCGGCGAGCAGCAGCGCGGCCGTCAGCCTCCGGCGGGCCCGCAGCGCCGCGAGCGCGCAGCCGATCACGACCACGGCGAGGACGACCTGCGCCGGGTCGTCCCACGCCCGCAGCCGGTCCCACGGAACGTCCGGCCCCGTCCCCCGGACCAGAGCCGCCATCAGCGCCGAGCCGGGCACCACCAGCGCCATCGCCCCGATCACCCCGAGGTAGAAGGGCAGCGAACCGATCTGCACGCGCGCGGTGACCCCGTGCGCCCCGGCGAGGATCCCCTCCACCGTCCCGTCGTAGCCGCGCTGCGCGTCCAGGAACCGCCACCGCGGCCGCCTGACGGGGAACGTCCGTCCGAAGAAGACGAACACCGCGGTACCCGCCACGAGCGCGGCCACGGAAAGCCACAGCGCCGATCCGAGCCCGTGCCACAGGGCGAGCTCGTACTCGCCGTCCCCGGGCAGCGTGTCCGCGTAGGGTCCGGCGAGCTTCTGCATCGCGCCAGGAGCAACGCCCAGGGCGAACCCGGCCACAGCGAGGACCACGACGGGCCCGACCAGACCCCAGTGCCCTCCAGGCGTGACCTCGGCCCGCCCGCCGAACGCACCGAACAGGAACCGCAAGCCGTAGGCCACGGTCAGCGCAGATCCCGCCACGACCCCGATGAGGACGGCGATGTCCACGCCGCCATGAGCGAAGGCCTCCAGAGCGGCCTCTTTGGCCACGAAGCCGAGGAAGGGCGGCAGCCCGATCATCGACGCCGTGGCCGCCGTGGCCGCGACCGCCAGCACCGGCAGCCGCCGCCAGGCCCCCGAGAGCCGATCGGCGCGCCGCGTCCCCGTCTCGTGCTCGACCGTCCCGACCGTGAGGAACAGCGGCGCCTTGAACAGGCCGTGGGCCAGCAGCAGTGCCGTACCCGCCAGCGCGGCCGTCCGCGTCCCGTCCCCCAGCAGGACCATCAGCAGACCGAGCTGGCTCACCGTCCCGTAGGCGAGCAGCCGCTTCAGATCATGCTGCCGCAGCGCGAGGACCCCGCCCGTCAGCAGGCTCAGCAGCCCGACCCCGACCACCAGCGGACGCCACACCCCGGCGCCGGCGAACGCGGGCGTCAGCCGCGCCACCAGGTAGACGCCGGCCTTCACCATGGCCGCGGCGTGCAGGTAGGCGCTGACCGGAGTGGGCGCCACCATCGCGGCGGGCAGCCACGCGTGCAACGGCACCTGCGCCGACTTGGCGAACGCCCCGAGCAGCACCAGCACCAGCCCGGCCGTCGCCAGGGAACCGCTCGGCGGATCGGCGGCCATCGCCGAGATCCGGTACGTCCCGGCGGTCTGTCCGAGCAGCACGAACCCGGCGAGCATGACCAGCCCGAACGCGGTGGTCGTCAGCAGCGCCTGCGCGGCCGCCCGCCGGTCCTCCGCCCGCTCCGGCCGGGTCGCGCCGATGAGCACGAACGAACTGACCGTGGTCAGCTCCCAGAACACGTACAGGACGAGCAGGTTGTCGGCCAGCACCAGGCCCGTCATCGCCCCGGCGAACGCGACCAGCGTCCCGATCATCAGCCTCTCGGGACGGTCGAAGTACCAGCCCGCGTAGCACAGGACGACGGCCCCCACCCCGCCGATCAGCAGCAGCATCACGATGGACAGCGCGTCCAGCCGGAAGTCGAACACCAGCCCGAGCTCCGGCGCCCAGTCCAGCCTCGCCGTGAGCGCGCCCCTCCCGACCCGCGCCGCGGCCCACCCGGCCGTCACCGCCGGCAGCACCGCCGCGGCGCACGCCATCACACGCCGGCGACGCCCGAGCGCCCAGGGCACGGCGACCGCGACGACGGCATAAGCGAGAACCAGCGCGAGCATGCCGCCGCAGCCCCCCTCCGCATGGCACGTCGCCTCCCACTTACCCGATCATCACCCCCGAAACGACCATCCCGCCGTATGAGAGGACCGCGACGGCACGGACTAGGGAACGCCCGAACCCCCGACGGTCTGCCGAGGGATCCGATTCGTGGGGATAATGCATGGGGCCTCACACGCTGCGGCCCCCAGGAAGATCGGCTGGCGACATGACCGACTTCGTGTTCTACCGCCTTCTCGATATCGATCCGCCTCTGCGCAAGCAGTGGCTGCTGGACAACCAGCCATCGAACATCAGCCCGTTCCACTGGTGGCTGAGCCTGGTCGAGGCAGGGGTGCGGGACGTCCGCTGGCAGCGCGCGGGATGGCCGCTCCAGAGACCGGCCGCCGATATGGAACTCGCCGCCTCGCTCATCGAGTGGGCACTGGAACAGGGGTTCCCGCTGGCGCACGCCGTCGAGGACCTCGTCTGGCTGTCGCTGGCGGCCCTGGAGGCCGGCGACGAGATCGCGGATCTGCCGGAGGTCCTCCGGCCGGACGGCATCGCCCGGCGGGTCCTCGGCGGTTTCACGATGAGCCGCCAGGAGGCGGTCGACCGCGCCGCGCATCTCCGCTCGATCCCGCTGACCGAGGACGACTTCGCCCGCCCCGGCGAGGACATCGGCGCCATGTTGCGGGCCCTGGCCCAAACCGACGAGTACCGCGACACGCATCGGCTCATCGACATGCAGCGAGCACTGACCGGCCTCGCACCCATCGTCGGCCTCATCGCGGACACCGGACTGGCGGCGGAGGTACGCGCCTGGCTCGGTGTCGTGCCCGACCTGGACTCCTACGGACCCGACCTGGCCGGCCCGCCGTGACACGTCCGGTTCGCCGTCGTCGCCTGGAGAACCGCCATGCCAGGCTGCGAGATCACAGCCTGGCATGAGCGCCGCAACCGGGACGTCCGCCGGGGGCGTCAGGAGACGGTGGTGGAGTACCCCGTCACCTCCGGTTGTTCCACCAGTCCAGCAGCTCTTTGGCCACCTTCACGATGTCCGCGACCGACATCGCGATGTCCTTGAGCATCTTGATCCTCCTGGCCCATTCCTCGAGCGAGGACCGCGTGCGCGCGATCTCCAGCTGCTCGCTCGCGCTGTAGCGATCCAGCTCATTGCGGATCATGTTCTCTTCGGAGCCCGCCATTGTTCACCCCTTGCAACTCCGTCAGCGACGGATCTCCATCGGAGAGCCTCCGCCACCACCGCACCAGAGAAAAACTGCCGAAGTCTCGCCCCGTCACTCACCGCGGAGGAACTTCAGCAGCCCCGCCCCCTTCCTGGAAGTTCCGACCCCGTCCGCACCCCTCATGACCTTTCCCCGGTACTTCTCCGGAACCCAGTCCCCCGCGGTGAACGCCTTGACGCCCGAGAATATCCAGGCGCGCTCGTCGGGAACCTTTTCCAGAAGAGCCGAGAAGAGCGGCTGGAGGTTGTACCGCCTGCCGGCGGAGACGGGCACGAACTCGACGGGCGCCCCGATCGTCCGCGAGAAACGGTCCGCCCTGTCGCGACAGATCTCCCGCATGTTCTTCAGCTGCTCGCCGGAAGGGAGGTTCACCTCGGTGTTCCAGTCGAGGGGGTCGATCAGGTCGACCTGGCTGAGACCGAAGACGATGCGGTCGTTCACTCCGAGGAGTTCCGCGATGTACTGCTGCTCCAGGGCGATCGCCCGGTTCCGGGCGGCGCTGAGCCAGAGCACGACGTCGCACTTCGGAAGCTCGCTCCGGTACATCTCCAGGTAGCCGGGGTCCTGCTCCACGCTCTCCCCGAGCCCCGGCGCGTCAACGACCCTCAGTTTCGTCCGGTGGCCGTCGACGATCCCGCCCCGCACGGTGATGCTGACGTCCTGGCTCTCGAATTCCCTCGTACAGGCCACGGTGGGGCTCGTCGGCAGCTCGGTGTTGCACAGGGTGTTCACCAGAGTGGATTTCCCGACCCCGGAAACACCGACCACGCCGATTGTCAGCGGCTTCTGCCGGAGCTCCTCCTGGAGTTCCGCGAGAACCTTCCGCCGCACTTCTTGATCTTCTTTACTCCCCATAGCCACCCGCACCCCGCAAGCCACTTGACCGAGGGACTCATAGAAGCCTGCGAAACACGCTACTCGCGCGAAGCCCGCGCGCACCGGGCGGACGACGTCCGCCTCCGGCCATAAGATCCACCGGCCCGAGCGCGCGATACGGGGAAAACACCGCCAGAGTTTTCACGGGGAAATGAGATCGAATTGGTGCCCAACTGCCGACCGGCCGCGCCCCGCCTGACATATCAGATCATTCGGAGCACCGTGCAAACCCGGTCCGTCATCGGCCCGGCGCCTTCGCCCGGAGCCCGTCCAGCATCACGCGGGTGACGGCGTCGTCCTCCCGGGCTCCAGGACGGCAGACGGCGGTGCTGAGGATCTCGACGGCCTCCACCGGGCTGATGTCATCGCGCATCGCGCCTTCCTCCTGCACCTCTCGCATGAGGTCCCGGAGGAGGCCGTCGACCTCGTCCTGCAGGGCAAGCCGCTCCTCCGGCGGCGAATCACCGTCCGCGACGGCCTTCACGAGTGCGAACGGCTGACCGGCGCAGAAGGCGACGACCCGGGTCAGCGCCTCCCAGCGCGGAAGCTCCTGACCGCGAAGCCGCCGGATCTCCGCCCCCAGGCACCGGAGCGAACTGGTCGCGATCTCCTCGACCAGTGCTCGCCGGTCGGGGAAATGCCGGTAGAGGGTCCCCACGCCGAGGCCCGCCGCCCGCGCGATCTCCTCCATGCTGACGCCGGGCCCCCGCTCGGCGAACAGGTCGAGGGCACAGGAGACGATCCGCTCGCGGTTGCGCTTGGCGTCGGCCCGCATCGTCCTCCTCCCGAGGTAACCGGAACAGAAGATTCAGGTTATCCTGCACAACCAGAACCGGAAGATCCGATTCACCTTGGAGCGGCTCATGCGCATCGGACTGTTCACCATCGCCGGACTGGCCCCCTTGGACGACCTGGTGACGCAGGCCCGCCTGGCCCGGGACACCGGGCTCGACAGCGTCTTCTTCGGGCACGCGGGCTCCTGGGACGCGCTCATGACCGCCGCGCTCGCCGGCCGCGAGGTCCCCGGCATCGAGGTGGGCACGGCGATCGTCCCGACCTACCCGCGCCACCCCCTCGCGCTGGCCAGCCAGGCGCTCACCGCACAGGCCATGACGGGCGGTCGCTTCACTCTCGGCATCGGCCCGAGCCACCCGCAGGTCATCGAAGGATCGCACGGCATCGCCTACGAACGCCCGGCGCGACACGTCCGCGAGTACCTGTCGGCCCTGCGCCCTCTGCTGCGCGGCGAGGAAGTCGACTACCGCGGCGAGACGCTGACCGCGGTAGGCACACTGGACGCACCCGGCGTGACCCCGCCGCCCGTGCTGGTGTCAGCCCTTGGTCCGGCCATGCTGCGCATCGCGGGCGAACTGGCCGACGGCACCGTGACGACCTGGGTGGGCGCCGACGCGATCGCCGACCACATCGTCCCGTCCATCACCAAGGCCGCCGAGGCCGCAGGACGCCCCGCGCCACGCGTACTGGCGGGCACCATAGTGGCCCTCACCGATGACCCGGACGCCGTCCGCCGCGACCTGGCCGACCAGCTGGGCGCCGTGTCGGACTTCCCCGCCTACCGCGCGGTCCTCGACCGTCAGGGCCTGTCCGGCGTCCACGAGACGGTCATCGCCGGAGACGAGAGAACGATCACCCGCGAACTGCGCCGCTTCGCCGAAGCAGGCGTCACCGACCTCCTCATCAGCCCCCGCGGCGAACAAGCGGACCTCCTGGCCCTGGCCGCCTCCCTACGCTGACCAAACCTCACCAATGACAAGGTGGAATGGCGTCCGACCTGGGTATCTCCGAGAGGGAAGGAAAATCTAACGGCGCATCCGAAGAGCTTCAAAGGCGGCAACCGGCAGTACACCTGAACAGAATCAGAGACCGCAACCGGGAGCCGGGGAGCGAAGCTCCCCACCGGGGGGTTCCGGGGGGTCGCCCCCCGGACTGGCACAGCGGGCCCCGGCGAAGCCGACCAAAGGTCGGCGAGCAGGCGAAGCCGCCTCGGCTCCCGCGATTGGACTCGAACCAATAACCTGCCGGTTAACAGCCGGCTGCTCTGCCGATTGAGCTACGCGGGATCGTGCGTCCGCCGGTGCCTGGCGGCCCCTGGCGGCGGGTCTAGGTTAGCGCATGTCCGGGGCTGTTCGCGCACGCGCGGGGATTGAGGCGGCGAGGGCGGGTATAGGGGGTGTCACGATTCCGCCGTCAGTAGGAGTTGGACATGAAGGCTCGCACGATGTTCATGGCAGGCGCCGCGGTCGGCTACGTCTTCGGGACGAAGGCCGGGCGCGAGCGGTACGAGCAGATCAAGCAGCTCTCCAAGCAGGTGTCGGAGAACCCGAACGTGCAGGAGGCGGCCGGGAAGATCCGGTCGAAGGGTGAGACGTTCGCCGGGGCCGCGCGGGACAAGGCGGGGCACCTGAAGGACCGGGTGCCCGAGCAGGTCACGGGCGGCCGCAAGGAGGAGCAGCCGTACCCCGGCTAGAGGCCGGTCTGACGGCGCAGGTCTTCGAGGACCTGTTCGGCCTGGGCCCGCAGGCCCGGGTCGGACGGGTCCAGCCCGGCGTCGAAGACGAACGTCCAGCGCACATCGCCGCCGGCTGCGGGGCGCCGGCCGGCGATGCGCACCTTCCCGCCTCCGGGGAGGGTCGCGTGGTGGGTGACGGCGATGGTGGCGGTGACGCGCTCCCGGACGGTCTCGGGCACCGAGCCGGGGTCGGTGAGGCGGACGTGGTGCTCGGCGCCGCCGGAGGTCTCCTTGACGTGCAGCCAGCCGTCCTTCCAGGTGGCGTGGTCGACACGCTCCCAGGGGATGCGGGTGAAGCCACCCGAGGGGGTCGGCACGTGCAGGGCGAGGAGGGTGGCGGTGACGTACGAGCCGCCGCGGGTGGGGGCCGCCGCGAGGACGCGTTCGCCGCGTTCCAGCGCGAGTTCGTCGCGGACCGCGGCGGGCAGGGGACCCCGGTTCAGGCGCATGCCCCCACGGTAGGCGATCAGGCCGCCTGGGGGGCGCGGCGGGCCCCGAGGAGGTCCAGGACGAGGGCCGCGGACCAGGCGAAGTCGTGGCTGCCGCGGCCGGTGCCGTCGAACGGGTCGAAGAACTCGCGGAAGCCGGACTGGCGGACGAGCCGCATGGTGGAGCCGTAGAGCAGGTCGGCGACGACGGGCAGGTCGTGGCCGAGGGCGCCGTACCAGACGAGCCAGTTGGTGCTGATCCAGGTGGGGCCGCGCCAGTAGCCGGCGCGGTCGAAGGCGGGCGCCTGGATGTCGCAGGTGGGGATGGGGTAGCCGGCGGCGCCGGCGAAGCGGGCCGACAGCAGCAGGTCGACGAGGTTGCGGACGATCGGGGCCGGGAGTTCGGGGTCCAGGAGGGGGCCGAAGGAGCCGGCGGTGATGACGGGGAGCAGGCGGTCGTCGCGCAGGTCGCGGGCGCGGAAGCAGCCGGTGTCGGCGTCCCAGAGGCGGTGCAGGACGGCCTCGTGGACGCGCTCGGCGCGTTCGCGGTGCGGGACGGGGTCGGCGCCGATGATCTCGGCGATGGCGGCGAGGGCGTGTGTGGAGGCCAGGTAGACGGCGTTGACGAGGGGGTCCTCGACCGCGAACGGGTGGGCGTCGCGGAGGTAGCCGGGCTGGTAGGCGGCCTCCCGCATGAGCGCGACGAGCCGCACGTAGCGGTCGTAGTCCTCGCCGGTCGGCAGGCCGTGGGAGCGCAGGCCGGGGGCGTAGGAGGACGGGGGCAGCGGGAGCGCGCCGAGGGGGCGGTCCCAGGCGGGGCTGTTGTCGAGGCCCGACTCCCAGGGGTGGCAGATGGCGATGAGGCCGCTGGAGTCCAGGTCGCGGCAGCGGGCCAGGTAGCGGTGCTGGGCGGTCAGCATCGGGTACAGGCGGGCCAGGAACGCCCGGCTGCTCTCCCCGTCGACGGCGCACTCGTGCAGGCGCAGGGCGCTGAGGGCGTGCAGCGGCGGCTGGGTGAGGGCGGAGGTGTGCACGCCCCGCGGGGCGTCGGGCTGCCGGTCGCTGCGCCACAGTTCGGGGCCGGGGAAGAAGGCGCGCCGGTCGAGCCGCGTGTTGAACACGATGTGGGGCAGCATCCCGTCCGCCCACTGGCCCCGGAACAGGGAGATCAGCTCGGCTTCGGCGCGGTCGCGGCGGTGGCGGGCCAGGCCCATGCTGATGAAGGCCGAGTCCCAGCTCCACTGGTGCGGGTAGAGGCCGGGCGAGGCGGCGGTGGCGTTGCCCGTCCAGTTCGCGTCGAGGACCCGGGCCGCGGCCTTCCACAGCGCGGTCTCGTCGCCGGTGAGACGGGAGCTCATGTGGTCCAGGTGACCTCCTCCTGGGCGAGAGAAGGGTGCACCCTTGATTGTGGCCCTAGATCGCCGTCACGGCGACCCCTGGGCGGCGACGGTTGTCTACCGGCCGGGAGGTCGGTCTGTGAACATCTGCGGCGCCGCGGCCCGGGCCAGGAGCCAGTGCGCGATCTCCTCGCCGGCGGCGACGCCCCGCGCTGCGGTGACGGCGGTGGCGGGAGCCGTCCAGCCGGTTTCGTGCAGTTCCCCATGGGCGGGGCGGATCGACAGGTCGGCGGCCTCCAGCAGCTCGGCGTCCAGGAGCGCGTCGCCGGCGGCGAGCATGGTGGAGGCGCCGGCGCGGCGGGCGACCTCCTCGGCGGCGGCGGCCTTGGTCAGGCCCGCGGGCAGGCAGTAGACCTTGCGGCCCTGGAGGGACGTCCGCCAGCCGCGTTCGGCGCACCATCCGGCGAGGTCCTCGACCCAGCCGGACGGCAGCGCGGCCTTGTCCACGACCGTGTAGGCGAAGAGGTCGGACGCGGTGCGCCGCTTGAGGACGAAGTCGCCGCCGTTGGTCGCGAGGCGCCGCTGGACGTCCGCGAGCGGGGCGCATCCGTCGGCGATCCGGGTCCGGACGGAGGCCGCCCAATCCGGGTCGTCCTCGCCGTCCACCAGGATGTGGCCGCCGTTCGCGCAGATGGCGTACGGGGGCGGCTTCTCCAGGAGGTGGACGCGCCGGTACTGCTCGGGGGTGCGCGTCGTCGTCGGGACGAACGTGGAGGCCGTCGCGAGTGCCTCCAGGGTGCGCGCGGTCGTCTCGGTCATGTAGGAGAGCGGCGCGCCCTGGTAGAACTCCACGCACAGTAGGCGCGGCATGGTCTCGTCTGGGCCCTCCAAGGCGAAGGCCGCAGTCGAGTAGATGAGCGTGCGGTCCAGGTCGGAGCACACCAGGACGGTCACTGCACGGCCCCCTTGCCGAACCGAGGATGGATGAAACCCATGCACGCGTAGGGGAACCGTCCGGGCTCGACCTCATGGACGGGCACGCCGCGTTCGCGGGCGAGCAGCCTGATGTGGGTCACTTCCAGCCCGGCGTCGGCCCGCACGAGCACCTTCCATGGGACGCGGCGCAGCAGCACTCGCGTGGTCTCGCCGATCCCCGGTTTGACGAGGTTCAGGTCGTCGATGCCCTCCGCCTCGGCGCTGCGCCGGACGGCCTCCCATCCCGACCAGTCGGGCGCGCGGTCGGCGGCGCGGAGCTCCGGCAGGTCCTTCGCGACGCGCTCGGCCACGTGCCCGAAGCGCGCGCAGACCGCGTCGAGGAAGACGCGCGACACGTCGTCGCCGGCCAGTTCGGCGTAGAACTTCGCGCCGTGGAAGTCGCCGGGCCCGATGAGGGAGTCGTTCAGGACCGTCCGGCTCACCAGGCCCGACACGGTCGAGTTGAGGCAGGCGGACGGGATCAGGAAGTCGTCCCGCGTGCCGTACAGGGACGTGCACCGGCCCGGGTCCGCCAGGACGGCGAGATCGGAGGGGAACGGGTGCTCCGCCAGGGCGGCGGTCAGTTCCTTGGTGATGGCGCCCTTGCCCGTCCAGCCGTCCACGAACATCACGGACGCCGGGTCGTGGTGCTCGGCGAGATACCGCAGCGCGACCGTGTCGATGCCCCGGCCGCGGACGATGCTGACCGCGTAGTGCGGGACGTCCAGGCCGTGCGCGTACCGGGCCCAGCGGCGCATCAGGATGCCGACGGGCGTCCCGGCCCGCGCCAGCGACACCAGGACGGCGTCCGGGCCGCGCTCGGCGAGGATCATCTCGGTGACCAGCCCGGTGGCGTAGGCGAGCCGCTCGGCGGACGCCTCCAGCGCGTCGTGGAACAGGCGCCGGTACTCAGGGCCCGGCTGGTACTCGACCGGAAGCGACTCGGCGTAGTGCGCCCGTCCCGACTGGATCGCCGCCTCACGTTCCTCGGTGGGCGCTTCGAGCCGTGCGCCGGACAGGTCTTTGAGCAGCCAGGCGACGTCTTCCCTGGGGTAGCTGCCGAACTCGGGCCCGTAAAGCGGCTTCACGACGCTCTCCTGTAGGACGGGACGGTGGCGACCGTCACGGGGGCTAGCGCGCGAAGCCGTTCCAGCAGGCCGCTGGCGAGCGCCGGGGTGTCGCCGACGTCGTCCACCACGAACACGATCCTGTCGAAGCGGCGTTGACCGGCCCCAGGGGCGACGTTGTAGGCGTACCGCTCCCCCGGCCCGTCGGCGGGGTCGTCATGGGAGGGGAACACCAGGCGGGTCCTGATGGCGTAACCGGGGTCATCGACGGCCAGGACAGGGGAACGCGTCGTCGTGGAGTAGCGGACGTCCACGTCCGGCCGGGCATCGGCGAGCGCCTCCGCGAGGCGCAGCGGCGCGTACATCAGCTCCTCGAATCCAAGGACGAGGACACGGGAGGCTTCTTCGCCGAGGTTGCCCCAGAGGACGTCGCCCATCCGGGCCAGTTCCTTCTCCAGCCGCGTCCGGTGCTCGGGCAGGAAACCGTGGCGTCCGCCGTCCGGCAGTGCGGCAGGCCATTCCAGCTCGACTCGGGAGACTCCGAACGCCGATCCTCCCTCGGGGATGAAGGGCGGTGACGGTATCCCGGCGACGAGTGCCTTGCCCGCCTCAAGGACGCCCTCCGGAAGCCCGACCCGTCCCTCGGCCAGAGCCACCGCGTCTATGCGGGCACCCAGCCGGACGGCGAGATCGTCCATCCGGGCCCGGTCGTCGGGGTCTCGCAAGTCGACCAGGGCCGCCAGTACGTAGTGGCTCCTGGGACGGACGGCATGCAGGGCCTCGATGGTGTTCAGCACCGTCCGGCCCGTCGAGAGCTCGTCGTCCACCAGAACCATCGGTACGTCGCGATCGAGCGGGGCGGTGTCGGCGGGGAGCAGCAGATGGCTCGTGGCGTGGCTGTGCTCTTCTTCGAATCCGCCGTAGGTGGCGAACCCCTCGACGGGACGCCGTGTGGAGTGCAGGTAGTACGCGCCGCCCAGAGCGTCCGCCACCGAATGCCCCAGGGCCGTGGCGGTCTCGGCGTAACCCAGCACGATCGCGTCCACAGGGTTCTGGGGAGTGCGCACGAGGTCACGTAGCCCGGCGGCGGCGTTCGGCTCGCCCCGCAGCCCGTCCAGGAGGAGCGAACCAGGGCGGGACGGCTCGCCGCCCCGCAGGCGCGCGCGCACAAGCTCGCCCAGCAGCAGCCCCGACCCGTACACCAGGCGCGGATCGGTCGGCACGTGCTTGCCCAGCACTGCGGACACCAGCAGATGCGCGCGCTTCGGATTGCGGCGCACGGCGAGCCCCACGAGCGACGAGAGCCCGGCACCCGCCGGCCGCGCGCCGTCCACGAGGCGGACGCCCAGACGCGAACCCACCCAGGAACCCGTCACCGGCTGTCCGCCGCTTCGAGAAGCTCGACGAACGTGACGCCTTCCGCGGCCACCCCGAACACCTGGGCGCGCAGCATCAGCCGCTGTGCCCACGCGCGGTGCGGCTTGGCCTCGTTCATCTTGTTCGCGTACGAGCTGGCCATCGCGCCGCCCCCGGTGACGCCCAGGATGTCGGCCGCGTCGCTGTACTCCTCGTGCGTCACCACCGACAGGGCGTGGACGGCGGCCACATGGCTCGGATGGATGACGGTCTTGCCGGTGAGCCCGTTGGCCTTGTCCAGGTGCACCTCACGGATCAGCCCGTCCAGATCGGAGGTGATGAGCCGCTGCCGCAGCGGGGCGGCGCTCTGCCGTTCGAACGGCGACTGCCGCAGCTGCGGCTTGAACATCCGCTCCCCCTGCGAGAAGTACTCCCACACGGGGCCGGTCACCACGTGGCCGGTGCCGTCGGCGCGGCCGAGGATGTTGACCACGTCGCAGATCACGCCCGCGACGGGCCGGATGTCGTAGATCGTCAGGTCGGGCGGGCGCCGCAGCCCGTACGCGGCGGACATGTCGGTCGCCCCCAGCCGGACGGCGAGGACCCGGGACCGGTGCTTGGCGAGGAGCCGCGCCACGTCGTGCAGCATCTCCGCGCGCGTCTCGGCGTAGACGGCCTCCGGGCTCTCGATCACCGGCATGGCGAGCAGCCGGCGCCCGGAGCGGTCGGCCGCGTCCTCCAGCGCGTCCAGGAACGCTCCACCGCCGGACGCGGTGAACTTCGGCAGGACGAATCCGGTGACGAGCTCCGCCGCGTCGCCGAGCCGGCCGACCAGGTCGCCGATCTGCCGGGGGTCGCGGACGCGGACGAACAGCAGGGGGACCTCCGCGCCGTCCGGTGCGGAGCGGGCGTGCAGAGCCCGCAGGTGCGCCACGAGGTTGGCCTCCCCGGCCTCGACCTCGTCGTCGGCGATCGCGTCCTCCAGGCACACCACCATGCTCATCACGCCGCGCCCCGCCGCGCGCTCGACGTCGGCGGCGAGGGCCGGGCGGGTGGCCGGGCAGTACAGGGTCGCGCCGAGCGCGACCGCCAGCACGTCCGGATCGTCGTGCCGGCCGAACGGGCGCGGGTGCCGGTAGAACAGGTGCTTGCGACGCGCGGCGTCAATATGGTCGAAATGCCGCATTTACCCCTCGTCAGACGGTGCTCTCGACAGGGGGCGAGGGGGGCCGCCCCCGGGCGGACTGGCCGCGCCGGATCACTGGTGTCCGGAGCACAGGTGTCCGGGTCACAGGTGGGTCGCCACGGCCGGGAGCAGCTGCTGGAACGTGCGGCCGGTGGCGGTCGCCCCGATCGCCGTCATCGACCAGCCCTGCCCGTCCCGCGACACCTTGGCCATGATCTGCGCGTTGTGCTGCCCGGCGCCGCTCAGCTCGTAGCGCGCGATCTCCTCGCCGGTGCTCTCGTCCACCAGCCGGCAGAACGCGCCCGCGATCTGGGAGAAGTCCTGGCCGGTGAACGAGTTCACCGTGAACACCAGCTGGGCGACGCCCGCCGGAACGCTCTGCAGGTCGACGTTGATGACCTCGTCGTCTCCCTCGCCCTCGCCGGTGAGGTTGTCGCCGGTGTGCTGGACGGAGCCGTCCTTGCTGCGCAGCTGCCGGAACCACACCTGGTCGGCGAGGTCGCCGGACGCGTCGAACAGCAGGCACGAGGCGTCCAGGTCGATGGACTGCGCCTTGCCCTTGCCGAACAGCCCCTTCTTGACCACGGCGTCCCAGCCGAGGCCCATCCTGACCCTCGTCAGGGTGCCGCCGCCCGGCTTGGCCAGCGAGACCTTCTGCCCCTTCTGCAGCGATATGGACATCGTTCGGCTCCTCCAGTGATCGATGTGTGTCGCGGGGTTCCGGGTACGCGTGGCGCGGGTCAGACCTGGCTGGAGTGCAGCGGCCGCCCGCCGCCCGCCGCCGAGTCAGGAGAGTCCCCGCCCTGGTTGCGGTTGCGGACGACGGAGCTGGCGAACGCGGCGATGATCAGCCCGGCGCCGAGCCCGCCGGTGATCCACTCGGGGACGTGGTGGCCGATGCTCACCAGCATGCAGACCGCGAGGGCGCCGATCGCCCAGTGCGCGCCGTGCTCCAGGTAGACGTACTCGTGCAGCGTGCCCTTGCGGACCAGGAACACCGTCAGCGACCGGATGTACATGGCGCCGATGCCGAGGCCCAGCGCGATGACGATCGGGTCGGTGCTGATCGCGAAGGCGCCGATGACGCCGTCGAAGCTGAACGAGGCGTCCAGCACCTCCAGGTACAGGAAGAGGAAGAAGCCCGCCTTGCCGGTGGCGAGGGCCAGGGAGCTCGGCCCGCTCCGCCCGCCGCTCTTCCCGGCTTCCGCGCCGTCCTCCTCGTCCTCGTCGTCGTCCTCGCTCGCCTCGGAGAACAGCTCCCCGAGCCCGTTGACCAGGATGTAGGTCACCATCCCGAGCACGCCGGCGATCATGACGCTGCCCGGGTCGGAGGCCGACAGCCACGCCACGAGCGCCAGCGAGCCGCCCGCCACGACGACCGACAGCTGGTCCAGCTTGCCGATGCGGGCGAGCGGCCGCTCCAGCCACGGCAGCCACTTGTCGGCGCGCTCCTCGAACACGAAGTCCAGGAACAGCATCATCAGGAACATGCCGCCGAACGCCGCGATCATCGGGTAGGCGTCGTTCATCAGCTGGTGGTAGCGGTGCGAGTCGTTGAGGGCGAGGTCGAACGCCTCGACCGGGCTCAGCTTGGCCGTGATCCCCACGATCAGCAGGGGGAAGACCAGCCGCATGCCGAACACCGCGATCGCGATGCCGACGGTGAGGAAGATCTTCTGCCAGAAGGCGCTCATGCGGTCGAGCACCTTGGCGTTCACGACGGCGTTGTCGAACGACAGCGAGACCTCGAGGACGGCCAGTACGGCGACCAGGGCGAGCCCGGTCGGCCCGTCGTAGAGCAGGGCGAGGAGCAGGCCGACGACCGTGACGCCGAAGGACCACCCGAAGGTGCGAAGAATCATGCGCGTATTTCTGCTAGGAAGGGCGGCCGGGCGGAGCGGCCGGGGTGCGGGGGCGCCGGCGGTCAGCCGACGTTGACGCCGAAGTCCATCGCGATGCCCGCCAGACCGGAGGCGTACCCCTGGCCGACGGCCCTGAACTTCCATTCGCCGTTGTGGCGGTAAAGCTCACCGAAGACCATGGCCGTCTCGGTGGAGGCGTCCTCGGTGAGGTCGAAGCGCGCGAGCTCGTTGCCGTCGTTCCGGTTGACGATCCGGATGAAGGCGTTGCGGACCTGCCCGAAGCTCTGCTGCCGGTTGTCGGCGTCGTAGATCGAGACCGGGAACACGATGCGCTCGCACTCGGCCGGCACCGCGGTGAGGTCGACGTTGATCGACTCGTCGTCGCCCTCGCCCTCGCCGGTCAGGTTGTCGCCGGTGTGCTCCACCGAGCCGTCCGGGCTGCGCAGGTTGTTGAAGAAGACGAAGTGCTGGTCCGACATGACCTTGCCGGTGCTCGCCAGCATCAGCGCGGAGGCGTCCAGGTCGAAGTCGGCGCCGGTGGTGGCGCGCACGTCCCAGCCGAGGCCGACGGTGACCGCGGTGAGGTTCGGCGCGGCCTTCGTCAGCGAGACGTTGCCGCCCTTGGCGAGTGAGACCCCCATGTGCGGGCTGCTCCCTTCCTGTCCAGACTGCTCGGACTGTTCAGATGTTGACGCCGAAGTCGGCCGCGATGCCGGCCAGTCCCGACGCGTACCCCTGGCCCACCGCCCTGAACTTCCATTCCGTCCCGTTGCGGTACAGCTCACCGAAGACCATGGCGGTCTCCATGGACGCGTCCTCGGTCAGGTCGTAGCGCGCCATCTCCGCACCGTCGGCCTGGTTCAGCACCCGGATGAAGGCGTTGCGGACCTGCCCGAAGTTCTGCCCGCGGCTGTCGGCGTCGTAGATCGACACGGCGAACGCGACCCGTTCGGCCGTGGCGGGCATCGCGCCGAAGTTGACCTTGAGCTGCTCGTCGTCGCCCTCGCCCGCGCCGGTGGTGTTGTCGCCGGTGTGCTCGACCGCGCCGTCCGGCGTGCGCAGATTGTTGAAGAAGACGAAGTGCTGGTCCGTAATGATCTTTCCGGAGGCGTCCAGGACCATGGCGGAGGCGTCGAGGTCGAAATCGGTCCCGGTCGTCGTGCGCAGGTCCCAGCCGAGACCGACGGTCACCGCGGACAGGCCGGGGGCCTGCTTGGTGAGCGAGACGTTGCCGCCTTTGCTCAGGCTGACGGGCACGATGAGCCTCCAAGATCGCATGCCGGATCGGACGCCGAACGGGCGCCCAGCCTTATCGACGTTGCAGCGATGCTATCCGTTCCATCCTTTATGAAGGGATGGCGACAATCTTTGTGATTCGGTCGCCACCCCGCCGTCGCCGCGCACCCGCCCGCCTTCCCGCGTGGACGAAACCCGGGCCGGTTGCGCCAGACTGGGGGGCGGACGAAGGGAGGCTGCGTTGCGGGGACCGGGCGACCAGCGCCGCCGGGGCGGCCGCGGGGCACAGGCGGCGGCCGGGGCCGTCGAGGCGCGGGAGGCGGCCGCGGCCGCCTTCTACGACATGGACCAGGCGCAGAAGTACATCGACGGCCGCGTCACCGTGTTCGAGGACCTGGACGCCAAGGCGGCCGAGCCCGCCCGCCGGGAGTTCACCCGGCTCGCCGAGGCCGCCGACGCCGCCTCGGTGGCCTACATCTCCGTCCTGGACGCCCACGACCTCGATGACCGGGACCGGTCACCGGCCGAGTACGACGCCGCGCGGCGCGCGTTCGTCGCCTCCACCGAGCGGCTCCAGAAGATCACCGGGGACCTCAACGGCTTCGCCGAGCGCCTCGCCCCGCGGATGGCCCGGCTGGAGTCCGCGCTCGACCAGCTCCCGCCCCGCCTCACCGCCGCCCGCGACGCCGTGGCCGCCGCCGACGCCGCCGTGTCCGCGGCCAGGGCCGCCGGGATGGACGCCGCCGACCCGGAGCAGGAGCTGGACCGCGCCAAGCAGGTCCTGGCGCAGCTCGGTTCCCAGGGGCTCGGCGGGTTCGGCCTCGACGGCGCCATCCGCGCGGCCGACGAGGTCCGCGAGATCGCCGAGCGGGCGCGGGAGGCGGCCGCGGAGCTGCCCCGGCAGGCGCAGAAGGTCCGCGACTCGCTCTCCTCCGTCCGGACGCGCGCCGACGCCGTCGCGAACCGCGCGGCGGGCGTCCGGGAGGCGATGCGCGTCCTCGTGCGCGGCTACTCGCAGGCGTGCTGGCAGGACCTCAAGGGCGCCCCCGAGTCGATCGAGGCGGCCGTCACCCGGGCCCGCGAGCGGCTGAACGAGGCGTCCGCGCACGCGGGCCGCTCCGAATGGAAGCGGGCGCAGCAGGCGCTCACCGCCGCGCGCACCGAGCTGAACGCGGCCGACCGCCGCGCCGGGCAGGTCACCGGGCGGGTGGAGGAGCTGAGAGCGGTCGCCGAGGACCCGGCCGGGCCCGTCGAGGGCGTCCGGTTCGCGGTGCGCGACGCCCAGCGGCTCGCCATGGCGCAGCCGGGCGGCGCCCCGCCCCAGCACGCCCGCGTGCTCGACTCCCTCGTCGAGCGGCTGGAGAGGGCGCCGCAGCGGCTCACGGGCGCCCACCCCGACTACTGGGCCTACCTGCAGGAGCTGGAGTCCATCAGGACGGCCGCCGGCGACGTGGTGGCGCGGATCCGCTCGGAGCGGGCCGGGCAGGGCTAGCCCGCGGCCCGTCAGGCGAAGAGGGTGTCGCCCCAGTAGCCGCCCTTGCGGACGCCGGGCGGGCACGCGTAGACGCCCGACCCGACGTGCTGGATGTACTCGTTCAGAGCGTCGGTGGCCAGCGAGTTCTGCACGCGGATGAACCCCGTCCGCGGGTCGCGCTGGAACGCGATGAAGAACAGGCCCGCGTCCAGCCGTCCGAGGCCGTCCGACCCGTCGGTGAACGAGTAGCCCCGCCGCAGGATGCGCGTCCCCTGGTTGGAGTCGGGGTGGGCGAGCCGCACGTGCGCGTCCGGCTTCATCTGGGACAGGACGGGCTTGTCGCGCTCCTTCCGCAGCCCGGCCGGCGCGCCCTCGCCCTTGTTCCGCCCGAAGACGTCCTCCTGCTCGCGCAGTGACGTGCGGTCCCAGGTCTCGATGTGCATCCGGATGCGGCGGGCGACGAGGTAGGAGCCGCCCGCCATCCAGTCGGCCCCGTCGCCCCCGGCCGCCCACACGTGGCGGTCGAGCAGGTCCGCCTCGGTTCCGGCGATGTTCTCGGTGCCGTCCTTGAACCCGAACAGGTTGCGCGGGGTCTGCGCGTCCGGCGTCGTCGAGGACGTCTTGCCGAAGCCGAGCTGGGACCACCGGACCGCGACCACGCCGAACCCGATGCGCGCCAGGTTCCGGACGGCGTGCACCGCGACCTGCGGGTCGTCCGCGCAGGCCTGGACGGCGATGTCGCCGCCGCTGCGGGCCGGGTCGAGGTTGTCGCCGGGGAAGTGCGGCAGGTCGACCAGCGCGGCGGGACGGCGCGCCCTGAGGCCGAACCGGTCCTTGCCGTCCTTCTCGAACAGCGACGGGCCGAAGCCGATCGTCAGCGTGAGCCGGGACGGCGGCAGCCCGAGAGCCTCGCCGGTGTCGTCGGGCGGCGCGACCGAGGGGCCGCCGACCGCGCCGTCGCCGACCGGCCGGCCGGCGGTCATGGCGGCGGCCGCGGCCGTCCACTCCTTCAGCATCCGCACGAGCCGGTCGCGGTCGCCCGTCGTCACGTCGAAGGCCGCGAAGTGCAGCCGGTCCTGCACGGGGGTGGCGATGCCCGCCTGGTGCGCGCCGTGGAAGGCGATCGCGTCGCCCGCGTCGTCGTCCTCCTCCGCGGAGGCGACCCGGTCGAGACCGGCCCCGGCGGCGGCCCCGACGAGCAGGCTCGCGCCGGAGAACCCCAGCATCCGCCGCCGGGACATGCCCGGCCGCTCCTGCGTCCCTTCGCCCGTCATGCCGCTGCCGTTCCTCTCGTCCGGATCACTTGGCGACGGCGGCGGCGAGCTTGGACAGGGGCTCGCCCAGCGCGTTCACCGCGTCGGCCAGCTCCTTGCGCTCGTCCTCGCCGACCTTGTCGTAGGACACGTAGCCGTCGCCCTTCTCGTGCTTCTTCAGCAGCGCCTCGACGCCCGCGAAGTTGTCGTCGAGGTCCTTGGCGAGCTGCGCGTCGTGCTCCTGGACGACCGGCTTGAGCAGCTCGTAGATCTTCCTGGCGCCGTCCACGTTGGCCTTGAAGTCGACGAGGTCGGTGTGGCTGAACGCCTCCTCCTCGCCGGTGACCTTGCCGGTGGCGACCTCGTCCAGCAGCTCCTTCGCGCCGCCCGCCATGTCGTTGACGGGGTCCAGCGTGAGGCCGGGCAGCCGCGACTTCAGCGTGCCGAGGTCGGCCAGCAGCTGGTCGCCGTACTTCTCCTTGCCCTTGACCGAGCCGTCCTTCCAGAGGGCCTTCTCCAGCAGGTGCCAGCCGGACCAGTCCTTCTTCTCCTCCGGCTTGAGGTCGGCCTCGCGCGCGTCGACCTTGGGGTCGAGGTCGCCGAACTTCTCGGCGACGGGCTCGATCGTCTCCCAGCCGACCCGGGACGGCGCGTACAGCTCCTTGGCCTTCTCGACGTCGCCGGCCTTCACCGCGTCCACGAACTTCCGCGTCTTGGCGATCGTGTCGTCGGTCTGGACGATGACGAAGGCCTTGTAGTCGGCCGCGGCCTTGCTCAGGCGCGGGTCCGCGCCGCCGGCGGCGCCGCCGGTGACCGTGACGTCCTGGGACGGCCCCTTGCCGGTCTGCCCGGCGCTGCACAGCAGCTTGTACGTGCCCGCGGGCAGGTTCACGACGAAGTCGACGCTGGTGCCGGGGCCGATGTTCTCCCGCTCCGCGAGGATCTTGCCGTCCGGCTTGAGCACCTCGAACTCGTTGACCTTGGAGCCCTTGTTGGCGACCTTGAAGGTGGTCTTGCCCGCGGGGAGGTCGGTCTTGGCGACCTCGCAGGCGTCGTCGGTGGCCGTCACGGCCACGGCGCCCGCCGCGCCCGCCTCGTCCCCGTCACCGCCGCACGCCGTCAGAAGGGACATCGACACCGCGGCGGCGCCGGCGAGCGCGAGGACGGACACAGGACGCATCAGGGTCTCCAGGAGCGTGCAAATGGTTAGGCTTACCTAAATTAGCGAAAGCTAACCTCAGCACGTCAAGTGGGGTCGGAGACAGTGAGTCATCCCACGCCGCGCCGCCTCGTTCCGGGCGGGCCGGCGGAGCCGCTCAGCGCGGCCGGTCGTGCAGCCCCATCGTGAGGTTGCGGGCGGCCATCGGCGGGCCGCCGGCCTGCGGGTCGCCGTACGGGGGCAGGTGCCCCGGGTGCTGCGGGCGCTGCTGGTGCTGGGGCGCCTGCTCGCGCTGCTGCGCCGCCGGCTCCGCCCAGACGGCCGTCCCGTACGCGCACACCTCGACGCCGCCGCCGATCAGGGCGGTGTCGAACCGCATGCCCACCACCGTGTTCGCGCCCTTGCGGCGGGCCTCCTCGCCGAGCCGGTCCACCGCCTCGCGGCGCGCCGCGGCCAGGCCCGCGCCCGGCTGCTCCCCCGTCACCCGGAACGTCGCGCTGCTCCCGCCCTGCCCGGGCGCGTGGACCGCGCCCTGATCGGCCCGGACGGCCAGCCCGAGGACCTCTCCGAGCACGCTCCTGATCTCGTACCCCGCCACGCCATCAGTCGTCACGATCAGCATGGTCACCACGGTAGGACACCATCCGGACGAAATGCGACGTAACGGCGGTAACGCGCATCTCTTCGCACCGCCGGACGCCGCGCCGGCCGCAGCCCGCCGGCCCGGCGGCGGCCGTCCTCCCGGCGGACGGCCGGGAGGACGGCCCGCCGTCCGGGCCGCGCCTCAGTCCAGGTACTCGCGGAGCATCTGGGCCCGGGACGGGTGGCGCAGCTTCGCCAGCGTCTTGGACTCGATCTGGCGGATCCGCTCCCTCGTCACGCCGAACTCGCGCCCCACCTCCTCCAGGGTGCGCGGGTGGCCGTCGACCAGGCCGAAGCGCAGCTGGATGATGCGCTGCTCCCGTTCCGACAGCGTGGCGAGGATGTCCTCCAGCTGGTCCTGCAGCAGGAGGAAGGCCGCCGCCTCCATCGGCACGACCGCGTCGGCGTCCTCGATGAAGTCGCCGAGGTCGGAGTCCTCCTCGCCGATCGGCGACTGCAGCGAGACCGGTTCCTGCGCGATGCGCTGGATCTCCACGACCCGGACGGGCGACAGGCCCATCTCCAGGCCGATCTCCTCGGGGCTCGGCTCCCGGCCGAGGTCCTGGTGCATCTGGCGCTGCACGCGGACCAGCTTGTTGATCGTCTCGACCATGTGCACCGGGATGCGGATCGTCCGGGCCTGGTCGGCGATCGCCCGGGTGATCGCCTGCCGGATCCACCAGGTGGCGTAGGTCGAGAACTTGAACCCCTTGGTGTAGTCGAATTTCTCGACCGCGCGGATCAGTCCGAGATTTCCCTCCTGGATCAGGTCGAGGAACAGCATTCCCCTGCCGACGTAGCGTTTGGCGATCGAGACGACGAGCCGGAGATTGGCCTCGATCAGCCGTTGCTTCGCCCGCGCCCCTTCGCGGGAGAGCAGTTCGAGGTCGAGCAGCTCACCGCGGGCGAGGACGGCGGTGCGCGCCATCTTCTCCTCGGCGAACAGTCCCGCCTCGATCGATTTCGCGAGTTCTACCTCATCTTCTGCCGTGAGCAGCGGTACGCGACCGATCTCTCTCAGGTAGATCCGAACCAGGTCGCTCGTCGGCGCCCGCTTGCCGAGGTCTCCCTCATCCGCTCGCGTGACGTCCTCGGTCTCCTGCTGAGAGTCGAGGACGTCCACCCCCTGCTCTGCGAGCATCCGGACGACCCGCTCCAGCGAGTCGTCCGGCAAGTCCGAGCGATCGAGCGCGGCAGCGACGTCCTCGACGGTCACACCGCCGCGCTCTCTGCCGCGTGCGACGAGGTCCGCCACCTGATCAACCGATGGCGCCTCGCTTGGCAGCACCGAAGGGCCCACGCAGACAGTCTGCGTCAAATGGGGCCTAGATCACAGGACCCATTTTCGCGGGACGGACGCCTATTGCGACCCAAGCCCCCGATCCCGCAACACCCGTCTCTGCTGCTCAAGCGCGACAAGATCACCGAAGAGCCGGTTGTACTCCTCGGCCGCCTCGACCGGATTCAGCCGCCCGAGTTTAGATTTCACGCTCGCGATCATGCGGGTGAGCTGGCGCTCCTGAATTCGGGCGAGCAATTCCGCGGCATAGCGGTCGTCCGATTCCTGGGCGGACCGGACCGGCTCCACCCCGAGCTTGGTGAGCAGATCCCTGACCTGGTCGTTCGGCGCCCGCTCCAGGAGGCGGGCGACCCACTCCGGCACGCTCCCCGCCGCCGTGACGCCGCCCGCATCCGCGATCACCGCGCGCACCGCCGTGTGCGGGGGCGCGAGGAACGCCTCGACCGGGAGCTCGTCGAACGCCGGGCCGAGCAGCGCCGGGCGCTGGACCGCCAGTTTCAGCAGCTCGCGCTCGCGCTGGACCTCGGGGTCGGCGGGGTCGAAGGCGGGCCGCCGCGGCGCCTGCGGCTCCGCGTCGCCGCGGCGCCCGTTCTCCGCGGCGGGGCCGTTCGCCCGGCCGTCGCCGTTCTGGGGGCGCCCGTGCCCGTTCTGGCCGCGCCCGTTCCCTGCCCGCGCGCGGCCGTGCTGCCGGTTGGCCAGCTCGCGGACGCGGCGCAGCACGAACTGCTCGTCCATGATGCCGAGCCAGCGGTCCAGGTTGACCGCGTACATGTGGCGGCGGGAGCGGTCCTTGATGGCGGCGACGACGGGGGCGGCCGCGTCCAGGGCGCCGAGCCGCCCCTCGACCGTGTCGAGGTCGTGCTGCTCGATCGCGCTGCGCACGGCGAACTCGAACAGGGGCAGCCGGGACGCCACGAGGTCGCGCACCGCCGCGTCGCCGTGCCGGATGCGCAGGTCGCACGGGTCGAGGCCGTCGGGCTGGACGGCCACGAACGTCTGGGACACGAACTTCTGCTCGTCGTCGAAGGCGCGCAGCGCCGCCTTGCGCCCGGCCGCGTCGCCGTCGAAGGTGAAGATCACCTCGCCGCGGAACTCGTCCTGGTCCATCAGCAGGCGGCGCAGGACCTTGATGTGCTCGTCGCCGAACGCCGTGCCGCAGGTGGCGATGGCCGTCGGGACGCCCGCCAGGTGGCAGGCCATCACGTCGGTGTAGCCCTCGACCACCACGGCCTGCCGCCGCCGGGCGATCTCCTTCTTGGCGAGGTCGGCCCCGTACAGCACCGAGCTCTTGTGGAACAGCGGCGACTCGGGGGTGTTCAGGTACTTGGGGCCGTCGTCGTCCTCGAAGAGCCGCCGCGCGCCGAACCCGATGACGTCGCCGGACAGGTCGCGGATCGGCCACATCAGCCGGCCGCGGAACCGGTCCATCGGGCCGCGCCGCCCCTCCTTGGCCAGGCCGCCGGCGACGATGTCGCGGTCGGCGAAGCCGCGCCCGCGCAGGTGCCTGACGAGGCCCTCCCACTCGCGGGGCGCGAAGCCGACCCCGAAGCGCTCGGCGTCGGCGGCCTCGAAGCCGCGCTCGGACAGGAACGTGCGGCCGGGCGCGCCGGCGGCGGAGTTCAGCTGCTCGGCGTAGTACTCGGCGGCCGCCCGGTGCGCCTCGACCAGCCGGGCGCGCTGCCCGCCGTCCTGGCGGGGGCCGCGCCCGCCGCCCTCCTCGTAGCGCAGCTGGATCCCGGCCTGGGCGGCGAGCCGCTCCACCGACTCGGTGAAGGTCAGGTGCTCGATCTCCTGGACGAACTTGATGACGTCGCCGCCCGCCTCGCAGCCGAAGCAGAAGTACAGCCCGCGCGAGGGCGTCACGTTGAACGACGGGGACTTCTCGTCGTGGAAGGGGCACAGGCCCTTGAGATTGCCGCCGCCCGCGCTGCGCAGCTGCAGGTACTCGCCGATCACGTCGGCGATGGACGAGCGCTCCCGTACGAGTGCGATGTCCTCATTGCGAATCCGGCCTGCCACGACCAAGGAGTCTACGGCGGGCTTGCGACATCGAGGGCATCGCGCCGCGACGGGCATGGGTGCGCCCCCGGCGCCGCGCGGGCCGCGGGGCCGGGGGCGCCTGTAGATCAGCCCATCCGGAAGCGGCCGAAGAGCCGGTACATGAACTCCGTGCCCTGCTTGAGGGCCTCGACGGCGATGCGCTCGTCGTTGCCGTGCATCGCGATCAATTGGTCGTTGTCGACGACGTAGGGGTAGACGCCGTAACCGGGGACGCCCTTGGAGGTCCACGGCGCCAGGCTCGTCCCGGCCTCGAAGAGGGCGGGCGCGAAGACCGCGTCCGGATAGGTCGCGGCGGCCGCGGCGCCGATGGCCTCGTACAGCGGCGAGTCCAGCCTGGACGGCGGCTTGGCCCAGGTCTCGTCCAGCCTCCTGAGGGCGTCCTCCTCCGACTCCCCCGGGTTGCCCGCGAGCGTGACGGTCACCTCGCGGCCGGCGAGGCGCCGCCGGATCGCGGCCAGGAAGTCGCGCGGCCGCTGGCCGCCGGGGACGCCCCGGCAGTTGACGCGCAGCGTGGCCTTGGAGGGGATGACGTTCTCCTTGTAGCCCGCGTCCTCGATCACGAAGGCGTGCGTCGTGCGGAGGAGGGCCTGGTGCAGCCACGGGTAGGAGCTGCGCTTGACGACGAGCGCGGCCGCCCGCTCACGGGCCTGCTGGGACCGCGCGGACAGCAGCAGCCGCAGCGCCCGTTCGAACGGGCGGTCGTCGGTGGCCTTGGCGAGCGCGCCGAAGTACTCCCGCGTCACGGGGGTGAGCGCGACCGGCGCGAGCCAGGCGTCGAGGTCGGCGACGGCGCGGGAGAGCCGGGCGATGGCCGAGTCGGGATTGGGCTTGGAGGAGTGGGTGGCGGTGCCGCCGGCGGCGAGGTCGAGGTTGAAGTAGACCTTGTCCTGGCGCGTCACCGTGATGAGCATCGGCGTCCGCCGGTCCTTCTGGGCGAGGAACCAGCCGCCCTCGGTGAGCACCATGCCGGCGTTGACCTTGTCCCAGTGGTGCTCGGCGAGCCAGTGGGAGCCGTACTGCCCGGCCTCCTCGTCGCAGTCGGTGAGGACGATGATGTCGCGGTCGAACCTCGCGCCCTCCTTGACGTGCCGCAGCAGGGCGCTGATGTTGGCGGAGTTGGCGCCCTTCATGTCCAGGGCGCCGCGGCCGTAGACCTCGCCGTCGCGGACGGTCCCGGCGAACGGGTCGACCGACCATTTGTCACGTTCCACCGGGACTACGTCGGAATGTCCGAGCAGGAGCAGCGGCGGCGCCGAGGTGCCGCCCTCGATCCGGGCGACGAGGTGGACGTTGTCCTTCTTCGGCGTGGGGATGATCTCCGCGGGGACCCCCGCGGAGTCCCAGACGGCCTTGAGCATCTCGGCGTGGGGCCGGGTGACGCCGCCCTCCCCGAAGTTCTGGGTGTCGAACGACAGCATCTTCTTCAGCAGGGCCAGCGGATCGAGGTCGGCGGGCGCGGGCCCGCGGGCGGGGCCGGCGAGGGCGGACCTGCCGGCCGGCGCCGCGGCGGCGGTGCCGCCGGCGAGCAGGGCGCCCGCGAGCAGGACCGCGCCCGCGCCGGTGCGGTGCAGGAAGTCACGGCGGCTGACGGCGGGTGGGGAGTCGGGCATGGGAGCTCCTCCTTCGAACCCCGGACGGGCTTCGTGATCAAAGGTGACACGGCGGGCCGCCGATCTCCAGGGCGGCGGCCCGCCGGACCCCCCGGCACGGCGCCGAACAGCTAGAAGTCAGGAACATCCAGCAATGCCGGGAATATACGATCCGGTGGCCGGACTCGGCCGGATTAACGGCGGGTAACCCTGGTTTCACTCTGGACAACGTGGGCCGCGCCGCGATGAGATGGCCCACCGTAGATTTGCCCACCCCCAGGCGGACTCGATGACGGATGTTGTGCTGGACGGCGTCGACAAGGTGTATCCCGGCGGGCAGGTGGCGGTCCGCGACGTCCGCCTGCGCATCAGCGACGGGGAGCTCTTCGTCCTGCTCGGACCGTCCGGCTGCGGCAAGTCGACCATCCTGCGCATGATCGCCGGGCTGGAGGAGATCACCGGCGGGGACCTGTGGCTGAACGGCACCGTCGCCAACGACCTGCCGCCGCGCGAACGGAACGTGGCGATGGTCTTCCAGGAGGGCGCGCTCTACCCGCACCGCACGGTCAAGGGCAACATGATGTTCCCGCTGGAGGTGTCCGGGGACGACCGCGCCGAGGCGTCCGCGAAGGTCGTGGAGCTGGCGCGCGCGCTCGGCATCAACACGATGATCGACCGGCTGCCGCGCACGCTGTCGGGGGGCCAGCGGCAGCGGGCCGCGATCGGCCGGGCGCTGATCCGCGAGCCGTCGCTGTTCCTGATGGACGAGCCGCTGTCGAGCCTGGACGCGGGCCTGCGCGCGGAGCTGCGCGTGGAGATCGCCGCGCTGGTGCGCTCCAGCCGCACCACCACCGTCTACGTCACGCACGACCAGGTCGAGGCCATGACGATGGCCGACCGGATGGCCGTGCTGCGCGACGGCGTCCTGGAGGACGTCGGCACCCCCGAGCAGATCTACGAGGACCCGGCGACCGTGTTCGTGGCCGCGTTCCTCAGCTCCCCTCCGATCAACCTGCTGCAGGCCACCCTGTGGGCGGTCGAGGGCCAGGGGCTGATGCTCGACCTCGGACCGCAGCGGCTCACGCTGCCCTGGAACGACCCGCGGGCGTCCGCGCTGATCAGCCACCAGGGCCGGCCCGTGATCGTCGGGATCCGCCCCGACACGATGATGCCGATCGCCCCGGGCTCGCCCGCCCCGGCCGGGACCGTCCTGTCCGGGCAGGTCCGCGCGCTGGAGTTCCACGGCCACGAGTGGCTCGCCTACGCCGAGGCCGGCATCCCCACGGTGGACGCGAACGAGGTCGGCCGGCCCGAGCGGCCGCAGGCCCCCGCGGCGGAGCGGCCCGGGCTGCGCGATCGTGTCCGGGCGCTGTTCGGCAGGCCGGCCGAGGCGCAGGAGCCGGTCGAGGAGCACGCGGGCCACCACCGGCGGTCCGACCTCGTCTTCCGCATCGCGCCCGGCGGGCGGCCCGACCGGGGCGACCGCGTCGCGCTGGCGGTCGACCTGGACCGGATCCTGTTCTTCGGCGCGGACGGCCGGCGCATCACGCCCGTCCACCGCTAGTCACGAGCGGCCGCGCAGGACGCCGGCGAGCCGGCGCATCCCCTCGTCGATCTCGGGCGGCGTCACGGCCCCGTACCCGAAGACCAGGCCCGCGCCGGGCGGCCCGGTCACGGCGAACTCCGACAGCGCGAACAGCCCGACGCCCGCGGTGAGCGCCCTCGCGGCGACGGCGGCGTCGTCCGCGCCGTCCCGGAACACCGCGCTCAGATGCAGCCCCGCCTCGGACGGGACGAGGTCGAGCCGGTTCCCCGGCAGCCCGGCCACCCGCTCGGCGACGCGCTCGTGCCGCGCCCGGTACTCGCGGCGGGACCTGCGGATGTGGCGGGCGAGCAGGCCCTCGTCGATGAACCGGGCGAGGGCCGCCTGCGCGGGCAGTTCGGCATGCCAGGACGAGACGTAGCGCGCCATGCGGAACGCGTGGTGCAGCGACGGCGGCGCCACCAGGAACCCCAGGCGCAGCACCGGCCGCATGATCTTGGAGAAGGTGCCGGCGTACAGGACGCGGCCGTCCTCGTCGAGGCTCTGCAGCGGCTCGACGGGCCGCCCGCCGTACCGGTACTCGGTGTCGTAGTCGTCCTCGACGATCACCACGTCCCGCCGCCGCGCCCAGTCGAGCAGCGCCCTGCGGCGCCGCAGCGACATCGGCATGCCGAGCGGGAACTGGTGCGAGGGCGTGACGTAGACGGCCCGCGCGTCGCCGGGCAGCGCGTCCACCCGGAGCCCCTCGGCGTCGACCGGCACGCCGCGCACCCGCATCCCGGCCGCGGCGAGGAGCATCCGCACGGGCGGGTACCCGGGGTCCTCCACGGCGACCACGTCGCCCGGTTCCAGAAGGACCCGGACGATGAGGTCGAGGGCCTGCTGGACGCCGGACGTGACGACGACGTCGGCCCCGCTCGCCCGCACCGACCGCGAGACGCCCACGTGGCGGGCGACGGCCTCGCGCAGGGCGGGCAGCCCCGCCGGGTCGGCCGCCGAGGCGGGATCGGCCAGCGCCGACGGCCGCAGCAGCCCCGACATGATCCGCCGCCATGCCTCGTACGGGAACAGCCGCACGTCGGGCAGCCCGGCGCGGAAGTCCCACCGGATCCCGGGCATCGGCGCCGGCCAGGCGGACACCCCGGCCCACACGCCGCGCGGGCGCAGCGGCGAGGCGGCGGGCGCGCCCCGCGCGGCGGACCCGGTCTCCCGGACGAACGTCCCCGCGCCGACCCGGCTCGTCAGGAACCCCTCGGCCGCGAGCCGGTCGTAGGCGACGCCGACCGTGTTGCGGGAGATCGCCAGGCGCCGGGCCAGCTCGCGCGTCGGCGGCAGCGCCTCCCCCGCGCGCAGCCGGCCGTCCAGGATCGCGGCGCGCAGCTGGCCGTAGATCTGCCCGGCGAGGTCGCGGCGCCCCACCAGGCTCACGTGGAGGTCCACGGCGCCGAGCCTAAATCGGCTCAGTCATTATGCGCAATTTTGGACCTGTACCTGGGCCTCTGCGCGTCCCTAGCGTGGCGGTATGGACCTGCTCAACGAACTCCTCACCACCGATTTCCGGCCGCTCGACCGGAAGGCGGCCGATCTCTACCTGTCCCTCGTCGCGCAGGTGAAGCCGGACGCGCTGCGGCTGCCGACGCCGTGCCCCGACTGGACGCTGCACGGCCTGCTGCGCCACCAGGTGAGCCAGGACGAGGGCTTCGCGGCCGCCGCCCGGGGCGAGGGCGCGCGGCTGTCCGCGTGGCGCGGCGGCGACCTCGGCGACGACCCCCTCGCCGCGGCGCGGGCCTCCGCCGACCTCGTGACGAGGGCCTTCGCGGACACGTCCCCGGACGCCGAACTCGTCCTCCCCGAGATCCGCGACGGCGGCGCCTTCCCCGCGGCGCTGGCGATCAGCTTCCACTTCGTCGACCTCGTCGTGCACGCCTGGGACGTCGCCGCCTCGATCGGCGCGGCCTGGGAGCCTTCCGGCGACCTCGTGGAGGCGTCCCTCAAGGTGGCCGCCATCGTCCCCGAGGACGGCCGGGGGCCCGGCGACTCGTTCGCCCCGGCCGTCCCCTCCCCGGCCGGCGCGGAGTCGCGGGACCGCCTGCTCACCCTCCTCGGCCGGGACCCCTCATGGCGCTCCTGAGGACCGCGTGGCGCGGCGGGCCGGTCCGGGCGACGGGCCCGGTCCTCGTCAGCGTCACCGATTTCACCTGCGCGCGTCCGCTCGACCTGCCGAGGGCCTTCCACGCGGGCATGGCGCTGCGCCGGTCGTGGCCCGACCTGGAGGGGGCCGTCGGCCTGTGGCTGTGGACCGACCTCCGCCGGCGCAGGTGCGGCTCCGTCTCGGTCTGGACCGGCGACGCCGCGCTGCGCGGCTTCGTCGCCTGGCCGCCGCACGTCGCCGTCATGCGCAGGTTCCGGCGGCGCGGGACGATCCGCGCCGACACCTGGTGGGCGGACGCCTTCGAGCCGGCCGAGACGTGGGCGCGCGCGGAGCGCGTCCTCGCTCAGGCCGGGGCGGGAGCGGCCTCGCAGGTCAGCGACGCCTCCCGGTAGAAGCCGATCTTCACCTTGATCTGCCGCTGCTGCGCGCGCAGGATGGCGATCTGCTCCTCGACCCGGCGGTCGTGCTCCTGCAGCAGGTCGAGCCGCTCCTGGACGGTCTCGCCGCCGCCGCGGGCCAGCTCGGAGTAGCGCAGCATCTCGGCGATCGGCATGCCGGTGCCGCGCAGGCAGCGCAGCATCCCGAGCCACTGCAGGTCGTCGTCGGAGAACACGCGCCGTCCCGACGCGTTCCGCGCGATCCCGGACAGCAGCCCGATCTTCTCGTAGTAACGCAGCGTGTCGATGCTGAAACCGCTCTTCTCGGCGGTCTCGGCGGGAGAGTAGGAGCTCACGCACTCCAGGATCGCACCTGGAGCGCACTCCAGGTCAACGTCCGGCCGGTCCGCGCGCTTGACCTGGAGTGCGCTCCAGGTCGCAGAGTGGGAAGGAGAGGCTTACACCACGAGGCACGCGAAGGACTCGCCATGCGCATTGGACTCCAGGTTCCGAGCTTCACCTTTCCCGGAGGGCCGGAGCAGATCGGCCCCACGTTCGGCCGGTTCGCCCGCGAGGCGGACCAGGGCGGGCTGCACTCGCTGTGGGTGATGGACCACTTCTTCCAGATCGGCGCCGTGGGACGGCCGGAGGAGCCCATGCTGGAGGGCTACTCCGCGCTCGCGTACGCGGCGGCGCTGACGGAGCGGATCACGCTCGGGACGATGGTCACCGGCGTCACCTACCGGCACCCCGGCGTGCTGGTCAAGACCGTGACCACGCTGGACGTCCTGTCGGGCGGGCGCGCGTGGCTCGGCGTCGGCGCGGCCTGGAACGACGAGGAGTCGCGCGGCCTCGGCATCCCGTTCCCGCCGACCGCGGAGCGGTTCGAGCGGCTGGAGGAGACGCTGCGGATCGCCCACCGGATGTGGGACGGCGACGAGTCGCCGTTCGAGGGCGAGCACTACAGGCTGGAGCACCCGCTCAACTCGCCGCCCGCGCTGCGGCGCCCCCACCCGCCGATCCTCGTCGGCGGGGGCGGGGAGAAGAAGACGCTGCGGTTCGTGGCGAAGTACGCCGACGCCTGCAACCTCTTCGACGGCGACGAGCTGCCCCGCAAGCTGGAGGTCCTGAAGGAGCACTGCGAGCGCGAGGGCCGCGACTACGCCGAGATCGAGAAGACCTCGCTGACCTTCTTCACCGGGACGCCCTCGGTCGGCGCCGCCGTCGACACCGTCGGGCGGCTCGCCGAGCGGGGCGTCGACCAGGTGATCTTCTCGCAGGGCACCGGCCAGGACCTGGCGGGCATCCTCGCCGAGGCCCTGACCCAGACCGAGAAGATCGTCCCAGCGGGGCGGTGAGGCCCGGTTCAGATCCCGCGCAGGGACGTGAGCTTCGCGGGGTTGAGGACACGGCGGACGGCGGTGACGCGGCCGCCCTCGACCTCCACGGTGTCGACCCCGGCCGCCCGGCCGTCCCGCCGCACCAGCAGCTCGCGGCGCCCGTTGACCTCCGCGAACTCCAGCCGCAGCAGGTTGCGGGCGCCGACGCGCAGCAGCACGGTCGCCACCCGCTCCGCCCCGGCGATGACCTTGCGGGCGGCGAAGACCTGCCCGCCGCCGTCGGTGGTGTAGACGGCGTCCGGGTCCAGCAGCGCGAGCAGCGCGGCCTCGTCGCCGCGCTCGTAGGCGGACCGGAAGGCCGCGAGCACCCGGTCGCGCTCGGCCGCCGGGGCCGGGCGGGACGGGAGCGCAGCGGCGATCTTGCGGCGGGCGCGGGACGCGAGCTGCCGGCACGCGGCGGCCGACCTGCCGAGCACGCCGGCGATCTGCTCGTAGGGCACCTCGAACGCCTGGTGCAGGACGAACGCCACGCGCTCCGGCGGCGACAGCTCCTCCATGACCACCAGCATCGCGGTCCCGGCCGTCTCGTCCATCAGCACCGGCTCGGCGGCGTCCGGCCCGGTCAGCAGCGGCTCGGGCAGCCACGGCCCCACGTACTCCACGCGCCGCGCGCGGGCCGAGCCCAGCACGTCGTACGCGCGGCGCGCGGCCACCGTGAGGAGCCAGGCGCGCAGGTCGCGGACGTCGTCCAGCGGTTCCCGGGCGGAGGCGCGCAGCCACACGTCCTGGGTGATGTCCTCGGCGTCGGCGACGCTCCCGGTGATCCGGTACGCGGCGCCGAACACCGCCGGCCGGTGCTCGGCCCATTCATCGTCGAGTCGGCTCACGCCCGCTCCGTGCCTCGGCTGTGCCTGCGTGAGGAGACAACCCCCGCGCCCCCCGTTTCATGCCGCGGCGGGGGTGAACACCCACTTCTTGTACGACCAGTAGCGGAACGCCGACCCGAGGCCGACGCCCGCGAGGAGCCCCAGGTTGTAGGCGACCCCGCCGTGCAGGCCGAGGGTGTAGTAGGTGAAGCCGGTGCACAGCACCTGGATCAGCAGCCCGACGCCGTTCAGCGCGAAGAAGATCGCGACCTCCCGGCCGGAGCCGTCGCTGTCGCGGTGCCGGAACGTCCAGAACCGGTTGAGCAGGTAGGAGGACAGCGTGGACACCACGGTCGGCACGACGACGCTCGTGACCGGGCTGCCGCCGAGCCACGCGCGCATCAGGTTGGCGCCGAAGATCATGATCAGCGTGCCGAGGCACCCCACGAAACCGAAACTGAGCAGTTCGCCGAGGAATGTCCGCAGCGCCGGGGCGGACGCGACCGTTTCGGCCGGTCCCGACCGCTGGATGGTGCTCACTCGCCCAGACCTTACCTGAGTAGGACATATACGAAGGTCGCAACCCCCGCAAAAGATCAACAGGCGCCGCCTCACCGCTCGGCCGTCACCGCCGCCGGGGCCAGCAGGACGATCAGCCCGACCAGCGCGACCGGGACGGCCAGCGCCCACGTCAGCCCCACGCCCTGCGCGATGAACCCGATGACGGGCGGGCCTCCGAGCAGGCCGAGGTAGCCGACGCCGGTCACCCGGGAGATCCCGGCCGCGGCCGGCACGCCGGGCACGTTGCCCGCCGCGCTGAAGGTGACGGGCGCCACGACCGCCACGCCGAGGCCGAACAGCGTGAATCCGGCCACCGCCGCCGTGGGGTCGCCCGCCGCGAGCCCGAGGCCGAGTCCGAGGGCGGCGGCCAGCGAGCCGCCCCGCAGCACCGGGACGGGCCCGAAGCGCGCGACGACCTGGTCGCCGGTGAGCCGGCCCACGGTCATCGCCACCGCGCACCCGGCATAGCCGAGCCCGGCCACGCCGGGGCCCGTGCCGAGGTTCTCCCTCAGGTAGATCGCGCTCCAGTCGGCCATGGCGCCCTCCCCGACGAACGAGCACAGCCCGATGACACCGAGCATGATCAGCGGCCGGCGCGGGGAGCGGGCGGGGGCCGGGGCGTCCCCGTCCGGTTCGGGGAGCTCGTCGGCGGAGCGGTCCAGCAGGCCGCGGCAGCCGAGGGCCAGCAAGGCGATCAGCGCCGCCGCCGCGACCGCCAGATGCAGCGGGACGGGGACGCCCGCGTGCGCGGCCGCCGACCCGGCCAGCGCCGCCAGCAGCGTCCCGATGCTGTAGGAGCCGTGCAGCCCGGACATCAGGGGACGGCCGTAGCCGCGCTCCACGGCGACGCCCTGCGCGTTCATCGCCACGTCCATGAGGCCGAGCGAGGCGCCCATCAGCAGCAGCGAGAGGATCAGCGCGCCGAGGTTCCAGGCCAGGCCGAGCGGGACCAGCGCCAGCGCGCCCGCGGCCCCCGCCGCGATCGTCGTCGCGCGGCTGCCCCACCGGCCGACGATCCGCCCCGCGAACCGGACCGCCGCGACGACGCCCACGGGCGCGCCGAGCAGCGCCACGCCCATCGCGCCCTCGCCCAGCCCGAGATGCTCCTTGATCTGGGGGATGCGGGCGACCCAGGCGGCGCCGAGCAGGCCGTGCGCGGCGAACGCCAGCGTCACCGCGGCGCGCGCACGGGACAGCGTCGTGATCTTCTCGGTAACCACCCGGCAGACTGTACGTCGCCGGCGCGGCCGGGCCGGCCCGGCCGCCTCACGCCAGGTCCGCGAGCGGCACCCCCGGGTCGGCGAGGCGGGCGGCGTCCACGGGGCGCCCGGAGCGGATCAGTGCCTGGACGTCCCCGGTGACGTCCCACACGTTGACGTTCATGCCGGCGACGACCCGCCCGCCCGACAGCCAGAACGCGATGAACTCCCGTCCCGGGACGTCCCCGCGGTACACGACCTCGTCGTACTCCCCCGGCGCCGCGACGCCCGACATCTCCATGCCGAGGTCGTACTGGTCGCTGAAGAAGTAGGGGAGCTGGTCGTGGACGACGTCCCGGCCGAGCATCGCGCGGGCCGCGGCGGGACCTCCGTTCAGCGCGTTCGCCCAGTGCTCCACGCGGATCCGGCGGCCGAGCAGCGGGTGGTAGGCGTTGGCGACGTCCCCGGCCGCGTAGATGTCGGGATCGGACGTGCGCAGCGACTGGTCGACGAGGATCCCGTCGGACACCTCCAGCCCGGCCGCCTCGGCGAGCCCGCTGTTGGGCCGCACCCCGATGCCGACGATCACGACGTCCGCGGGCACCTCCGCGCCGCCGGAGGTCACCACCGCCGAGACCTGCCCGGCGCCCCAGAAACCGGCCACGCCCTCGTCCATCCGCAGGACCACGCCGTGCTCGCGGTGCAGGTCGGCGAACATGCCGCCGAGCTCGGGCCCCATCGCGGCGTGCAGCGGCACCGGCTCCGGCTCGATCACCGTCACCTCGTTGCCGTGCGCGCGGGCGGCGGCCGCCGTCTCCAGCCCGATCCAGCCCGCCCCGGCCACCACGACCCGGCGGCCGCCGGGCGCCAGCGCCTGCTTCAGCGCGGCCGAGTCGGCCATCGTCCGCAGGTAGTGGATGCCCTGGAGCTTGGAGCCCGGCACGTCCAGCCGGCGTGGGGACGCGCCCGTCGCCAGCAGCAGCTTGTCGTAGGCGACCGGCTCGTCGGTGGACAGCCGGACCTGGTGCGCCCCCCGGTCGACGGTCGCGACGGACGTGCCGGCCCGCAGTTCCACATCGTGCTTGTCGTACCAGTCCGCCTCGTGGACGTGGGCCTTGTCCCGGGGCTCCTTGTCCAGCAGGAACCCCTTGGACAGCGGAGGCCGCTCGTACGGCCGCTCGATCTCCTCCCCGACCAGCAGCACCCTTCCCGCGAAGCCCTCCTCACGGAGCGTCTCGGCCGCCTTGGCCCCGGCCAGGCCGGCGCCGGCGATGACGAACGTCTCCTCGGGCATGGTGACCTCCTGTAGTGGACCTGTAGCTATCCCTACAGCGGCGCCTGCCACGAGACAAGGGTCCGTCGGCTGGCGCGTCGAGGCGTGTCCCCCGCCCGCGCCGGGCCGTCCCCTGGGTCAGTACCCGCGTCCGCCCAGCATGCGGTGGCGGGCCATCGCCGACAGGTCCGTCAGGGAGGCGATCTGGTCGATCACGGCGCGCAGCCGGGCGGCGTCGTCGGAGGCGTCCGTGAACGCGTCGCGGAAGCCCGGGTCGAGGGTCTCCGGCGCGCCCGCGAGCATCATCTCCGCGAGTTCGGTGATCAGCGTCCGCTGGCGGGCCCTGACCTCCTCGTGGCTGATCCACACGTAGTGCGCCGTGATGCCCTTGAGCAGGGCGTTCTCCAGCCGCTGCCGCCGCGGCACGATCAGTTCCGCCGCGTAGCGGGTGAGCGGGCGGTCGCCGTAGGCCTCCCGCGTGGCGGTCTCGGCGGCCAGGCAGAACCGCCCGATCAGGGTGCTGGTCAGGTTCTTGAGGGCGGCGTGGCTGCGCGGGGTGCCGTCGTAGCGGTCGGGCCAGCAGGGCTCGGCGAGCAGCGCGGCGAAGCGCTCCTCCAGCTCGGCCTGGCCGGCGTCGGGGCAGTACAGCTTCGCCGCCGTGGCGGCGACGAGGCGGCGCTCGGCGGGGTCGGCGAGGCGGTTGAAGTCGACGTGCCCGGCGACCAGCGCGTCCTCCAGGTCGTGGACGGAGTAGGCGACGTCGTCGCTCCAGTCCATGACCTGGGCCTCGAAGCAGGCGCGGCCCGCCTCGGCGCCGTCGCGCACCCAGCGCGCCACGTCCGCGTCGTCGTCGTAGACGCCGAACTTGCCGTTCACGGCCTCGGCCTGCGACCACGGGTACTTCATCGCGGCGTCCAGCGCGGCGCGGGTCAGGTTGAGGCCGACGCTGCGTCCGTGCAGGGGCGGGCCGTCGGCGGCGAAGGACTTCGGCTCCAGCCTGGTCAGGACGCGCAGGCTCTGCGCGTTGCCCTCGAACCCGCCGCAGTCGCGGGCGACGATGTCGAGCGCGTACTCGCCGTTGTGCCCGAACGGCGGATGCCCGATGTCGTGCGACAGGCAGGCCGTCTCCACCAGGTCGGGGTCGCAGCCGAGCGACTTGCCCAGTTCGCGGCCGACCTGCGCGCACTCCAGCGAGTGGGTGAGGCGGGTGCGCAGGCTCTGCACGGTGTCGGCCACGGCGTCGGCGCCGGGCGAGGCGACCTGCGTCTTGGCGGCCAGCCGGCGGAGGGCGGCGCTGTGCAGCACCCGGGCCCGGTCGCGTTCGAACGCCGTGCGGTCGCGCCGCTTGGGGGGCTCGGGCGCCCAGCGTTCCTTGTCACGGCCGTGGTAGCCCGTGGTCACGTTGATCGTCATGTCCCTATCCAGGGTAGAGGGCCGCGAGGGTCCTCAGCGGCCCGGCGATGGCGAGGACGGGGGCGGGGACGCCGAGGGCGTCGCGGACGGGTCGATGTGGATCCGCTTGATGGTCTCGTCCGGCACCTGGACGCTCTTGCCCAGCAGCACGTACGACAGGTACCCGCCGGTCTCGCGGACGATGTAGTGGAACTGGGTGTCGCGGGTCTGCACGCTGGGGCCGCTGCGGGTCGGCGACGCGGCGGCCTTGATGCCGCTGTCCTCGGCCATCTTCTTGGACCGCAGCCCGTGCCACGGGTCGGTGACGATCACGCCCGAGGACCAGTGGTGCCGGTCGAACTCCTTGCCGACGGCCTTCATGCTCTCCAGCGTGTCGCGCCCGACGGGCACCTCGAAGACCCGGGAGGCGGGCACGCCGCCCTTGGTGATCAGCCAGTTCCGGCCGGCCCCCGCCTCGGTGTAGTTGTCGCCGGGGGCCTTGCCCCCCACCGTCACGATGGCCGGCGCGACCCCGTGGCGGTACAGGTCCAGGGCGTGCTGGAGCCGCCATTTCAGCGTCGGGGACGGCACCCCGTTGTACTGCGCGGCGCCCAGCACGATGATCGCGTCCGAGCGGGGCCGCTCGTCCTGGCGGGCCTGGTGCCAGATCCGCGCGCCGACGGCGAGCGGCGTCAGCACCGCGATCGCCAGCAGCCCGGTAAGGATCCCGGCCGGGATCGCGAACCAGGGCGACCGGCGCCACCGGCCGCGCCCACGGCGCCGCCGCGGCCCGTCCGCCCGCTCGTCGGGACCGTCCGTCTCATCGTCTTCCGGCGTGAACTCCGGCAACTCCGCTTCCAACGTCATCGCATCGGACACGTTAGTGAGATGTTCCGGCATGCGCGCCAGGTTCGCCAGGACGGCGTGTCATCCGTCCCACATCGGTCCCGGCGGCCGGGCGCGGTGGCCCCGGCCGCCGGGCGGGACGTCAGCGGCTGTCGCTGCCCCCGGAGGCGTCGGCGGCCTCGATGGCCGCGCGGCCCGCCTCCAGCCGCGCCACGGGGATGCGGAACGGCGAGCAGGACACGTAGTCGAGGCCCACCTCGTGGCAGAAGTGCACCGAGTCGGGGTCGCCGCCGTGCTCGCCGCAGATGCCGAGCTTGAGGCCGGGCCGCGCCCGGCGGCCCTCCTCCGCGGCGATGCGCACGAGCCTGCCGACCCCCTCGCGGTCGAGGGTCTCGAACGGCGACACCCCGAAGATCCCGAGCTCCAGGTAGCGCGAGAAGAACGCCGCCTCCACGTCGTCGCGGGAGAAGCCCCAGGTCGTCTGGGTGAGGTCGTTGGTGCCGAAGGAGAAGAACTCGGCGGCCTCGGCGATCTGCCCGGCGGTCAGCGCCGCCCGGGGCAGCTCGATCATCGTGCCGATCAGCGCCGGGACGTCGACCCCGCTCGACTCCCTGACTGCGGCGAGGATGTCGCGCGCCTCGTCGCGCACGGCCTCCAGCTCCTGGACCGCCCCGACCAGCGGGATCATGATCTCCGGGCGCGGGTCGCCGCCCGCCCGCCTGCGCGCCGCCGCGGCCTCGGCGATCGCGCGCACCTGCATCGCGAACAGACCGGGAATCACCAAACCCAGCCGCACGCCGCGCAGGCCCAGCATAGGGTTCTGCTCGTGCAGTCGGTTGACTGCTTCGAGCAGTCTCCGGTCCTTGGCGTCCGCTTCGTCGCCCGCGAGCGCGACCCTGACCGACAGCTCGGTGATGTCGGGGAGGAACTCGTGCAGCGGCGGGTCGATGAGCCGGATGGTGACGGGCAGTCCGTCCATCGCCTCGAAGATGCCCTCGAAGTCGCTCTTCTGGAGCGGCTCCAGGGCGTCCAGCGCGGCCTGCCGCTCGTCGTCGTCCTCGGCGAGGATGAGCTGCTCGACGAGCTGCCGCCGGTCGCCGAGGAACATGTGCTCGGTGCGGCACAGCCCGATGCCGGCGGCGCCGAACCGGCGGGCCCGGGCGGAGTCCTCCGGGTTGTCGGAGTTCGCGCGGACCTTCAGCGCGGCCCGCGCGTCGGCGTGCCGCATGACCCGGTCCACGGCCTTGACGAGGTCGTCGCCGTCCTCGACCGCCAGCTGCCCCTCGAAGTAGCGGACGACGGGCGAGTCCTCGACCGCCACCTCCCCGAGGTAGACCTCGCCGGACGACCCGTCGATCGAGATGACGTCGCCCTCCCGGACCGTGACGCCGCCGGGCGCGGTGAACTGGCCGCCCTTGACGTCGACGTCGAGCTCCTCGGCGCCGCAGACGCACGTCTTGCCCATGCCGCGCGCGACGACCGCGGCGTGCGAGGTCTTGCCGCCGCGGGAGGTCAGGACGCCCTTGGCGGCGACCATGCCGGCGAGGTCGTCGGGGTTGGTCTCGCGGCGGACGAGGATCACGTCCTCGCCCCGCTCGGCCAGCTCCACGGCGCGCTCGGAGGTGAACACGGCCTTGCCGACGGCCGCGCCGGGCGAGGCGTTCATGCCCTTGGTGATCTTCTTGACCCCGTCCACCCGGTCGGTGAAGCGGGGGAACATCAGCTGGGCGAGCTGGTCGCCGGTGACGCGGCGGGCGGCCTCGTCCAGGTCGATGAGGCCCTGGTCGAGCAGCTGGCAGGCGATCCGGAACGCCGCGCCGGCGGTCCGCTTGCCGACCCGGGTCTGCAGCATCCACAGCTTCCCGCGCTCGATCGTGAACTCGATGTCGCACATGTCGCGGTAGTGGTTCTCCAGCGTCTCCATGATCTCGAGCAGCCGGTCGTAGGACGCCTTGTCGATGCGCTCCAGTTCCTTCAGCGGGACGGTGTTGCGGATGCCCGCGACGACGTCCTCGCCCTGGGCGTTCTGGAGGTAGTCGCCGTAGATGCCCTGCTGCCCGGACGCGGGGTCCCGGGTGAAGGCGACACCCGTCCCCGAGTCCAGGCCCATGTTGCCGAAGACCATCGAGCAGATGTTGACGGCCGTGCCGAGGTCGACGGGAATGCGCTCCTGCCGCCGGTAGAGGATGGCGCGGGGCGCGTTCCAGGAGTTGAACACCGCCTCGATGGCCAGGTCCATCTGCTCGCGCGGATCGGTCGGGAACTCGCGGCCCGTCTTCTCCCGTACGATGACCTTGAACCGGTCGACGAGCTCCCTGAGGTCCCCGGCGGTCAGGTCGCCGTCGTCGTCGCTGCCCCTGGCCCGCTTGACGTCCTCGACGGCGTCCTCGAACAGGTCGCCGTCGATGTCCATGACGGTCTTGCCGAACATCTGGATCAGCCGGCGGTAGGAGTCCCACGCGAACCGCTCGTCGCCCGCCTGCGAGGCGAGGCCGTGGACGGACTCGTCGTTCAACCCGACGTTGAGGACGGTCTCCATCATGCCCGGCATGCTGAACTTGGCGCCGGACCGCACGCTGACCAGGAGAGGGTCGTCGCTCTGGCCGAGCTTCTTGCCCATCGCGGACTCCAGGTCGGCCAGGTGCCGGTTCACCTCGTCCGCCAGGCCGTCGGGCAGGCTCCCGTGCTCGAGGTAGTGCCGGCAGGCCTCCGCGGTGATCGTGAACCCCGGCGGCACGGGCAGGCCGAGATTGGTCATCTCGGCCAGGTTGGCGCCCTTGCCCCCCAGGAGGTCCTTGAGGTCCTTGTTTCCCTCAGTGAAGTCGTACACGAACTTCCGCACGGGGAGCTCCTTCTCGCTCCGGTTCCACCCAGTGGCAGTTCCGGGCCCGCCTCCGCGGGGCGCGCGGCGTCGCGTCACCCCAGGCGGCGGCGGGTCCGCTGCCCTGTTTGCCGGGACTGTACCCGCGAACCCGAGACTTGCTCGGCGCCCGGTGCGCCGAGGGGAGTTATCCCAGCTCAGACCGCGGATAATGGTCTATTCCAATAGGGAGACCAGGGACACACCGCTCCAACCGCACCGCCCGGGCGCCCCGTCCCGGGGGGCGGCCCGTACCCAAGACACGCCCATCGCGTGGGAGAGGGAATGATGAATCAAGGAGGTGACGTTGTGAGGCCGAAGGTCGCCGGCGGCCGGGCGGGAGATCCGTTCGCCCCCATCGCCGATTTCGGGTTCCTGTCCGACTGCGAGACGACCGCCCTGGTCGCGCCCAGCGGCAACATCGAGTGGATGTGCCTGCCCAGGATGGACTCGCCCAGCGTGTTCGGCTCCATCCTGGACCGGGACGCCGGATACTTCCGGGTCGGCCCCGCGGGCGTGGAGGTGCCCGCCGCGCAGCGCTACATCCCGGGGACCATGGTGATGGAGACCACCTGGTGGGTGCACGGCGGCTGGCTGGTCGTGACGGACGCGCTGCTCATGGGCCCGTGGCACCACGAGACGGAACGGTCCCACACGCACCGCAGGGCGCCGACCGACTACGACGCCGACCACGTCCTGCTGCGGATGGTGCGTTGCGTGAACGGGCAGGTGCAGGTCCGCCTCGACTGCATGCCGGTGTTCGACTACGGGCAGACGCCGGCGCGCTGGGAGCACACCGGCTCCGGCTACCACGAGGCCGCCGCGCGCGGCAACGGCGTCGGCCTGCGGCTCACCACCGACATGAACGTCGGGTTCGAGGGGTCGCTCGCCACGTCCCGGACGCTGCTGAAGCAGGGCGAGTCCCGTTTCGTGGCGCTGTCCTGGAGCGAGCACGCGGCGCCCTCCTCGTGGGAGGAGGCGCAGGAGCGGCTCGTCTGGACCGTCCACCACTGGCAGCACTGGCTTGACCGGGGCCGGTTCCCCGACCACCCGTGGCGCAGCCACCTGCAGCGCAGCGCGCTGACGCTGAAGGGGCTGACGTTCGCCCCGTCCGGCGCGGTCGCGGCCGCGGCGACGACGTCGCTGCCGGAGACGCCGGGCGGCGACCGGAACTGGGACTACCGCTACACCTGGATCCGCGACTCCACGATGGCCCTCTGGGCGTTCTACACGCTCGGCTACGACTGGGAGGCTAACGACTTCTTCTACTTCATCACCGACGTCGCCGAGGCCGCCGAGGGCAAGCTGCAGATCATGTACGGGCTGGACGGGCGCGAGGAGCTGCCCGAGTCCACGCTCGACCACCTCACCGGCTACGACAACGCCCGCCCGGTGCGCATCGGCAACGAGGCGTACATGCAGGCGCAGCACGACGTGTGGGGCGCGATCATCGGCTCCATCTACCTGTTCGTGCGCAAGCGGGACCGGCTCGACGACCGGCTGTGGAAGATCGTCGTCAAGCAGGTCGAGGACGCCCTCGCCAACTGGCGGACGCCCGACTGCGGCATGTGGGAGGTGCGCGGCGAACCGCAGCACTTCACCTCCTCCAAGGTGTTCTGCTGGGTCGCGGCCGACCGCGGGGCGCGGCTCGCCCGCATCCGCGGCGACCAGGAGCGGGCGCTGCGCTGGCAGGCCGCGGCCGACGAGATCCACGCCGACGTGCTCGCCAACGCGCTGGACGAGCGCGGCGTCTTCACCGCCCACTACGGCGCGACGGCCCTGGACGCCTCGGCGCTGCTGATCCCGCTGCTCGGCTTCCTGCCCGCCGACGACAAGCGCGTCCGGGAGACCGTCCTCGCCATCGCCGACGAGCTGTCGGAGGACGACCTCGTCCTGCGCTACCGCGCGTCGGAGACCGACGACGGGTTCGAATCGGACGAGGGCACCTTCACGATCTGCTCCTTCTGGCTGGTCAGCACCCTGGTGATGGTCGGCGAGCTGGAGCGGGCCCGCGCCCTGTGCGAGAAGCTGCTGTCCTACGCGAGCCCCCTGCAGCTGTACGCCGAGGAGATCGACCCGCACACCGGCCGCCACCTCGGCAACTTCCCGCAGGCCTTCACCCACCTGGCGCTGATCAACGCCGTCATGCAGGTGATCAGGGCGGAGAATCCCTCGGACCAGCCGCCCCTCGCCTGACCCCCCGGACCCGTGGCCGGGCCGGTCCCCGGCCACGGGATTCCTTCATCACGACTCGGCGACGACCACCCAGAACACCGGTTTTTACCGAATTGTCCGGCCTACCGTTTCGCCGTGACCACGCCACCATCTCCTGACGACGACCCGGCCGCCCCCGAACCGCCTCCCGCCTGGGCGCTCCCCGACACGCGCGCACCCGCCGCCGAAGCCCCGGCCGCCCCACCGGACGAGACCTCGCCCGCGGACGATCCGGAGCCCTCGCCCACCGCAGGCGAGCGGCCCGGCCGGGCGCGGACGAACGGCTTAGCCATCGCCGCCCTGGTCACCGGTGCCGTGGGCCTGGTCCTGTTCGCGATCGCCTTCGCCGTCGCCGCCCTGGTGCAGATCCGCCGCCGGGGAGGCGGCGGCAGGGGCCTCGCGCTCGGCGGGCTCGGCGCCTCGGCAGCCTGGCTCGCGGCGGCGGCGATCATCGCGACGCTGTTCGGCGACTCGCTGTTCTCGGCCGGAGAAGCAGAGGCCGATCCGCGTCAGCGGGACGGCTACGTGCTGTCGTCGACCCTGAAGGTGGGTGACTGCTTCACGGCGCAGACCCATGACCCGGCCGATCCGAACGTGTATCCCAGCCCCTGCGCCAGCCCCCATAACGGTGAGGTGGTCGCCAAGGCGACGCTCCCCGCCGGCCCCTTCCCCGGAGTCCAACGGCTCACCGCCCAGGCGGCGGCGCTGTGCGAGGAACGCACCCCGGACAACGTCAAGAAGATCGTGGACGACGATTTCGACGCGCGGACCGAGCTCCCCAAGCGCAAGGACTGGGAGAGCGGGAAGCGGACTGTGACGTGCACGCTCGTCTACGTCGGCGAGGACAAGTCGCTCACCGCACCGCTCAGCCGCGCCGTGATCACTCCCCGGCACGAGGCGATGTTCGAGCAGGGCGAATGCCTGGAGAAGTGGGACGAGAGCATGACCCCTCCGGTCGTGGACTGCGATCTGCCGCATCAGTTCCAGGTGCTGGCGACGTACAAGCTCCAGGGCAAGGAGTACCCGGGCATAAAGAAACTCGAAAAGATGGCCTCGGAGGGCTGCGCGAGGCGGGCGGCGGACATCTGGAAGGGCGATCCGCCGCCCGACCGCGTCTCCGCCACGTTCGCCACGCCGACCAAGCAGCAGTGGAGACTCGGCTATCGGGACGTGTACTGCCTGATCACGGGCGGCAATAACGGGCCGCTCAAGCGGTCGTTCGTGCCGAAGAAGTGACGTCCCCCTCCGGGCCGCCGCCGGGGAGGGCGGCGGCCCGGAGGGCGTCAGACGACCGCGCCCGAGCTGCCCGGGGTCCGGCGGACCGGCCTGGACTTCTGCTTGCTCTGGGGCGGCGGGGTCTTGGCGTGGCGCTCCAGGACGACGGCCAGCGGCGTCGCCGTGAAGACGCTGGAGTACGTGCCGACGACGATGCCGATCAGGAGCGCGACGGCGAAGTCGGTCAGGGAGTCGCCGCCGAGGACGGCCAGCGCCGCCAGGATGAACAGGGCGCCCACGCCGGTGTTGATCGTCCGCGGGACCGTCTGCAGCGTGCCGCGGTTGGCGATGTCGGCGAACCTCCCCCTGGGGTTCGCCGCCCACATCTCCCGGACCCGGTCGAACACGACGACCGAGTCGTTCACCGAGTAGCCGATGATCGTGAGCAGTGCGGCGAGGAAGACGCCGTCGATCGGCTTGCCCAGCCAGGCGAAGATCCCGGTGACGATCGCGATGTCGTGGAACATGGCGAGCACCGAGCCCGCCGCGAACGTCCAGCGGAACCGGATCGTCAGGTAGGCGAGCTGGGCCAGCAGGGCCACGCCGAGGGCGATGAGGGCCTTGGTCCGCAGCTCCTCCCCCAGGCTGGGGCCGATCAGCTCGTCGCGCTGCTTGGCGGCGCCGCCGCCCTCCTTCGCGAGGGCGTCCCGGATGCGCTTCTCCTCCGCGTTGCCGAGGTCGGCCGTCCGGACCGAGATGTCGTCCTTCCCCGAGGTCTGGACGACGGCGCGCGGGAATCCGGCCTCGGCGACGGCGGCGCGGGCGGCGTCGATGTCGACGTGCCGGGAGGTGGAGTACTCGACCAGGCGGCCGCCGGTGAACTCCACGCCGTAGTTCAGGCCGCGGGCGAAGATCCCCGTGACGGCGAGGACGACGGCGAGCGCGGAGACGCCGAGCCATAGGCGGCTGCGCTTCATCAGGTCGGGGCCGCTGTCCTCCAGCCACCGCCGGATGCGGCCGGCGCCGCCGATGCCGCCCGCCCTGCCCTTGCTGAGCCGGGGCATGCGCGCGGCGGCGGCGTCGGTGAGGACCCGGCTCAGCAGCATCGCCGAGACGAGGGAGCCCAGCACGCCGATGGTCAGCGTGACGCCGAAGCCCCTGACCGGCCCGGAGGCCAGGAAGAACAGCAGGCCCGCGGCCAGCACGGTGGTGGCGGCGGAGTCGGCTATCGCCGACCACGCCTTGGTGAACCCGACGGCCAGCGCCGTCCGCGCGCTGCGCCCCGGCGCGGCGGCGCGCTCCTCTCTCGCGCGCTCGAAGGCCAGCACGTTGGCGTCGATCGCCATGCCGATGGCCAGGACGAACCCGGCGAGCCCCGGCAGCGTCAGGGTGGCGCCGACCGCGACGAGAGCCCCGTAGGAGATGAGCGCGTACCCGGCGAGCGCGACCGTGGCGAGCAGGCCCGCCAGCCGGTAGACGGCCACGATGAACAGGCCGGTGAGGACGATGCCGATGACGGCGGCGCGGGCGCTGGCGTCGATCGCCTCGTCGCCGAGCGTCGGGCCGACCACCCGCTGCTCGATGATCTTCACGGGGACGGGCAGCGAGCCGCCCTGGATGAGGGCCGCGAGGTCCTTGGCCTCGGAAGGGCTGAAGTCCCCGGTGATCTGGGTGGAGCCGCCGGTGATGCCGACGCCGCAGGCGACGCTCTCGGTGACCTGCGGAGAGGAGATCACCTTGCCGTCCAGCACGATGGCGACGCGGCGCTCGTCCCCCGCCGCGCAGGCGGCCTTGGCGGTCAGCCGCTCCCAGGTGGCGCCCCCGCCGCCCTTGAACCGGACGTCGACGGCCCAGCCGCCGAGGTTCTGCGGGTCGTAGGAGGCGCTCGCCGACCCGATCCCGGCACCGGTGAGCGCCGCAGGGCCGATCAGGATCTGCTGACCGCTCTCATCGGGGATCAGCTGCTGCCCCGCCGCGGGCGTGCCGGTGGCGGGCAGCACCGGGTGCGCCGTGAGCTGCGCGGTCTTGCCGATGGCGGCGGCGGCGCGGGTCGGGTCCTGGACGTCCGGCAGTTCGACGATCAGGCGCCGGTCGCCGGAGCGGGTGATGGACGACTCGGCGACCCCGAGCGCGTCGACGCGCCGTTGCAGCACCTCGCGGGCGCGGTCGGTGGACTCCCGGTCGGCCTTCACGGCCGGGGAGTCCTGCGTCTCCAGGACGATCTGGGTGCCGCCGCGGAGGTCGAGGCCGAGGCGGGCGGGTTTGGACCAGGCGAAGTAGAACGATGTGGCGAGCACGGCGAACGCCAGTACCGCCCGCACCACGTTGGCGCGAGTCAAGGGGAACCTCCACGCAGGGGTTTCGGTGCCGCACGTCGACGTGCGGCACCGGGGACAGAGAGCTCAGATCCCTGTGGAGGCGGGCGGAGCGCGCCCGCGCGGGGCGCCCCGCGGCGCGACGTCGGGCGTGACGTGCGCGGAGCCGGCCCGGACGAGGCGCCCGGACGGCGGCCGGGTCTCGTCGCCGGAGGCGGGGGGCGTCGCGTGCTCGGGCTGGACGTACGGCGCTGCCGCCGCCGCGCGGAGAGCGGTGGCGGCGATGGCGGTCTGCGCGCGCCCGGCCGTGCGCGACTTGGGGGTGACGCGGGTGCGGGCGGGCCCCTGGAGGGCGGCCCCGATCCGGACTCCGGACACCGTGCCGGTGGCGGGCGCCCTGCCCTGCATGCCGCCGGCCGGCAGGCCCGCGCCGACCGGTCCGGCGACGAAGCCGAGGAGGCCGAGCACGACGACGAGCAGCCGCGCGACGGGCCGCCGGAAGGCGGGACGGTGCGCTTCGCCCACTCCACCCTCCTCGCCCGGACCGCCGGCGGGGTGCTCGCCCCGCCGTTCACGCCAACCTAGCCCACTTTCCTTCCGGCGGCGCTCGCCCTGACTCCAGGGCGAGAACCGTGAAAGCGGGTCCGTCAAGGACGGGTTGCGTGACAAAGACGTTGCCCGTGCTCGGCCACACGGCCTTACCAGCAGACACTGGCTGGTGTCCCGATCCGGCCAGCCCGCAGTCCGCCGCCCGCCATTGCCCGCGCGATTTATGCGAATTACTTTCGCGTATGCCCACCCCGAACCGGACAGAGGAGTCTCCGGTGGCACGAATCAGACAGACCGCGATCGTCGGGACCGCCGCCCTGGCCGTCCTCGCCGCGGGGGTCGCCCCCGCGTACGCAGCGGGCACGACCATCCGCAAGGGCTCGGCCACGGCCGCCGCCTACTCCGGCAGAGTGCAGGCCTCGCTGCTCGGCACCGCGACGGTCAGCAGCTCGATCGGCAGCGGCTCCTGCAGCCAGTCGACGATGAACGGCTCCATCAACTCCGACGGCAGCGCGCTGAACGTCGCCTCCGCCACCTTCACCGGCACCGGCGGCGGTCCCTGCAGCGGCAGCACCAGCTCGACGATCACCGCGCAGAACCTGCCCTGGACGGGCGGCAACGTCACCTTCGACGCCGGGCACAGCGGCGGCCGGGACGCCACCGTCACGATCGCGAACTTCAAGGTGAAGGCCGTGGTCGACATCTTCGGCGGCATCACCTGCGTGTACGGCGGCAACCTCACCGCCAACGGCTACAACGGCGACAACGGCTCGCGGCCGGTCACCACCAGCAGCGACGCGCAGGTCGGTGTGAAGAACGCCACGGTCAACAAGCAGTCGGGCAGCAACTTCCTCTGCCCGTCCACGGCCACCGTGACCGCCACGTACGCGCTGCGCGGCGAGTCGGTCGCCGGATCCGGCACCTACAACCAGGCCCTCTACGTCACCAGCTGACCGGAGGCCGGAACGGAGCTCCCGAGGAGAGCCAGTCCCCCGCCGCGCTCCCAGGGAAAGGACGGGCCGCCCCCATGCCGGGGGCGGCCCGTCTCGTCGTCACCGGGGCGTCGCCCGGAGCCGGGTCAGCAGCCGACGAGCTGCGCGGCGAGGAACGACTCGACCTGGCTGAGCGCGATGCGCTCCTGGCTCATCGAGTCGCGCTCCCGGACGGTCACCGCGTCGTCCTCCAGGGTGTCGAAGTCGACGGTGACGCAGAACGGGGTGCCGATCTCGTCCTGGCGCCGGTAGCGGCGGCCGATGGCACCCGCGTCGTCGAAGTCGACGTTCCAGTTGCGGCGCAGCTGCGCGGCGAGGTCGCGGGCCTTCGGGGACAGGTCGGCGTTGCGCGACAGCGGCAGCACCGCGACCTTCACCGGGGCGAGCCGCCGGTCGAGCCGCATGACGGCGCGCTTCTCCATCTTGCCCTTGGCGTTGGGCGCCTCGTCCTCGGCGTAGGCGTCCATCATGAAGGTGAGCGTGCAGCGGTCGACGCCCGCCGCGGGCTCGATCACGAACGGGGTGAACCGGTCGCCGGACTCCTGGTCGAAGAACGACAGGTCGGCGCCGGACGCCTTGGAGTGCGTGGTCAGGTCGTAGTCGGTGCGGTTGGCGATGCCCTCCAGCTCGCCCCACTCGCTGCCGACGAAGTCGAACCGGTACTCCACGTCAACGGTGCGCTTGGAGTAGTGGGACAGCTTCTCCTGCGGGTGCTCGAACAGCCGCAGGTTCTCCTTGCGGATGCCGAGGTCGACGTACCACTGCATGCGCTCGTCGATCCAGTACTGGTGCCATTCCTCGTCACTGCCGGGCTTGACGAAGAACTCCATCTCCATCTGCTCGAACTCGCGGGTCCGGAAGATGAAGTTGCCGGGCGTGATCTCGTTGCGGAACGACTTGCCGATCTGGCCGATGCCGAACGGCACCTTGCGGCGCGCGGACTGCTGGACGTTCAGGTAGTTGATGAAGATGCCCTGCGCGGTCTCGGGACGCAGGTAGGCCAGGCCCGACTCGTCCTCGACGGGGCCGAGGTAGGTCTTGAGCAGCCCGTTGAACATCTTCGGCTCGGTGAACGAGCCCTTCACGCCGCAGTTGGGGCAGGAGATGTCGGCGAGGCCGTTCGCGGGCGGCCGGCCGTGCTTCTCCTCGTAGGCCTCCTCCAGGTGGTCGGCCCGGAAGCGCTTGTGGCAGGACTGGCACTCGGTGAGCGGGTCGACGAACGCCTGGACGTGGCCGCTGGCCTCCCAGACCTCGCGCGCCAGGATGACGCACGAGTCGAGGCCCACGACGTCGTCGCGGCCCTGCACCATCGACTTCCACCACTGGCGCTTGACGTTGTTCTTCAGCTCGACGCCGAGGGGGCCGTAGTCCCAGGAGGCGCGGAGCCCGCCGTAGATCTCGCTCGACGGGTAGACCAGGCCCCGCCGCTTGGCGAGGTTGACGATCGTGTCCAGCACATCGGAACGGCGTGCCATGAAAGATTCTCCATCCGGCTGGCGGTCGGCGGGAACAGTGAGTGCGCCCCGGTCCCGCGGCGACGGCGGGCGGCGGCGAGTGTGATCCCCGGTGATGTGCTCCGGCGCGGGCGCCGCCGCCGCCGGAGAGTGCCCCCAGCTTAGGGCACGGGGGCCCCTGAGCAGGAACTAGTAAACGCGCCCGTCGGCGACGTCGCTGTCGATGTTCAGGGTGACCCCGCCGTGCGTCTCCCGGTGGCCGCCGCGGTACTGCTTGACGCGGCGGTGCGGCGCCCACCAGGCGTCCGGCAGGAACGGGTCTCCGTACACGTCCGCCCGGCGGTCCCAGTTGGCGAACCAGACGCAGGACGGCTTGCTGATCGAGGACCGGCCCACGTCGCGGATGCCGGACTTGGAGCTGCTGTAGAGGCACGGCTGGTAGCCCTCGGTCTTCAGCCGGTCGACCCAGTTGTCGACGAAGCGGAGGACGGCGGCCCGGCAGGCGCTCTTCTTGTGGTCGTAGGCCTCCATGTCGTAGTAGAGCGGCTTGCCGGCCGGAATGCCGAGCGCCCGGGCCCTGCGGGCGGCGTCCGCGGCCGCCTGGGCGCCCTGCCAGGAGGCGCTCCTGGCGGTGAAGCGCTGCGGGCGGCTGCCGCACGGGGCCTGGAGGCCCACGTAGGTGGCGGTGAGGCGGTAGCCCATGGCGCGCACCTGCCGCACCCACGAGGCGGTGAGGTTCGGCTGGGCGCATCCGCGCGCCGCTCCGCCGATGTAGATGTTGGTGACCTTGAACGAGGGCCGCCAGGCCCTCATGGTCGCCAGGGACGGGGCGGTGCAGGTGTCGAACCCCTTGCCGCGCACCCACGAGCGCTCCAGTGCGGTCCCCTGGCCGGAGGCCGGGCTCTCGGCGGGCACCGGACCTCCGGTCGGCACCGGGCTTCCGGTCGGCACCGGGCCTCCGCTGGGCACGGGGCCTCCGCTGGGCGCCGTCCCCTCGGCCGGCGCCGTGGGCACGGCGGTCGCCGTCCGGCGGACGTCCGGCTTGGACGGCGCGGCGGTCCACCGGCCCGACAGCCGGGTGCCCCGCAGGATCCGCTGGAGCGCCTCCGGGCTCCCGCCGTACACGCCGGTGATCGTGACGCCGGCCTCGGGCAGGGTGAGCCGCGTCTCGTGGTCGGCGGTCCGCCGCACGGTCAGCGAGGCGAGCTTGTCGGCGTGCACGACGGTCCGCGCGGTCCGCCCGTCCCCCGCGGGCTGGAGGTGGACGGCCTCGGTGCGGCCGACGGCGCGCGCCGGGCAGTCGGGCTGCGGGCCGGGGCGGCCCAGGTAGACCGCGTGCCGGTCGTAGCGGACGCACCGGGACGGATCCCGGTCGAGCCGGTGCACCTCCCAGCCGGCCGGGACGGGGACGCGCAGCCCCCGGTACTCGACCACGCGGCCGTGCGGGCTCTCCCCGCTCCCGGCCGCCCCCCTCAGGGCGAGCGAGGCCGCCCGAGGGGGCGCGGGCCGCGCGGGGGCCGTCCCGGTGACGGTGAGGACGACGGCGACGGCCGCCGCCGCCCCGGACGGCACACTGAACAGGACGGCATGGCGCATCACATTCTCCCCCCGCGGGCCCGGCATGATCATGTGCGGGATGACCTCGGCGGAGGCGGCGAAACCGGGAGGGGTCGCTTCTTGACCGCCGATTGCCCGCATTCTGACCAGGCCCGCGCGGGACGGACCGGGCGGCCGCTCAGGCGGAGGAGACCACCTCGTAGGCGCCCGGTTCGTCCACGGCGAGGGCGGCGAGCGGCATGAACCGGAGCCGCACCTCGTAGGCGCCGAGCGCGCGGCGGTAGTGTCCGGCGCCCTCCCACTCGGTGACGAGGGCCCACAGCCCGGGGTCGTCGACGGTCCGGGCGAGGCGGCCGGAAAGGAAACCGGTGCTCGCGGCCAGGGCCTCCAGCACCGCGGTCATGCTCTCGGCGAAGCCGCCGGACTCCTCGTCCGGCACCCGGTACCGGGTTATCGCGATCATCCGTCCATCCTGGCAGTACGTTGGGCCTGTGGAGACGAGAGGTGAGCGGCCGACCGGGCTGCGGGCGGCCGTCGAGCGGCGCAGCGCGGCGCCGGTGGTGTTCCTGCACCGGCTGCCGCGGTGGGTCCTGCTCGCCGCCGTGTTCGTGCTGCTGGTGATCGGCATGGCCGGAACCGGCTGGGTGGCCGCGGCCGGGCTGCTGGTGCTCGCCGCCGCGCTCGGCTGGTTCGCCTACCTGAACTGGCCCGCGCTGGACGGCTCGGGAAGGATCCTGCGCCTCGCCGCGCTGGCCGTCCTGGTGGGGTTCGCCCTGGGACGCGGCATCGGTCGGTTTTGACAACCGTTTTCATCTTCGTCCATAATCGCACCGTGCCCCCTCTCCGCGCAGCCCTGCGAACCGCGCCGGCCGCGGCGCTCGCCCTGGCCGGGTTCGCGGCGGGCCTGACGGCCTGCGCCGACGCCGGCGCCGACGTCCCGCCCGGCAGGACCGCGGTGGTCGCGTCCTTCTACCCGATGGCCTGGCTCGCCGGGAAGGTCGGCGGCGGCGACGTGTCCGTCCGGACGCTCACCAGGCCCGGGACCGAGCCGCACGACCTGGAGCTGACGGCGCGGCAGGTCGCGAACGTCCAGGACGCCGACTACGCCGTCTACGTCAAGGGCGTCCAGCCCGCCGTCGACGACGCGGTCCGCAAGCACGCGAAGGGCAGGTCGCTCGACGCCGCGAGCCTCGTGCCGAGGCTCTCCCCGCCCGGCGAGACCGACGACGAGGAGGCCCACGACGGCGTACGGCACCGCGAGGCGTCCTACGACCCGCACATCTGGCTCGACCCGAGCCGGATGGCGACCGTGGCCACCGCGCTGGGCGAGCGGCTGGCCGCCGCCGACCCCGCGCACGCGACCGGCTACCGGGAGCGCGCCCGGGCCACCGCGCAGGCGCTGACCGGCCTGGACCGGGAGTTCCAGGACGGTCTGCGGTCCTGCGCGCGCCGGGAGATCGTCACCGCGCACGCGGCGTTCGGCTACCTCGCGGACCGCTACCGGCTCCGGCAGATCCCGGTCGCGGGCGTGGACGCGTCCGGCGAGCCGTCTCCGAAGCGGCTGGCGGGGCTGGCGCGGCTCGTGTCCTCCACCGGCGCGACGACGGTCTTCACCGAGACCCTGGCCAGTCCGCGGGTGGCCGCGAGCCTGGCGCGGGAGGCGGGCGTGCGGACGGCCGTCCTCGACCCGGCCGAGGGCGCGCCGGAGGGGGCGTCCGGCGACTATATGACGATCATGCGAGAGAACCTGCGGACCCTGCGGCCCGCGCTGGAGTGCACATGAACGAGACCACCGCCGCGCCGTTCGCGATGACCGGCGGCCTCGTCCGGCGGGACGGCCGCGCGGTGCTCGCCGACGTCGACCTGCGGGTGGAGGCCGGCGACGTGCTCGCCGTCCTCGGTCCGAACGGGGCGGGCAAGTCCACGCTCGTCAAGGCGCTGCTCGGGCTCGTCCCGCTGGCCGCCGGCCGGACGGAGATCTTCGGCGAGCCGCCCGCGCGGTTCCGCGACTGGAGGCGCGTCGGGTACGTGCCGCAGCGGCTGCCGATGGGCGGCGGCGTGCCGGCGACGGTCCGCGAGATCGTGGCGTCCGGCCGGGTGGCCCGGCGGTCGCGCTGGCGGCCCGCGCCGCTCGCCGACCGGGCGGCCGACCGGGCCGCCGTCGACCGCGCCCTGGAGACGGTCGGGCTCGCCGGGCGGGCCCGCGACTCGGCGCACCTGCTGTCGGGCGGCCAGCAGCAGCGGGTGCTGATCGCCCGCGCCCTCGCCGGCGAACCCGACGCCTTCGTGATGGACGAGCCGACCGCCGGCGTGGACGCGGGCAGCCAGGCGGCGCTCGCGTCGGCGCTGGACGAACTGGCACGCGCCGGGCGAACGGTCGTCCTCGTCGCGCACGAACTCGGGCCGATGGAGCCGCTCGTCACCCGCACGGTCGAGCTCGGGCACGGCCGCGTCGTCCGCGAGACCGCCCGGCAGACCCTCGAAAGGCCCGCGTGAGCGAGATGCTGCAGTACGACTTCATGCGCGTCGCCCTGGCCATGGCGGTGCTCATCGGGCTGACCGCCCCCGCCGTGGGGACGTTCGTGGTCCAGCGCCGGCTGTCCCTGCTCGGCGACGGCATCGGCCACATCGCGCTCACCGGCATCGGGCTGGGACTGCTCACCAGCACCTCCCCCGTCCTCGGGGCGCTGGTGGTGTCGGTGCTCGGCGCCGTCGCGATCGAGGTCCTGCGGGCGCGCAGCCGCAGCGGCGCGGACGCCGTGCTCGCCCTGCTGTTCTACGGCGGGCTGGCGGGCGGCGTCATCCTGACGAGCGTCGACGGCGGCGGCTCGGCGGGCCTGCAGTCGTACCTGTTCGGCTCGATCAGCAGCGTGACGGTGACCGACCTCTACGTCGTCGCGGGGCTCGCCGCGGTCGTGCTGGCGATCGTCGCGGTGTTCGGGCGCGAGCTGTTCCTGCTCTGCCAGGACGAGGAGGTCGCGCGGGCGGCCGGGCTGCCCGTCCGGTTCCTCAGCGTGCTCATCGCCGCGACCGCCGCGGTCACGGTGGTGATCTCGATGCGCGCGATCGGGCTGCTGCTCGTCAGCGCGCTGATGGTCGTCCCGGTGGCGGCGGCGCAGCAGCTCACGCGGGGATTCTGGAGCACCATGCTGTCGGCGATGGGGATCGGTGTACTGTCGGCCGTGGCGGGGCTGGCGGGTTCCTTCCAGTACGATCTTCCCCCGGGCCCCTCGATCGTGTTGCTGGCGCTCGCGGTGTTCGTGGCCGCGGTCGCCGGGGGCTCGGTGGTGCGCCGCAGGCGCTCTCGTGCCGCGGCCGACGCCGTCACCGCGGGGGGCGCCGGGCCCGGCGCCCCGCCACGCGTGGATGCCGAGGCGGAGGTGTTGAGGGGATGACGACGGCCCGCCGGGACGCGGTACGGCAGGTGCTGGCCGGCTGCGAGGGTTTCCGCAGCGCCCAGGACATCTACGCCGATCTGCGCGCCGACGGTTCCAAGATCGGCCTCACCACCGTCTACCGGGCGCTGCAGGCGCTCAGCGACGCGGGCGAGGTCGACGTGCTGCGCACCGACGAGGGCGAGGCCGTCTACCGCGCCTGCCGCACCGAGCAGCACCACCACCACCTGGTCTGCCGCGACTGCGGCCGGACGGTCGAGGTCGAGGGCCCGGCCGTGGAGCGCTGGGCCGACACGATCGCCGCCGAGCACGGCTTCGTCGACATCACCCACACCGTCGAGGTCTTCGGGACGTGCGCGAACTGCGCCGCGAAGCCGTCCTGAAGTCCCCGCAACCCCCGGGCCCGCAGGTCCGCCGCTGCTTGAAATCGGACAAGGCCGGTAATTCACACGCTCTGTAGGCGTTTCTTGGCAAATTGTTATATCTACTTCCCAGTAGCCCTATGTCATAAATGTCCCGTCGCCACGGCGGGCCCGACGGAGGGTCCTCGGGGGAGCGTGGCGCCCGCACGAGAGGGCGTTCATGACAAGACGGGCGTTCACCAGCCGAAGGATCTCGCTCCTGGCCTCGGCGACGTTGCTCGCGTCGGCCGCCACCGCGCTCCCCGCCTCCGCGCGGCAGCCGGCGTCACCACCGAGTCCGCGCGCCGCCGCCGAGCACGCGCTCCGGGCGCTCACCGGCCGCGCCGCCGAGGTGCGCGGCGGCGACGGGCAGGCGTTCCAGGTGGTCGGGGTCGGCATCGACCGCGACGGCACCTCGCACACCCGCATGACCCGCACCTACGACGGCCTGCCCGTCCTGGGCGGCGACATCATCGTCCACGAGACGGCGGCCGGGACGTGGCGCGGCACCAGCCTCACCCTCACCAAGGCGCCGTCGGACTCCAGCCCGGAGGTCTCCGCCAAGACCGCCCAGAAGCGCGCCGTCACCAAGAACCGCAAGGCCGACGGCTCCCCCGCGCTCGTCGTGGAGTCCCGCACCGCCGACCACGCGCCGCGCCTCGCCTGGCGCGTCCAGACGGTCGGGAAGAAGGCCGACGGGACGCCCAGCCGCGTGCTCACCTCCGTCGACGCCGCCACCGGCAAGGTGCTGCTGAACGAAGAGACGATCAAGACCGAGGCGGGCGACGGCAAGTCCCTCTACACCGGGACCGTCCCGCTCCAGACGACGCCGTCCGGCGGCGTCTACCAGCTGAAGGACCCGACGCGCGGCAACACCTACACCGGTGACGCCCAGAACGACACCGACCTCTGCTTCCTCAGCTGGTGCTTCCACCGCGCCCCCGCCACCCTGTTCACCGACGCCGACAACCACTGGGGCAGCGGCACGACGTCCGACCGCGCCACCGTCGCCGTCGACGCCCAGTTCGGCACCAACGAGACCTGGGACTTCTACAAGAACGTCTTCGGCCGCACCGGCATCGCGGGCGACGGCAAGGGGTCCTACAACCGGGTCCACTACGGCAGCGGCTACGCCAACGCCTTCTGGGACGACTCGTGCTTCTGCATGACCTACGGCGACGGCGACGGCAGCCAGCTCGGCCCGCTCACGTCCCTGGACGTGGCCGCGCACGAGATGAGCCACGGCGTCACCAGCTCCACCGCGAACCTCACCTACAGCGGGGAGTCCGGCGGGCTGAACGAGGCGACGTCCGACATCATGGCCGCCGCCGTGGAGTTCTACGCGAACAACTCCAACGACCTCGGCGACTACCTCGTGGGCGAGGAGGTCGTCCTGCCCGGCTTCGGCAAGCCCGCGCTGCGCTTCATGGACAAGCCCAGCAAGGACGGCAGCTCCGCCGACTCCTGGTCGACCAGCACCAAGAACCTCGACGTGCACTACTCCTCGGGTGTCGCCAACCACTTCTACTACCTGCTGTCCGAGGGCAGCGGCGCGAAGACGATCAACGGCGTCTCCTACAACAGCCCCACGTCCAACGGCTCCACGATCACCGGCATCGGCCGGGACGCCGCCACGAAGATCTGGTACCGGGCGCTCACCACGTACATGACGTCCTCGACCAACTACGCGGGAGCGCGCACCGCGACCCTGAACGCGGCCAGGGACCTCTACGGCGCGGGCAGCACCCAGTACAACACCGTCGCGGCGGCCTGGTCCGCGGTGAACGTCAACTAGTCCCGATCCCGGCGGAACGCCCCGCACCGGTCCTCCGGCGCGGGGCGTTCCCGCGGTTCGGGTGATCCACCCGCCGCGCCATGGTGAAGAATCGGGGGCATGGCTACGACACGCACCGCGAACGCGCATTGGGAAGGCTCTCTCCTGGACGGCCAGGGGACCGTCTCGCTGGACTCCTCCAAGCTCGGCACCTACGACGTGACCTGGGCGTCGCGGTCGGAGGAGCCCGGCGGCCGGACGAGCCCCGAGGAGCTCATCGCCGCCGCGCACTCCACCTGCTACTCGATGGCGCTCTCGCACGGCCTCGCCGGCGCCGGCACCCCGCCGGAGAAGGTCGACACCAAGGCCGAGGTCACCTTCCAGCCGGGCGAGGGCATCACCGGCATCCACCTGACCGTCCGGGCCAGCGTCCCCGGCCTGTCCGCGTCCGACTTCGAGAAGGCCGCCCAGACCGCCAAGGAAGGCTGCCCCGTCAGCAAGGCTCTGGCAGGAACCAAGATCACCCTGGACGCCGCCCTGGTCTGACCCCCGGGCCCGGAAGTCCGCCAGACCGCAGGAGCGACCCAGCGGACGCACCAAGCCCAGCGGGGAAGGAACGGGCCCACCAAGCCCAGCCGCTTCCCCAGCCACGCGACAACCTGAACAGTCGCGATCGCGTCCGAAGGCAGATTCGAGCGGAGCGAGAATCTGATCGCGCAGCGAGCCGCAAGGCGAGCCGGAGCGATGCAGCGATCGCACGCAGTGGGTGCGGTTCAGAGGCCCCCGGGCCTCTGAACCGCACCTACTGCATTAGGCACAGCTCCGCCGTAGCGGCGGTCTCGGGAGGCGTAGAGCTCGCAGGCGTGCCAGAGGTGGCGGCGGTCGAAGTCCGGCCAGAGGGTGTCGAGGAACACCATCTCGGCGTAGGCGGACTGCCAGAGCAGGAAGTTGGACGTGCGCTGCTCCCCGGAGGAGCGCAGGAACAGGTCGACATCGGGGATGCCGGGTTCGTCCAGGTAGCGGGCGAAGACCTTCTCGTTGATCTTGCCGGGGTCGAGGCGCCCGTCGCGGACGTCCCGGGCGATCGCCGCGGCCGCGTCGGCGATCTCGGCGCGGCCCCCGTAGTTCACGCAGAACTGCAGGGTGAGGACGTCGTTGTCGCGCGTCATCTCCTCGGCCGTCTCCAGCTCCTTGATGACGCTGCGCCACAGCCGGGGCCGGCGGCCCGCCCAGCGCACCCGCACGCCCATCGAGTGGAGCTGGTCGCGGCGGCGGCGGATCACGTCCCGGTTGAAGCCCATGAGGAAGCGCACCTCGTCGGGCGAGCGCTTCCAGTTCTCGGTGGAGAACGCGTACGCCGACAGGTAGGGGACGCCGAGCTCGATCGCGCCCATGATCACGTCGAAGAGCGAGTCCTCGCCGCGCTTGTGCCCCTCGGTGCGCGGCAGGCCGCGCTCCTTGGCCCAGCGGCCGTTGCCGTCCATGACGATGGCGATGTGCCGCGGCACCAGGTCGGCGGGGATCGGGGGCGGGGTGGCGCCGTCCCGGTGCGGTTCCGGCGGCGATACGGCCCTGCTCAAACTCTCTCCCTATCGGTGTCGTCGTCGCGCGTCTCGCGCTCCACATGGCGCAGGGAACGGATCCCGTGCTCCAGATGCCACTGCAGGTAGGCGGCGACCAGGCCGCTGGTCTCCATCCGGTGGCGCTGCTCGCTGCCGTCGGCGTACTCCCAGTCGCCGCGCAGCAGCGCCAGCATCAGCGCGAACGTCGGCGGCGCCGGGGTCGCGGCGCCCGGCTGGCGGCAGCCGGCGCACACCGCGCCGCCCGCCGCGATGGCGAACCCGCGCAGCCCGCCGCGGTTGCCGCACCGGCAGCACTCGTCGAGCGCGGGCGCCCAGCCCGCGACCGACAGGGAGCGCAGCAGGTAGGCGTCCAGGACGAGCCGGGGGTCGTGGGCGCGCTCGGCGAGCGTGCGCAGCCCGCCGACCAGCAGCAGGAACTGCCGCAGCGCGGGCTCGCCCTCCTCGCTGGTGAGCTTCTCCGCGGTCTCCAGCATCGCCGTCCCCGCCGTGTAGCGGGGGTAGTCGGTGACCAGCGCCTCCCCGTACGGGCGCAGGGTCTCGGCCTGCGTGATCAGGTCGAGGGAGCGCCGCTCGTACAGCTGCAGGTCCACGTGCGTGAACGGCTCCAGCCGCGCGCCGAACCGGGATCTGGTCTTGCGGACCCCCTTCGCCGCGGCGCGGATCCGGCCGGTCCGCCGGGTCAGCACCGTGACGATGCGATCGGCCTCGCCCAGCTTCTGGGTGCGCAGGACGATGCCTTCGTCGCGGTACAGGGTCACCCGTTCATTCTGACGCACGCCGCCCGATGCCTCGGTGCGCCGGGGGCATCTCCCCAGGATCTTCACAAGTCGCACAGCGACGCCGCTGCGCGGCAAGCCGAACACGCAACGTGACCGGATTCGGCCGTAGCGGTCCCCCGAAAGTCATGGCCGGAAGCACGGGCACCTGGCAGCGTTGTGGCATGAGATGCCACATCGTGCCACCGCACATGCTGGAACGGATCGCCCGCGATGCCGATGACCCGGCCATACGCGGCCGGGCCCGCCGTACGCTGGCGCTCACCTCCGCCCAGTTCACCGAGCGGCGGACGGCCGCGGCCGGGGCCCCCTCCCCGTCCGAGGACTTCGTCCCCGACCGGACGATCAACGACGCCGAGCACCGCGAGGACCTGCCCGGCCGCAAGGTGCGGGCCGAGGGAGCCCCGGCCACCGGCGACCCGACCGCCGACCGGGCCTACGACTGGCTGGGAGCGACCTTCGACTTCTTCGAGGCCGTGTACCGGCGCGACTCGATCGACGGCGCGGGCCTTCCGATGGTCTCGACCGTCCACTACGGCGACGGGTACGACAACGCCTTCTGGAACGGCGAGCAGATGGTGTACGGCGACGGCGACGGCGTCCTGTTCACCGACTTCACCGCGCCCCTCGACGTCACCGGGCACGAGCTCGTCCACGGCGTCACCCAGTACACGGCGAACCTGGAGTACTACGGCCAGTCCGGCGCGCTCAACGAGTCGGTGTCCGACGTGTTCGGCTCGCTCGTCAAGCAGTGGCATCTCGGCCACAGCGCCGACCGGGCCGACTGGCTCATCGGGCAGGGGCTGCTCGCGCCGGGCGTCAGCGGCGTCGCGCTCCGCTCCATGAAGGCGCCCGGCACCGCCTATGACGACCCGCAGCTCGGCAAGGACCCGCAGCCCGGCCACATGGACCACTACGTCGAGACCTACCGCGACAACGGCGGCGTCCACATCAACTCGGGGATCCCCAACCACGCCTTCTACCTGGCCGCCACCGCCATCGGCGGCAACGCCTGGGAGAAGGCCGGACGCATCTGGTACGACACGCTCACGGGCGGCTCCCTCGCCGCCGACGTCGACTTCGCCGGCTTCGCCGCCGCGACGGTCCGGGCCGCCACCGCGCTGTACGGGGCCGGGACCGCCGAGACCGAGGCAGTGAATCGGGCCTGGACGGGGGTAGGCGTCTCCTTGGAGGCGAACGAGACGCAGTGAGAGTGACAGTCGTCCGCAGCGGCGGGTTTGCGGGGATCGAGCGGCGCGCCGAGTCCGACAGCGCCAGCGATCCCATGCTGTCCAGGCTCGTCGGCCGCGTCGATCTGAAGAGCGTGCCGCCACCGGGCCGAATTCCTGACCAGTTCCTGTACGAAATCGACATCGACGGCGACCGGACCACCGTGGGTGAGGCCCAGCTCCACGGGCCCCTTCGCGAACTGGTCCACCACGTCCTCGGTCGCATCTGACCGTTTCGTCTCGGGTTCAGGAGGCCGGAAGCACCTGAACCCGAGACAGCCGGCCGCTCAGCTCCCCTGCGCCCGCGCCACCCGGTTGACGGCCGACAGCATCGCCTTGAGGGACGCGGTGACGATGTTGCCGTCGATGCCGACGCCCCACACCGTCGTGCCCTCGCCGTCGCCGAACCGCACGTCGCACTCGACGTAGGCGGCGGCGCGCGCGTCGCCGCCCGCGCTCATCGCGTGCTCGGCGTAGTCCAGCACCCGGACGTTGATCCCGACCGCGGTGAGCGCGTCCTCGAACGCCGAGACGGGGCCGTTGCCGACGCCCTCGATCTCGCGGATCTCGCCGTCCACGCGGACGTCGCAGCTGAGCGCGTCCTTCTCGTCCACCCGGGACGTCGTGCGGTGCGCCAGCAGCCCGGCGCGCGGGCCGTTGGCGAGGAACTCCGCCTCGAAGATCTCCCACATGCGCTCGGCCGTGACCTCGCCGCCCTCGCTGTCGGTGTGCTCCTGCACGACCCGGGAGAACTCGATCTGGAGCCGGCGCGGCAGCTCCAGCGCGTGCTCGGTCTTCATGATGTAGGCGACGCCGCCCTTGCCGGACTGGCTGTTCACCCGGATCACGGCCTCGTACGTCCGGCCGACGTCGTGCGGGTCGATCGGCAGGTACGGGACCTCCCACCCGTACTGCTCCACCGGCACGCCCGCGGCCTCGGCGTCGCGGCGCAGGTGGTCGAAGCCCTTGTTGATGGCGTCCTGGTGGGAGCCGGAGAACGCGGTGTAGACCAGGTCGCCGCCGTAGGGGTGCCGCTCGTGCACGGGCAGCTGGTTGCAGTACTCGACCGTGCGGCGGATCTCGTCGATGCCGGAGAAGTCGATCTGCGGGTCGACGCCCTGGGTGAACAGGTTCAGGCCGAGGGTGACCAGGCACACGTTGCCGGTGCGCTCGCCGTTGCCGAACAGGCAGCCCTCGATGCGGTCGGCGCCCGCCATGTAGCCGAGCTCGGCGGCGGCGACGGCCGTCCCGCGGTCGTTGTGGGGGTGCAGCGACAGGATGACGGAGTCGCGGTAGGCCAGGTTCCGGCTCATCCACTCGATCTGGTCGGCGTAGACGTTCGGGGTGGCCATCTCCACCGTCGCCGGCAGGTTCACGATGACCTTCCGGTCAGGCGTCGGCCGCCACACGTCGTTGACGGCGTTGCAGACCTCCACGGCGTACTCCAGCTCCGTGCCGGTGAACGACTCGGGCGAGTACTGGAAGTAGATCTCGGTGTCGCCCATGTCCTCGGCGAGCTTGGCGCACAGCTTCGCGCCCTCCACCGCGATCGCGGTGATGCCGTCCCTGTCCTGCCCGAACACCACGCGACGCTGGAGCGTGCTGGTCGAGTTGTAGAGGTGGACGATGGCCCGCCTGGCGCCGCGTACCGCCTCGAAGGTCCGCTCGATCAGTTCGGGGCGGGCCTGCGTCAGCACCTGGACGACGACGTCATCGGGGATCCGGTCCTCCTCGATGATCTGCCGGACGAAGTCGAAGTCGGTCTGGCTGGCCGCCGGGAACCCGACCTCGATCTCCTTGTAGCCCATCCGCACCAGCAGCTCGAACATCTTGAGCTTGCGGTGGGAGTCCATCGGGTCGATCAGCGCCTGGTTGCCGTCGCGCAGGTCGACCGCGCACCACCGGGGAGCCTCGGTGATCACCTGGTCCGGCCAGGTCCGGTCGGGCAGCCTGACGGGCGCGAACGGCTTGTAGCGCTGGAAGGGCATGCCGGAAGTCTGCTGTTGCGGATACATCCGTTGAGTTCTCTCTGCTCGAACCTCACGGCCGACGTCCACGGCGAAGCCCCGCAGCGAGGGAGCCGGCCTGGTTACGGGGCCCCGCTGCGGCCGCTAAGGAGGAGCAGCTCACGCAACACGTCCGCCAAGTTAACAGATGCCATCCGCGTTACGGAAACCGATGTCCGGATGCTGAGACGTCCTGCCCGGCCCGCGGTCCCGCCACGGTCCGGGGACGAGCACGGAGAGGCAGGTCACGCAGCCGTCGAGCGCCTCGAACTCGCTGATGTCGACGCTCGTGACGCGCAGCCCGTCGGCCGCCAGCCGGGCGGCCGTGCGCGGGGCGGACGCCGCCATGAGGACGTGGTCGGGCCCGAGCACCACCACGTGGGCGCCCTCCGGCTCAGGCGCGACCCGCAGGCACGGCAGCACCGCGGTGTCCACCATCTCCGGAACGCCGATGAGGCCGCCGTCCGGCAGCGCGGTCATCGCCGACTTCAGGTGCAGGCAGCCGCGGACGTCCACCGGGACGACCCTCCGGCCGCCCAGCAGGCGCGCCAGCTGGCAGATGCCCTCTTCGTTCGTCCGGTCGCCGCGTCCCACGTAGACGGTGCCGCCGACGGCCAGGACGTCCCCGCCGTCCAGCGTCCCCGGCTCCTCGATCCGCGCGACGCGCAGGCCGAGCTCGCGCGCGGCCCGTTCCGCGCCGGCGGCCTCGCCGCGGCGGCTCGGCGCCCCGGACCGGCAGACGACGGCCACGTCGCCGCACACGACCAGGGCGTCCTCGACGAACACGGCGTCGGGCAGGTCGTCGGCGGGTGCGACGGCGCGGACGCTCCATCCCGCCGCGCGCAGCGCCGCGACGTACGCCGCGTGCTGGCGCTCGGCGAGCTCCACGTCCACCGGGCGGCGGGCGGCATGGGTGACGAGGCCCTCGACGAGACGCGGGCCCGGCGGCCGGACCAGCGCCCTGCCCGCGGATGCGGTACCGGCGGCGGCGTCCATGTCAGCGCGCCGCCCCCTCCGTCGTCACGATGACGCCGAGCGCGTAGGCGCGGGACATGCCGAGCAGGTCGGCGATGCCGTGCAGGGCGAGCCGCTCCCCCTCGCCGAGCGGCCCGTCCGCCAGCCCGATCCGGACGGCCTGCGCGAGGAACCACTCCTTGGCCTCGACGGCGAGGTGCGCCCCGGCCCGGACGACCTCCTGCTCGAGGAACGTGCGGCGCAGTGCCAGATCGGTGTCCACGGCGTCCGCGTCGTAGTCGGGCTCGCCGTACCCGGTGACCGTCGCGACCGCGCGGGCGCGGGCCGCGGCGTCGGCCGGGTCGCCCGAGCGCAGCACCAGGGCCGCGGCGGCCCGCATCCCGGCGGCCAGGGCCTCGGCCATCTGCTGCGCGGTCGGCGCCCGCAGGGCCGACACGGGGAGGCGGGCGCGGCAGGTGCGGCACTCCACGGCCTGCCCGAGGCGCCACAGCGGCACCATCGGGACGAAGAAGACCGAGAACCAGCGGCGTCCGGCGCGCCTGCGGTAGGCGCGGTCGCCGCCGCACCGCGGGCAGTGGAACGTCCCCTCGCTGACCGTACGGAACACCGCCGTCAGGCCAAAAACGAGCAACACCGGCGCTCTCCTCCCATAACGGACTTCGCCCCAACCTACCGACCCGCGGGCGCCCCGGGTGGACCTCCCGGACAATGCCCGCCGTGCGTTTACGCTGGGTTCATGACCGGTGACCTGGGATCCGACGCGGGACGCGCGCGGTCGCGCCCGTCCTTCCTGCCGCCCGTCGACGGCTACCCGCCGCAGCACGACGGCCAGGCCGAGACCGTCCCCTCCCCGCCCGCCGCGTCCTCCCGGACCGGCGGCGCCGCCTGGGTCCTCGCCCTGATCGCCGCCGCGTCGCTCCTGCTGGTGTCGGCGTTCCTTCCGTGGGCGCGCGCCGAGGTCGTCGTCGACCTGTTCGGCCGCTCGCTGAGCCGCGACCTCGGCAGCGTCGCGGGCATCGACGCCGACGACATCGTCCTCGCCGTCCCGGTCCTCGCCGTGATCGCCATCGCGCTGGCCGCCTGGGACCTGATCGGGCGCGACGCCCGGATCGGCGCGCTCGCCGCGGTCCCCGGCATGCTCGCCCTGCTGGTGTGCGGGATCTTCGTGCTGCGGCTCGGCCACGTCCGCGACGACCTGCCCCGGACCGGCCTGGACCTCGGCTACCAGATCACCGTCCGGTTCGGCTGGTACCTCGCGGTCGTCGCGGCCCTGCTCGTGGTCGGCTTCAGCCTCGCCCGCCCGGTCAGCGACAAGGTCGCCAAGTCGCAGCGGCGCCCGGACGGGGACTACCCGCGGCACCCCTACACGGACCCGCAGTACACCGACCCGCAGTACACCGGCCAGCAGTACCCGGAGCAGGCCCCGACCGGCGAGTACGCCGCCTGGCCGTCGGAGGACCAGGCGTGGGGCCGCCAGGACCCCCCGCACGAGGACGCCCCGCCCCCGGAGGACGCCCCGAAGAAGGAGCCCGGTGGAAAGCCCCGGACCTCCGAGCAGGACCCGGAGGACGCCGGTCAGTCGTAGAAGCCGAGCCTGCGGAGCTGCTTGGGGTCGCGCTGCCAGTCCTTGAGGACGCTGACGCGCAGGTCGAGGAACACCTTCGTGCCGAGCAGCGCCTCGATCTGCCGGCGCGCCGCCGCGCCGACCTCCCGCAGCCGCGAGCCCTTGTGCCCGATGATGATCCCCTTCTGGCTGGACCGCTCGACGAACAGGTGCGCGTAGACGTCGACGAGGTCCTCGCGTCCCTCGCGGGGCGCCATCTCGTCCACGACGACGGCGATCGAGTGGGGCAGCTCGTCCCGGACGCCCTCCAGCGCCGCCTCGCGGATCAGCTCGCCGACGAGGACCTGCTCGGGCTCGTCGGTGAGATCGCCCTCGGGGTAGAGCGGCATCCCCTCCGGCAGATGGGAGATCAGCAGGTCGCCGACGAGGTCGACCTGGAAGCCGCTCTCGGCGGAGCACGGCACGATGTCGGCGAACTCCCCGAGCCGCCCGACCGCGAGGAGCTGCTCGGCCACCTGCTCGGGCGCGGCGAGGTCGGTCTTGGTGACGATCGCGACCACGGGCGTCTTCTTCACCCCCGCCAGCTCCCTGGCGATGTACTTGTCGCCGGGCCCGACCGGCTGGTCGGCGGGCACGCAGAACCCGATCACGTCCACCTCGGTCAGCGTGGACCGCACGAGGCTGTCGAGCCGCTCCCCGAGAAGCGTCCGGGGCTTGTGCAGACCGGGGGTGTCGACCACCACGAGCTGCGCGTCGGGACGGTGCACGATCCCCCGGATGGCCCGCCGCGTCGTCTGCGGACGGCTGCTGGTGATCGCCACCTTCGTCCCCACCAGCGCGTTCATCAACGTCGACTTGCCCACATTGGGCCGCCCGATGAAGCAAGCGAAACCGCTGTTCATGGCCTTTCTCTCCTCCTTCGGGCCTTGCGGCCCTCCATCGTCGAGAAAAGCGAGCGATCGCCGGCATCGCTCCGTCTCGCTGTGCTCATTGCAGCGCCCTCCTCCTTCGGGCCTTGCGGCCCTCCATCGTCGAGCACCGCTGGCGATCGCTGGCATCGCTCCGACTCGCCTTGGCGGCTCGCTGCGCGATCAGATTCTCGCACCGCTCGAACCTGCCTTCGGACGCGATCGCAGCCATAAAGGTCGTTGGGGGTGGCGACAGTGGCCGGGGTCGGTGCATCCATCAGAACGGGTGCGCTTATGGCCTTTTCTCCTTGTTCGGGCCTTGCGACCCTCCATCGCCGGCATCGGCGACCTTGCCTTCCGCGGCCGTAGATGCGCCCGCCAGTTTAGTCGGGTTGGAGGGGGCGCGGTCATGCCGCGGTGCCCAGGGCGGTGAGGGAGGCGGTGGCCTTCTCTGCCCAGAAGGGGGCTTCGAGGCGGTTCGCGACCTCGACCGCCGTGCGGTAGTGGGCGGCGGCGGTCTCGGCGGGGCGGTCCAGGAAACGGGCGAGGTCGCCGAGGACCTGCGCGACCGGGCCGACCGTCGCGACGGCGGTGGCGCCGCCGGAGAAGTGGCCCTCGTAGGGCAGCAGCGCCGTGTAGGCCTCCTCGGCCAGGGGCCGGTCGTCCAGGGCGACGGCGCGCAGGCCGCGGACCGCCATGGTCAGGTCGAAGAAGTAGTCGAGCCGCACGGGCCCGGCGCCCGCCACCACCCGGCGGGCCTCGGCGGTGCGGCCCGCGGAGGCCAGGGTGAGCGCGTAGATGTCGGCGGTCGCGGCGACGTGCCTCCACTGCTCGTGCAGCCAGGCGGCCTCCTCCATCGCCTCCTCGGCCCGCCCCTGGACGAGCCGCAGGCAGAAGGGGCCGAGGAGCGCCATGCCGCGCTCGCTGAACCAGATCCGGGTCCGGCCGATGGAGCCGCCGACCTCGGCGAACGCGCGTTCCGCCTCGTCCGGGCGGGCGGCGAAGGCGCGCACCAGGGCCGTGTACCAGTCCGCGATGCGGGCCAGCAGCGGCAGCCCGTACTGCTCGGCGAGCCGGCGCCCCTCCGCGCGGTGCCGGTGCGCGGCGGGCAGGTCGAGCGCGGCGACGCTCGTCTGCTGGAGTTGCAGGTGCGCGAGGACGCGGTAGGTCCCGAGGTCGTGCTCGACGGCGAGGTCGAGCAGCTCGGACGCGAACCGGCGCCGCTCGGTGAGCCCCTCCGCGCTCCGGTAGGCGTTGATGTAGGCGCCGTTGAGGGCGAGGGCGATCAGCTCGGGCGAGCCCAGCGCGCGGGCCAGGCGCAGCGCCGCGGCGGCGGCCACGGCGCCCCGGTCGTGCTGCTCGCCCTCCGACTCGATCGCCAGCGTGGTCAGCAGCCTGACCCGCGACTCCGGCTCGGTCTCGGGGAGGCTCGCCAGCGCCTCGTCGGTGGCCTCCACGACGGTGAGGTCGAGGGTCCCGTACTCGCGGCTCGTCCACAGCGTGGGGACGTCGAAGGCGACGATGATCCGGGCGAGCAGGCGGACGTCGCCGAACGCGCGGGCGTCGGCGATGGCGGCGATGCGCCGGGCCCGGGCGTCGACGATCTGCCCGGCGAGGGCGCTCGCCCGGATCGCGGCGGCCTCCGCCTCCAGCCGGTCGCGGGTCGCCTCGGGGCCCTGCGCGCGGAGCGTCGCGACGGCGCGCCCCCACAGGTCGGCCGCGGCGCCGTGCGCGAACCGCGCCTCGGCGGCCGCGGCGGCGCGCCGCGCGTACCGGACGGCCTTGTCCGGGTCGGCGCCGGATTCGAGGTAGTGGTGCGCGAGCGCGGCGGCCTCCCCCGGGAGGTGGCGCTCCAGCGCGGCGGCGACGCGGCCGTGCACGCGGGTGAGGCGGGCCCTGGACACGCCCGCGTAGAGGGTGTCGCGGACGAGGGCGTGCGCGAACCGGATCCGGCCGGGCGCGGGCTCGGTGACCAGGCCCGCGGCCAGCCCGGCCTCCACGGCCTCGATCACCGTCTCCTCGTCCCCCGCCAGGTCGGTCAGGACGCGCAGGTCGGCGTCCCGGCCGATGACGGCGGCGTCGCGCAGCACGGTCTGGACCGGTCCCGGCAGCCGCGCGACACGGCGGCGCAGCACGTCGCCGACGCCGGCGGGGACCCGGCGGGTGGCGGCGGGCAGCCCCTCCGCGTCCAGGAGGCGGGCCGTCTCCCGGGTGAAGAACGGGTTGCCGCCCGTGCGCTCGGCGATCGCGGACAGCTCCGCGTCGTCCAGGCCGGTGGCGCAGGTGTCGCGGACGAGGGCCGCGACCTCCGCCGGCGACAGCCCGGCCAGCTCGATCCGCGCGGGCTCGTGCCGGGCGAGCGCGGCCAGCGCGGCGGCGAGGCCGTCCGGCACCTCGGTCTGGCGGAACGTGGCCAGCAGCAGGACGCGGCGGTCCCGCAGCCCCCCGGCGAGCCGGATCAGCAGGGCGAGGGTCTCCTCGTCGGCCCAGTGCAGATCGTCCAGGACGAGCAGGAGCGGCGCCGTGTCCGCGAGCTCGGCGAGGTAGTCGCCGACGGCCAGGTGGAGCCGGAACCGCCCCGTGACGACGTCGGCGTCGCCGCGCCCGATGACGGAGTCGTCCAGGAGGGCCCCGAGCCGTCCGGCGAGGCCCCCGGCGGGCGGGGCGGCGGACGCCAGGTCGCGCAGCAGTTCGGCCCAGGGCCAGGCGGCGGGCGCACCGGCGGTCTCCGGCGCCGTCCCCCACGCGCACGTCCAGCCCCGGCCGGCCAGGTCGCGCGCGAGCCTCTCGGCGAGCGCGGTCTTGCCCATCCCGGCGTCGCCGCAGACGATGACGACGCCGCCGCGGCCCGCGGCGGCGTTCCCGGCGGCCTCCTCCAGCCGCGCCAGTTCCTGGACGCGGCCGACGAAGGCCGGGCCCTCGCCGGGACGGGGCGCGGGCGCGAGCCGCAGGGCGGGACGCGCCGGCGCCGGCCGCTCCGGCTCGCCCAGCGCGGGCTCCTGCGCCAGGATGTCGCTCTCCAGGCGGCGCAGCGCCGGGCCGGGATCGACGCCGAGCTGCTCGGTGAGGGCCGCGCGGGCGCGGCGCAGCGCGGCGAGGGCGTCGCCCTGGCGCCCGGCGCGGTAGAGGGCGAGGGACAGCAGCCGCCACGCCTCCTCGCGCAGCGGGTTGGCGGCGGCGTGGGTCTCCAGGTCGGGGACGGCCTCGGCGGCCGATCCGAGCCTCAGCATGGCCGCGGCGCGGTGCTCGACCGCCAGCCGGCGCCGCTCGTCCAGGCGGGCGGTCTCGGCCGCGGCCCACGGAAGGCCGCCGAACTCGGCGTAGGCGGGCCCGCGCCACTCGGCGAGCGCCGCCTCCGCGCGGCGGCGCGCCTCCCGCGGGTCGGCCGCCGCCAGCTCGGCGGCCTCGTCGATCAGCGCGTCGAACCGCCACGCGTCGACGGCGCCGTCCGGCAGCCGGAGCGCGTACCCCGGCGGCTCGGTGACCAGGATCCGCGCGGGCGTGCGGGGCGGGCGGTCCGGTTCGAGCGCGCGGCGCAGGTGGGACACGAAGGACTGGAGGCCGGCGGCGGCGCGCGGCGGGGGCGTGCCCGCCCACAGCTCGTCGACGAGCCGGTCGGCGGGCACCATGCGGCCCCGCGCGGCGACGAGGCGGGCGAGCACGGAGCGCTGCCGGTGACCGCCGAGGTCGGCGGCGGTTCCGGCCACCTCGGCCCCGAAGGCCCCGAGAACGCGTACGACTGGCGACATGTCCCGATCAGCCTAACCGGGACATGCCGCCCTCCTGTGGTGACTCCCCCGGCTACGCGCGGCTGGGCTCGGGGCGCCGCTCGGCGGGCCGCGCGGGCGCCGCGCCGCCGTGCAGGTCGATCGCCGGCAGCACCCGGGCGAGCGGCTTCGGCAGCCACCAGTTCGCCCGTCCGAGCAGCGACATCGTGGCCGGCACCAGCACGAGGCGCACGACCGTCGCGTCCAGCGCCACCGCGACCGCGAGCCCGACCCCCATCTGCTTGATCACCAGGCCGGGGTCGGCGGCGAAGCCGAGGAACACCGCCACCATGATCAGTGCCGCGCTGCTGATCACCCGGCCGGTCGCGGCGAGCCCGGTGGACACCGAGCCGCGCGCGTCGCCGTGCAGCAGCCATTCCTCCCGGACCCGCGAGAGCAGGAAGACCTCGTAGTCCATGGAGACGCCGAACAGGACGGCGAACATCAGCAGCAGGATGAACGACGACACCGGGACGCTGTGCGGCAGGCCGAGCAGCTCCGCGCCCCACCCCCACTGGAACACGGCCGTGAGCACCCCGTACGCGGCGCCGATCGACAGCAGGTTCATCGCCGCGGCCTTCAGCGGCGCCAGCAGCGACCGGAACACGATCATCAGCATCACGAACGACGTCGCGACCACCACGCCGATCACCGGCCACAGCCGGTCCGACAGCACCCGGGACAGGTCCACGTAGATGGCGGTCAGCCCGGTGACCTCGGTGTCGGGCGGCAGCACGTCGGCCCGGATCCGGTCGACGAGGCCGGTCACCCGCGCGTCCTGCGGCCCGTAGTCCGGCGTCACCATGATCACCGCGGCGTCGCCGCGCGGGGAGGCCTGCGGCGGCGCCACGGACGCGACGCCCTCGGTGGCCTCCAGCCGGTCCCGCAGCCCCGGCAGGGACGCCTCGTCGGTCCGGGTGAGGTCGACGGCGACGACGAGCGGCCCGTTGGCGCCCGCGCCGAAGCCCTCGGCGACCAGGTCGTAGGCCTGGCGGACGGTGTTGGACGTGGGCTCGCTGCTGGCGTCGCTCGGCCACGTCCGCATGCCGAGCGCCGGGGCGGCGAGCGTGAGCATCAGCACCCCGGCGGCGAGCAGCCACGGCCAGGGGTGCCGGCCGACGTGCACGGCCCACCGCCGCACCCGCGGCGACTCCACGGCGATCGCCGCGCCGGCGGCGCGGTCGCGGCGGCGCAGCACCCGGCGGCCGGCGAGGCCCAGTACGGCCGGCAGCAGCGTGACCGCGCTCAGCACGGTCGCCGCGACGACGATCCCGGTGGTGAACCCCATCGTCATGAACACCGGGATCCGCGACAGCACCAGCCCGCACAGCGCCAGGAGCACCGTGAACCCCGCGAAGATCACCGACAGGCCCGCGGTCGCGATGGCGCGTCCCACCGCCTCCGGGACGTCGAGGCCCTCCGCGAGCCCCTCCCGGTGGCGGGTCAGGACGAACAGCGCGTAGTCGATGCCGACCCCGAGACCGACCATGGTGGCGAGCGTCGGCGCGGTGGTCGCGACGTCGGTGAACGCGGCGACCAGCGTGATTCCGGACACGCCGACGCCGAGACCGGCCAGCGCGACGGCGAGCGGCAGCCCGGCCGCCACCACGGACCCGAACGCCAGCAGCAGGATGACCAGGGCCGCCACGATCCCGATCGCCTCGGCGACGCCGCCGGGCGCGGTCACGTTCTCGGGGACCTGGCCGCCGAACTCCACCTGGTAGCCGGCGGCGTCCAGGCTCCGCGTCGCCGACCGCAGCAGGTCGAGGGTCTCCTTGGGCCCGAGGTCGGTGACCGGCACCGAGTACCGGACCGTCATCAGCGCGGTCGCGCCGCCCTTGCCGATCTGCGCCGGGTCGACGCCGCTGACGTGCGGCAGCCCGCGCAGCTCCGTCGCCGCCGCCGCCAGCTTCGCCTGGTCGACCCGGCCCGTCTCCGCGTGCACCACGACCCGCGCGTCGGCCCCCGCCAGCGCGGGGAACCGCTCCTTCAGCAGGTCGGTGGCCTGCTGCGAGCCCGTCCCGGCCAGCGTGTAGTTGTCGTGCAGGGCGCCCCCGGCGACACCGGACAGTCCGGCCATCGCGGCGACGAGCACCAGCCAGACGACGATGAACCGCCAGGGCCGCAGAGCGGCGGCCCTTCCCAGGCGGTAGAGCAGACGGGACATCACTTCTCCCCCAGAACGGCGTTGTTCGACGCTCCCCAGGCTCGCGTGCGCCCCTTGCCGTCCACTTGGCGCCGACTTGCGGTCCGCCGATCCGGCCGGGCGGACCGCCGAGCCGCCCGTCCCGCCCGCCCGCGTTGCCCGTACGCTGGGGGGCGTGAGCGAGCTGAACGCCGAGGACGCGAAGATCATCACCCTGGCCCGGTCGGCGCGGGCCCGCACGGGCGCCGCCGAGGGCGCCGCCGTGCGCGACGAGACGGGCCGCACCTACTCCGCCACGAGCGTGGACCTGCCGTCCCTGAAGCTCTCGGCGCTCAAGGTCGCCGTCGCGATGGCCGTCTCCAGCGGCGCCGAGGACCTGGAGGCCGCCGCCGTCGTCACCGCCGCCGAGGCCGCCGACCCCGCCGACGTCGCCGCCGTCAGGGACCTCGGCCCCAAGGCCCCGGTCCTGCTCGCCGCCCCCGACGGCAGCGTCCGCGACATCGTCCGCGGCTGAACCGGCCCGCGGCCGGGACCGTCAGCGGGAGTGGTCCGAGGCCTCCCGGCTCCTGGCGTCCGCCGGCGGGGCGCCGAGCCGCCGCACCAGGACGGTCCCGACCCGGTTGCGGCGCCCGGCGATCGTCTCGGCCTTGAGGGACAGCACGGGGCCGGGCTCGCCGGTGGAGGCCTCGTTCGTGGCGACCTCGGCGGTGGACCCCTCGATCGGGACGCGGCCGAGCGCGTGCGCGAGCAGGCCGCCGACCGTCTCGACGTCCTCGGCGTCGATCTCCACGTCGAACAGCTCGGCGAGGTCCTCCACGGGCAGGCGGGCGGTGACGCGGGCCGCGTCGTCGGAGAGCCAGGTCACCGGCGGGGTCTCCACGTCGTACTCGTCGGTGATCTCACCGACGATCTCCTCCAGGATGTCCTCGATGGTGACCAGGCCCGCGGTGCCGCCGTACTCGTCGATGACGATCGCCACGTGGATCTGCCGGGCCTGCATCTCGCGCAGCAGCTCGTCGATCGGCTTGCTGTCGGGGACGTAGGTGGCGGGCCGCATGACCGAGTCGACCGTCTCGACCGACTCGCCCTCCCGGTGCTCCTGGCTGCGCCGGACAATGTCCTTGAGGTAGGCGATGCCGACGACGTCGTCCTCGTTCTCGCCGACGACGGGGATGCGGGAGAAGCCGCTGCGCAGCGCCAGCGACATCGCCTGCCGCAGGGTCTTCGTGCGCTCGACGAACACGATGTCGGTGCGCGGCACCATCACCTCGCGGACGAGGGTGTCGCCCAGCTCGAACACCGAGTGGATCATCTCCCGCTCGACCGGCTCGATCAGGCTGCGCTGCTCGGCGAGGTCGACCAGGTCGCGCAGCTCCGCCTCGGAGGCGAACGGGCCTTCCCGGAACCCCTTGCCGGGCGTGAGGGCGTTGCCGAGCAGGATCAGCAGCCGGGGCAGCGGCCCGAACACCCGGGTCACCGGGTGGATCACGGCGGCGCCCGCCAGCGCGATCCGGTCGGCGTGCTGGATGCCGAGGGTGCGCGGCCCCACCCCGATCACCACGTAGCTGACGACGATCATCACGGCGGCGGCCGTGACGTAGGCGCGCCACGTCTCGTCCAGCCAGGAGATGCACAGATTCGCGACGATCACGGTGGCGACCAGCTCGCAGCCGATCCGCAGCAGCAGGACCATGTTGACGTAGCGGGCCGGGTCGGCGACGACCTCCGCCAGCCGCCTGGCGCCGCGCCGCCCCTCCCGGAGCGCCTCCTCGACCGTGACGCGCGAGACCCGGGCGAGCGCCGTCTCGGTGCCGGCCAGCAGGCCCGCCAAGAACACCAGGCCCACCGCCAGGGCGGACAGCCACGCCTGCGCGGTGCTCATCAACCGCCGCGTTTCTCCCGCCAGGAGGTGAGGAGCTCGGCCTGAAGGCCGAACATCTCCCGGTGCTCCTCCGGCTCGGCGTGGTCGTAGCCCAGAAGGTGCAGGATGCCGTGCGTGCACAGCAGCTCCAGCTCCTCCGCGGTGCTGTGCCCGGCCTCCCTCGCCTGCTTCTCGGCGACGGCGGGGCACAGCACGACGTCGCCGAGCAGCCCCGGGTCGGCCTCGCCGTCCTCGTCGGCGCCGCCGGACATGTGCCCGGGTCGCAGCTCGTCCATGGGGAACGACAGGACGTCGGTCGGGCCCGGCTCGTCCATCCACTTCACGTGCAGCTCGGTCATCGCGTCCTCGTCGACCAGCAGCACCGACAGCTCGGCCAGCGGGTGGACGCGCATCCCGTCCAGGACGTGCCGGCACAGGTCGGCGATGGCCTTCTCGTCGACCTCGGCGTCCGACTCGTTCAGCACCTCGATGCTCACTGCCGCCCCCGCTTGCGGGGGCCGCCGCGCGCCGCGCCCTGCTTGATCTGCGGGACCTGCTTCTCGTCGAACCGGTTGTAGGCGTCGACGATCTCGGTGACGAGCTTGTGGCGCACGACGTCGCGGCTGTCCAGCCGGGAGAAGTGGATGTCCTGGACGCCGTCCAGGATCTCCTGGACGACGCGCAGCCCGCTCAGCTGCCCGTTCGGCAGGTCGACCTGGGTGACGTCGCCGGTCACCACGACCTTCGACCCGAACCCGAGCCGGGTGAGGAACATCTTCATCTGCTCGGGCGAGGTGTTCTGCGCCTCGTCCAGGATGATGAACGAGTCGTTGAGGGTGCGGCCGCGCATGTACGCCAGGGGGGCGACCTCGATGGTGCCCGCGGCCATCAGGCGCGGGATCGAGTCGGGGTCGACCATGTCGTGGAGCGCGTCGTACAGGGGGCGCAGGTACGGGTCGATCTTCTCGTAGAGCGTTCCCGGCAGGAAGCCGAGCCGCTCGCCCGCCTCGACGGCGGGCCGCGTCAGGATGATCCGGTTGACCTGCTTGTCCTGCAGGGCGCGGACGGCCTTGGCCATGGCGAGGTACGTCTTGCCGGTGCCGGCCGGGCCGATGCCGAAGACGATCGTGTGCTTGTCGATCGCGTCGACGTACCGCCGCTGGTTCAGCGTCTTCGGGCGGATGGTCCGGCCCCGGCTGGACAGCACGTCCAGGGTGAGGACCTCCGCGGGACGCGCGCCGCTCTCGCCGCGCAGCATCGCCAGGCTGCGCTCGACGGCGTCCGGGGTGAGCTGGGTGCCGCCCTTCAGCAGTTCGAGCATCTCGGTGAACAGCCGCGAGACGAGGTCGGTCTCGTCCTCCGGGCCGGTCACGGTGATCTCGTTGCCGCGGACGTGGATGTCGATGCCGGCGCCGAACGCGTGCTCGATCGCGTGGAGCAACTCATCCCGGGAGCCCAGCAGGCTCACCATCGAGTGGTCGTCCGGCACCACGATCTTGATCTGCGAGCGCGAGCCAGTCCGGTCGTCGCGCCCCGTGCGGGTTGCCCTCGCGTGAGTTGATTCGACCATCAGCCGGGCCTTGCGGCCTATCGGACCTGCCTTCTGTCTGCTCCGGGTGTCCTGGTGTACCGGTTCCATCGTACTGGCGACCCCCGACACACCGCCGCAGCATTTTTCCGCGCGCGGCGGGCGGCTCAGCCGGGCGGCCAGTTCAGGCCACGTCCGCCCAGCACGTGGGCGTGCACGTGGAACACCGTCTGGCCCGCCTGGGAGCCGGTGTTGAACACGATCCGGTAGCCGGTCTCGGCGACGCCCTCGTCGGCGGCGACCTCGTGGGCCTCGCGGACCATCTCGGCGAGCAGCTCGGCGTCCGAGGCGGCCAGCTCACCGACCGTCGGGTGGTGGTCACGCGGGATGACCAGCACGTGCGTCGGCGCCTGGGGGTTGATGTCGCGGAACGCCACCGTCCCCGCCGACTCGCGGACGATCGTGGCGGGCACGTCCCCAGAAACGATCTTGCAGAACAGGCAGTCGGTCATCTGTCTCCCCTCGCGGCGGTCCGCGACCGCGCGGAAATCCTATCGGGACCGGCGCGGGCACGGATCGCGGCCGTCCCGGCCGGACAGGATTCCCGTCGATCGAATCGCCGTAGCGGTCGGCATTTCGACCGGCCACTGGCTAAGGTTGTCAGCTCAGGCGTAACCCCCCGGTTCGCAAGGCGTTGCGGCACATCTCGCCCCCGGCGGGAACGCCCGGATCACGTCGGTTCGGACGCGCCCGTCCGAATGGACGGCGGGGGGCCGGCAAAGGCGGCGGATAGGTGACCGAGGCAAACCAGGACATGCCCTTTCGTAAACCGAGCGACGAGGGTGCGCGTCCCACTGACGTGACCGAGACCCTCGTGGCCAGGGGCACGGCGGGCGCGGTGGCCGTCGCCTGGGACGCCGATCAGGCGGTGACCGCCCTCTACAGCGCCAACTACCGTTCGCTGGTGCGCCTGGCGGCCATGCTCGTCCGGGACGCGGGGACGGCCGAGGAGGTCGTGCAGGACGCGTTCGTCGCGATGCACGGCGGCTGGCGCCGGCTGCGCGACCCGGACAAGGCCCTGTCGTACCTGCGCCAGTCGGTGGTCAACCGGTCGCGATCGGTGCTCCGGCACCGCGCCGTCGTCGAGAAGTACGCCCCCAAGGGCCTGCCCGACGCGCCGAGCGCGGAAGCCGGCGCCATCGGAGAGCTGGAGCGCTCGGCGGTGATCGACGCGCTCTCCCGGCTCCCCGCCCGCCAGCGGGAGGCGCTCGTCCTTCGCTACTACGCCGATCTGTCCGAAGCGGAGATCGCCAACGCGATGGGCATCTCCCGCGGCGCCGTGAAGAGTCATACGGCGCGCGGCATGACCGCGCTACGCAACGTCCTGGAGCAGTTCTCATGACCACCGACCCCCACGACGAGCACGGCGAGATCCTCCGCCGCGCCCTGCACGCGGAGGCGGACTCGGTCAACCCCGCGGGCGACGGCCTGGAGCGCATCCAGGCCCGTATCGCCGACGGCCGGCGCCGCCGGACCGGCCTCGGACGGTTCGGCCCGGCGCGTTTCGGGTTCGACCGGTTCACCGTGAACTGGGCGCGCCCCCTCCTCGCCGTGGCGGCGGCAGTGCTGATCGCCGGGCTGGGCGTGACGGCGCCGCAGACGATCGACATGATCCAGCAGTCGGTCGGCAGCAACAGCCCGTCCGGCGACAGGGGCGACGACACCGCCGGGGACCGCACCGGCCCGGGGATCGACCCCGAGTTCCCCGTCCCGTCCTCGCCGGGCGCCAGCACGTCGGGAGAGCCGAGCACCCCGCAGACGCCGAGCACCAGCTCCTCGCCGGGGCTGTCGTCGTGCCGCATCCCCTCGCCGGGCGCCTCGGCCGGCTCGACCGCCACGCCGACGCAGGCGACCACGCCGTGCCCGAGCGAGACCCCGACGCAGGCGCCCCCCACGACGCCGGCCCCGCCCACGTCCACGACGCCCCCGCCGCCGAGCAAGCCCACCGAGCAGCCGACGCCGTCCGAGACGAGCGAGCCCGCGGTGACGACCGAGCAGAACCCCGCCACCACCCCGTGACGGCGCCCGCCGGCGCTACCAGCGGCCGGTGGCGGCCAGCAGCACGCTGGCCGCCGCGACTCCCGCGGTCGAGGTGCGCAGGACGGTCGGGCCGAGCCGAGCCGGACGCCCGCCCGCCGCGGCGAAGCGCTCCAGCTCGTCCTCGCTGATCCCGCCCTCGGGGCCGACCACGAGGACGATGTCGCCCCGCTCGGGCGGCTCCACGGCGCTCAGCGGCGCCTCGGCCTCCTCGTGCAGGACCAGGGCGAGGGACGCGCCGGCGATCCGCTCGGCGACGTCCTCGGTGGACTCCAGCTCCGCCACCTCGGGCAGGCGGCCGCGCCGCGCCTGCTTGCCGGCCTCGCGGGCGGTCGCGCGCCAGCGTCCGAGGGCCTTGTCGCGCCGCTCCGGGCGCCAGCGGGTGACGCACCGGGACGCCGACCACGGGACGATCTCGTCGACGCCGACCTCGGTCATGGTCTCGACCGCGAGCTCGCCCCGGTCGCCCTTCGGGAGGGCCTGGACGACCACGAGGCGGGGCGCGGGCACGGGCTCCCGGTGCCGGGCCAGCACGTCCAGCGTGAGGGACGCCCGGTCGGCCGCGGTGACGACGCATTCGGCCAGCAGGCCCTCGCCGTCGGTCAGGTCGACCCGCTCCCCCGGCCGCAGCCGCCGCACGGCCGCCGCGTGCCGGCCCTCGGGCCCGTCGAGCAGGACGCGGTCGCGTTCCAGCTCGGCGGTTCCGGCGAGAAAGACCGGCGGGCTCATCCGGGCCGTCCGGGGGAACCGGGGCTCCGGCGGGCGTCGCTCATCGCTGCCACCCTGCTCCTCAATCGCCGCGGCGGCCTTCCTCGTAGGCCGCCGCCACCGCGCTTCAGTGCTGGTTGAAGACGTCCTTGAGACGGGAGAACACGCCGCGCTGCCCGGGGGCGAACCTGCCGGGCGGGCGCTCCTCGCCGCGCAGCACCGCGAGCCGCCGCAGCAGCTCCTCCTGCTCCTCGTCGAGCCTGTTCGGCGTCTCCACGTTGACGTGGATCATCAGATCGCCGCGGCCGCTCTCGTTGAGGTGCCGGACGCCCCGGTTGTAGAGCGTGATGACCTGCCCCGACTGCGTTCCGGGCTTGATGTCGACGCTCTCGGCGGCGTCCAGCGTCTCGATCGTGACGCTGGTCCCGAGCGCCGCCGCCGTCATCGGGATCTCGACCGTGCAGTGCAGGTCGTCGCCCTCCCGCTCGAAGATCGGGTGCGGCTTCTCCACGATCTCCAGGAACAGGTCGCCGGGCGGGCCGCCGCCCGGGCCGATCTCGCCCTCGCCGGCGAGCTGGATGTGGATGCCGTTCTCCACGCCGGCCGGGATCTTGACCTTGACGGTGCGCCGGGTGCGGACCCGGCCGTCGCCGGAGCACTCGGTGCACGGGTTGCGGATCACCGAGCCGAAGCCGCCGCACGCCGGGCACGGCCGGGCCGTCATGACCTGGCCGAGGAACGAGCGCTGGACCTGCTGCACCTCGCCGCGGCCGTGGCACGTCTCGCACGTCTCCGGGTGGGTGCCGGGCGCGCAGCCCGACCCCTCGCAGGTCGTGCAGGCGACCGCCGTGTCGATGGACAGCTCGCGGGTGGTGCCGAACGCGGTCTCGGCGAGGTCGAGCTCGACCCGCAGCGTCGCGTTGCGGCCGCGCCGCGCGCGCGACCGCGGGCCCCGCGAGGTCGCGGTGCCGAAGAAGGCGTCCATGATGTCGCTGAACGGGAACCCGGCGCCGCCGAACCCGCCGGCCCCGGCCCCGCCCGCGGACGCGAACGGGTCCGCGCCGAGGTCGTACATCTCGCGCTTCTTGGGGTCGGAGAGCACCTCGTAGGCCTGGGTGATCTCCTTGAACCGCTCCTGGGTCTCCGGATCCGGGTTGACGTCCGGGTGGAGTTCCCGCGCGAGCCGGCGGTAGGCCTTCTTGACCTCGTCGGCGCTGGCGTCCCGCCGGACGCCCAGGGTCGCGTAGTAGTCGTTCGCCACTTACGACCCCGCCAGGATCTGTCCCACGTAGCGTGCCACTGCCCGTACCGCTCCCATCGTGCTGGGGTAATCCATGCGTGTCGGCCCGAGCACTCCCAGCCGGGCCAGAGTGAGGTCGCCCACCCCGTAGTCGGCGGCGACGACCGAGGTCGACTTGAGCCCCAGGTCGGGGTTCTCGGTGCCGATCCGCACCGTAACTGTAGAGGAGTCGCCGGTCTCGCCGAGCAGCCGCATGAGGACCACCTGCTCCTCCAGCGCCACCAGCACCTCCCGCAGGCTCTGCGAGAAGTCCACGGCGGCGAGGTTGGCCGCCCCGGCGAAAACGATCTTCTCCTCGTGCTTCTCGACGAGCGTCTCCAGCAGGACCGACAGGACCGCCGCCGCCACCGGCCGCTCGTCCGGGCCCACCTTGTCGGGCAGGTCCGCCACGGCCGCCGGGACCTCGCCGAAGCCGAGCCCGTCCAGGCACGTGTTGAGCAACGCCCGCAGGTGGCCGATCGATTCCTCGGAGATCTGCCCGGTCTCGATGACCCGCTGCTCGACCCGGCCGGTGTTGGTGATCAGGACGAGCAGCAGCCGCCCCTCCGCCACCGGGACCAGCTCCACGTGCCGGACCGCCGAGCGGGTCAGCGACGGGTACTGCACCACCGCGACCTGCCGGGTCAGCTGCGCGAGCAGCCGCACCGTCCGGCCGACGACGTCGTCGAGGTCGTAGGCCCCCGACAGGAACGTCTCGATCGCGCGGCGCTCGGCGACCGACAGCGGCTTGATCGTGGACAGCCGGTCGACGAACAGCCGGTAGCCCTTGTCGGTGGGAACGCGCCCGGCGCTGGTGTGGGGCTGGGCGATGTAGCCCTGCTCCTCCAGCACCGCCATGTCGTTGCGGATGGTCGCGGGCGACACCCCGAGGTTGTGCCGGTCGGCCAGCGCCTTGGATCCCACCGGCTCGTTGGTGGAGACGTAGTCCTCGACGATGGCGCGCAGGACCGCTAGTTTCCGGTCGTCCAGCACGATGTCACCTCCTTCGTCCGGCCGGTCCGTGCCACTGGCACTCCTTGCTTTCGAGTGCCAAGTCTACGGCCCGGACGGCTCGACTGGAGCGCCCCCGCACTCTCCGCATGGCTGCGTGATCCTATCCGGCCGGGAAACCGCCGCCACGCCGAAGAACGCGGGGCGGCGCCGCACGGGCGTCCCGCCCGGTTAATGTGCGGATCTGTGCGGAGTAAGAACTACGGAAACGACGTGCTGGGCGGCGACTGGCGGCTGCCCCGCAAAGGCCAGATCCCGGAGGTTCCCGCCGAGCCCGGCCTGGTCGCCGAGGATCCCGACAGCGGATTCTGCGGCGCCGTGGTCGGCTGCGACAAGTTCGGCGTCACCCTGGAGGACCGGTTCGGCAAGCGCCGGGTCTTCCCGCTGACCAGGTCCGGGTTCCTCATCGATGGGAAACCGGTCACCCTCGTCCGGCCCTCCGCCGCGCCCGCGGGCCCGGCGCGGTCGGCCTCCGGGTCGATCGCCGTCCGGGGCCTGCGGGCGCAGGTCGCCAAGGAGAGCCGCATCTACGTGGAGGGCCTCCACGACGCCGAGCTGGTCGAGAAGATCTGGGGCCACGACCTGCGCGTCGAGGGCGTCGTCGTCGAGTACCTCGAAGGCGTGGACGACCTGCCCGCCATCGTCGAGGAGTTCGCCCCCGAGGAGGGACGGCGCCTCGGCGTCCTGGTCGACCACCTCGTGGACGGGTCCAAGGAGTCGCGGATCGCCGCCCGGGTCACCTCGCCGCACGTCCTCGTGACCGGCCACCCCTTCATCGACATCTGGGAGGCCGTCAAGCCCGCGGCCGTCGGCATCCGCGCCTGGCCCCGCATCCCCCGCGGCGTCCCCTGGAAGGAGGGCGTGATCGCCGAACTCGGCTGGGGCGACGACACGGGCGCCGCCTGGAAACGCATCCTCGGCTCCGTGAACGCCTACACCGACCTGGAGCCCGCCCTCCTCGGCCGCGTGGAGGAACTCATCGACTTCGTGACCGCCTAGCCCAGGGCCCCTGGGGGAGGTCAGGTGAGGGCTCGGACCACGGCGTCGGCCAGAAGGCGGCCCTTAAGGGTGAGGACGGCTCGGCCCTGCTCGTAGGGGGCGGGCTCGACCAGGCCGTCGGCTATCGCTCTGCGGGCGGCGCCGTCGTCCAGGAGGTGGGCGGGGCAGCCCTGGGCGAGGCGCAGTTCGAGCATGACGCGTTCGATGTGCCGGTCCTCGTCGGTGAGGATCTCCCTGGCGTGGGCGGGCGTGGTGCCCTCGGCGAGGCGGGCGGCGTAGGCGGCGGGGTGCTTGACGTTCCACCAGCGGGTGCCGCCGACGTGGCTGTGGGCGCCCGGGCCGACGCCCCACCAGTCGGCGCCCGTCCAGTAGAGCATGTTGTGCCGGCATGCGGCACGCGGGTCGGCGGCCCAGTTGGAGATCTCGTACCAGTGCAGGCCGTTGCCGCTGAGCAGCTCGTCGGCGATCAGGTAGCGGTCGGCCATGGCGTCGTCGTCGGGGGCGGTCAGTTCGCCACGCCGCACCTGCGCCGCCAGGCGGGTGCCCTCCTCGACGATGAGCGCGTAGGCGGACACGTGGTCGGGCTCCGCCGCCAGGGCCGCCTCCAGGGAGCCCCTCCAGTCGTCGTCGGTCTCCCCTGGCGTCCCGTAGATGAGGTCGAGGTTGATGTGCTCGAAACCCGCCTTGCGGGTCCACTCGACGACCTGCGGGACGCGTCCGGGCGTGTGCGCGCGTTCCAGGACGGCCAGGACGTGCTCGCGCGCGCTCTGCATGCCATAGGAGACGCGCGTGAAGCCGGCTTCGCGGAGTCCGGCGACGTACGCCTCGTCCACCGACTCCGGATTGGCCTCGGTGGTGACCTCCGCGCCCGGGGCGAGCCCGAACTCGGCGTCGATGACGGAAAGGACGCGGCCCAGGTCGTCCGGCGGGAGAAGGGTCGGCGTGCCGCCGCCCACGAAGACGGTCTCCACGGGAAGGTCCACGTCGCCGAGCACTCGCCGGGCCATGCGGACCTCGCGGATCGCGGTCTCGGCGTAGGAGTCGCGGCTCGCCCCTGGGCCGAGCTCCGTCGCCGTGTAGGTGTTGAAGTCGCAGTACCCGCACCGGGTCACGCAGAAGGGCACGTGCACGTAGAAGGCGAACGGGCGCTTTCCGAGGCCGTCCAGGGCAGCGCCGGGCAGCGCACCGTCGGCCGGCACAGGATCTCCGTCAGGGAGCGTCGAGGGCACCTGTCCAGTCTGCCCCGCTCCGCCGCCTGCTTCGACCGGGCGGTCAGGCGTCCCCGAGCTTGTCGCGGAGCCAGTCGGGGATGTGCTCGGCCGCGCGGGGGAAGCGGTCGAGGTCCTGGACGTACGCGGACGGGGCCAGCGGCGGGGTGAAGTCGGGCTCGCCGTCGTAGTCGAACTCGGCGCTGAAGTGGCCGGAGCGCTCGACCTGGAGGCGCGCGGTGAACCAGGCGCCCTTGTCGGCCCGGTACATGACGCGGCGCAGCTCGTCCATCTTCCCGACGGCCTGGCCCGGGGGCAGGGCCGTGCGGCGGCCGCCGCCCGGGCCCTCGACCTCGAAGGAGGCGCTGTCGATGCCGACCGTCGCGCGGAACTCGAAGTCGAGCCGCTGCCAGTCCGCGGGGGCGGCCGAACGCAGCGCGCGCACGGCGCCGTTCACCGTCTCCCGCTCCTTCTCGGAACGCAGAACCTGGTCGGGGTGGGTCACGCTGCCTCCGCGAGGTCGGCCGGGTTCGGTTGATCAAGGCGCCGTACCCGTCCGACCGTACCGCCATCGGCGCCCATGCCAAGCAGCCGCCGCCGTGTCGCGGCCGACCGGCGCGACTTGCGTCGCCGACCGCCTGAGGAGCCGCAACGAATACGGATAAGGTCGTCGGGATGCGAAATGAGGGTGCGACCGGCCGGGGACGCGTTCCCGCCCGGGTGCTGCTGCGCGGCGAGCCGGACGGCTGGCACTGGGTGCTGGTGGACGACGCGGGCGCCGAGCGGCGCTCGGACTTCGCCGGCGCGGGGACGCGCTGGTCCCCGCGCGGCCGCTCCGACCCGGAACCGGCGTGGTGGCGCCGCCGGCTCGCCGAGACGGCCGACGGCCTGCGGGAGGCGGTCGCCGAGCGGCTGACCGACGCGACGTTCCGCGAGTTCGGCGCCGAGGCCGCGGTGACCTGGTTCGCGGTGGCCGAGCCCGTCGAGTGGGAGGGCATCGTCACCCTCCGGGAGGCCGATCCGGCGCGGTTCCCCGGCCGCGTGCCGCCGTTCGTGGTCACGCTGGAGCCGGGGCGCGGGGCGCTGCTGCCGGACGCGAGCCTGCTGTTCTCCACCCGCGCCGCGGACGCCTGGACGACCCTCGCCGCGATCGCCGAGCGGTGCGGCACCCTCCCGCCGAAGTCGTCGTTCCTGTGCGGGTGGGCCGGGCACCGCAGCGTCCGGGTGGGGCGCGGGACGCTGGCGCTGTCCACCGGGCGGGGCGACGACGGCGTCGAGCGGCTCGCGCAGATCTGCGGGACGCGGACGTCCGGCTGGAGCGGCAACCCCGAGATGCGGTTCCGGCTCGACGGCGTCGACCTGCTCGACGAGCCCGCCGGCGACGTCGTCGCGCTGCTGCGGGAGCTCGGCCACGAGATCGCCCGGCGCGGCCGCTCGGTCCACCTGGCGGCCTGCGGGCTCACCCTCCACGCGCCCGACGGGGCGGACGAGGCGGAGCGGTTCACCGGCGTGTCCCTGGGGGTGCCCGCGGGGCTGTCGCCGCTGTGGGCCGGTTCCTGACCCGCGCGACTCCCCGGCGCACACGGAGCCGTCACCCACGGGGGACCTCGCCGTCACCCGAACGCAACCGCGGCCGCCTAGGTTCCCCGATCATGAGAAGCCGCGCGCGCCATGCAGTGCTCGCCGTGACCGGCGCAGCCCTCGCCGGCGCTCCCCTCGCCCTCACCGCCCCCGCCCACGCCGCCGGACCGCCCGGCACGATCAACGTCCACCGCGGCGACCCCGCCCGGTCGCTGCCGTTCACCGCCCGCCGGGACGGGGAGGCGGTGATCTCCTTCACCGCGTCCGCCCCGGGCGTCTCCTGGGCTCGCCGGGGCGCCGAGTCGGCCGTCGTGTCGATCGCCGTCGACGGGCGCCATGTGACCGACCTCGTCGTCCCCTCGTCCGACCCGGTTCCCCGCAGCCTCGGCCTCGGGCACGTCGGGAAGGGGCGCCACAAGGTGACACTGCGGTTCGCCAAGGGCAGCGCGCCCGCCGCACGGCGCGTCACCCTCCGGCGGCCCGCGGTCGGCATGCCGGAGGCGGAGGCGCTCGCCCTGCGCCACGCGCCCGTCGTCGTCGGGCGGACCGGCTGGCCGTTCGGCGACCCCTACCAGAACGCGACCACCGACACCCCCCTTCTCGCGTGGCACGAGACCCGTCCCGCCGCCGTCCCCGGCCACAAGATCATCGAGTACTCGGTGGTGTGGAGCAACGAGGACGGCGGCACCGACACGCCCGCGCTGATGGCCCGCTGGGGCCGGACGACCGACATCGAGTGGATCTACCGGGTCGAGGTCGACGCGTCCGGCCGGCGCGTGGACGGCACCGCCGTCTACCAGGCGCCGATGCACCTGACCCTGAAGTTCACGGGCCGCTACGAAGGCGACCATCCCGTCCTGCAGACCTGCACCCAGAACAACAACATGTGCGACGTGATCTCGCCGGCCCCGCCGCTGCGCTTCCTGCTCGACGCCGGCGGCACGCGCCCGGACGGCCGGGCCCGCGAGGCCGTCATGGACCGCGAGCCGTGGACCTACCGGATCGCCGCGCAGGAGATGGTCCGCGAGAAGAAGATCGAGAACCCGTCCGATCCGGCGACGCGCGAGGTCGGCGACCAGCGGACGTACCTGTTCGCGGAGTTCGCCAAGACGACGGGCGCCGCGACCGGGCCGGGGTCGGTCCCGGGCGTCGCGCTCGGGGTGCGCCTGAAGGCCGACCCGTCCCGGCTCTACCGCTCCGACCACGACGAGCCGACCTGGTCGATCGACCGTGACGGCGCCGTCGCCACCACCGTCGAGCTGCCGGAGGGGACCGCGGTCTCCGGCATCGCGAGCATCGAGGCCCTCCGCCGTCCCACCGGAACCGGGGACAACGGCGCGCCGGCCACCGTGACGTCCATCAACCGCGGGTTCTTCCTGGACGGCTCGTTCCTGCCACAGCCCTCGTCGGTCGCGTGGAAGGGCTCGGTCACGCTCACGCAGGCGGCCCCGTCCGCCGTCCTCTGGCGTCCCTGACACCGCACCGGGCGTCCCCGGACGTCCCCCGGGCGGGCCCGTGGCACGAATCGGCCACGGCCCGCCCGTTCGCGGGAACCCGGGCGAACTTCACGCACGTCCAAGGAGTCATACACTTCGCCAATAGCTCTCATAGCGAACCGGAGAGGACGTCCGCCATGGCCTACGGGCACCCCCCGTCGCCCGGCCAGGGACAGCAGCCCCAGTGGCAGCAGCAGCAGGCCCCCTGGCAGCAGCCCGGAAACGCCTGGCAGCAGCCGCAGCAACCCCAGGGCGGCATGGGCTGGCAGCAGCAGCCGCCTCAGGGCGGGAACGATTTCCAGGGCGGGAGCAACACCGCCCAGATGCCCGGCAACTTCGGGCCCGTCACCGACGACGAGAGGACGTGGTCGCTGATGGCGTACGTGGGCCAGTTCCTCGTCGGCGTAATCGCCCCGGCCGTCGTCTACCTCGGCAAGGCCCGCTCGCCGTTCGTGCGCAGGCACGCCGCGCAGGGCCTCAACATGGGCATCGCGGCCATCGCCGTGTGGTTCGTCTTCGGCCTGCTGTCGCTGGTCGCCGACTTCCTCATCTGGGTGCCGCTGCTCTTCACGGCCGTGGAGATGGTCTTCCTGGTGTACGCGGGCAGGGCCGCCAACCGCGGCGAGTTCCGGCGCGTCCCGGCCCCGGTGGCCTGGCCCCTGCTGAAGTAGCGGCTACTTCTTGCCCTTGTCGGCGTCGCCGCCCCCGGTCGAGAGGGCGGCGACGAAGGCCTCCTGCGGGACGTCCACCCGCCCGATGGTCTTCATCCGCTTCTTGCCCTCCTTCTGCTTCTCCAGCAGCTTGCGCTTGCGGGAGATGTCGCCGCCGTAGCACTTGGCGAGGACGTCCTTGCGGATGGCGCGGATGTTCTCGCGGGCGATGATGCGCGCCCCGACCGCGGCCTGGATCGGCACCTCGTACTGCTGCCGCGGGATCAGCTCCTTGAGCTTGGCCGTCATCATCAGGCCGTACTCGCGGGACTTGTCCTTGTGCACGATCTGGCTGAAGGCGTCCACCGACTCGCCCTGCAGCAGGATGTCGACCTTCACCAGGTCGGACTCCTGCTCGCCGCTGGGCTCGTAGTCGAGCGAGGCGTACCCGCGCGTCTTCGACTTCAACTGGTCGAAGAAGTCGAAGATGATCTCGGCGAGCGGGAGCGTGTAGCGGATCTCGACGCGGTCCTCCGACAGGTAGTCCATGCCGAGCAGCACGCCGCGGCGGCCCTGGCACAGCTCCATGATCGCGCCAATGTGGTCGGACGGGGACAGCACCGTCGCCTTCACCACCGGCTCGTACACCGTGCCGATCTTGCCCTCGGGGAACTCGCTGGGGTTGGTGACGACGTGCTCCGTCCCGTCCTCCATCACGACCCGGTACACCACGTTCGGCGCGGTCGAGATCAGCGACAGGTCGAACTCGCGCTCCAGCCGCTCCCGGACGATCTCCATGTGCAGCAGCCCGAGGAAACCGCAGCGGAACCCGAACCCGAGCGCCGCGGACGTCTCGGGCTCGTAGACCAGCGCGGCGTCGTTCAGCCGCAGCTTGTCGAGCGCGTCGCGCAGCTCGGGGTACTGGTCGCCGTCCACCGGGTACAGGCCGGAGAACACCATCGGCTTCGGGTCGCGGTAGCCGCCGAGCGCCTGGGCGGCCTGCCGGGACGCGCCGGTCACGGTGTCGCCGACGCGCGCCTGCCGGACGTCCTTCACCCCGGTGATCAGGTAGCCGACCTCGCCGACGCCGAGGCCCTGCACGGGCTTGGGCTCCGGGGAGATCACGCCGACCTCCAGGGTCTCGTGCGCGGCCCCGGTCGACATCATCAGGCTCTTCTCGCGCCGCGACAGGTGCCCGTCCATGATCCGGACATAGGTGACGACGCCCCGGTAGGTGTCGTAGACCGAGTCGAAGATCAGCGCCCGGGCGGGGCCGTCGGAGTCCCCGACGGGCGCCGGCACCTCCTCGACGATCTTGTCGAGCAGCTCGCGGACGCCCTCGCCCGTCTTGCCGGACACGCGCAGCACGTCCGCGGGGTCGCAGCCGATGATCCCGGCCAGCTCCTCGGCGTACTTCTCCGGCTGCGCCGCCGGGAGGTCGATCTTGTTGAGGACGGGGATCAGGTGCAGGTCGGCCTCGAGCGCCAGGTACAGGTTGGCGAGCGTCTGCGCCTCGATGCCCTGCGCCGCGTCCACCAGCAGGACCGCGCCCTCGCACGCCGCGAGCGACCGCGACACCTCGTAGGAGAAGTCGACGTGGCCCGGGGTGTCGATCAGGTTGAGGACGTGGTCGACGCCGCCGGCCGTCCAGGGCAGCCGGACCGCCTGGCTCTTGATCGTGATGCCGCGCTCGCGCTCGATGTCCATGCGGTCGAGGTACTGGGCGCGCATCTGGCGCTCCTCGACCACTCCGGTCAGCTGCAGCATCCGGTCCGCGAGGGTCGACTTGCCATGGTCGATGTGCGCGATGATGCAGAAGTTGCGGATGATCGCGGGATCGGTCTTGTCAGGCTGGGGCGCTGGCACCGGGGTCCGTTCGCAATGCTCACAGGTGGACAGGGATCTGTGCCTCCCATAGTCCCATGTCCCGCCCGATGCTCCGTGCACGGTCCGGTTTGGGACCGGCCCCGGTGATTGGTAAGCTGTGCGACTGCGTGTGGCGTAGCGTCGTGCCCCGGGGGCACCGTCCCGCCCCCGTTCAGACATTTTCGTCAGCGCCTGCCGATACGCGCAGGCCCAGGATCGCGACCAAGCTGAGGCTCTACGACGTGGCTAACATCAAGTCCCAGATCAAGCGCAACAAGCAGAACGAGAAGGCCCGCCTGCGCAACAAGGCCGTCAAGTCCGAGCTGAAGACGGCGATCCGCAAGTTCCGCGAGGCCGCCGAGGCCGGCAACGTGGACGACGCCGTCGCCGCGCAGCGGTTCGCCGCGCGCAAGCTGGACAAGGCCGTCAGCAAGGGCGTCATCCACAAGAACCAGGCTGCCAACCGCAAGTCGGCGATCGCCCGGCAGGCCGCCGCCCTGCAGGCCAAGTAAGAGCCGCACGCCCGGGGCCGGCCGCGCGCCGGCCCCGACGCATGTCCATGGACGAGCGCCGCGCGGTCAAGATCTCCAAGTATCTCGCCAAGCACCTGCGGCACCGCCCCGAGCGGATCGGCCTCACGCTCGATCCCGAGGGATGGGCGGACGTCGCCGACCTGCTCTCGGCCGCCGCCGCCCACGGGTTCGCGCTCACCCGCGCGGAACTCGACCACGTGGTGGCGGTCAACGACAAGCAGCGCTACGAGCTCGCCGGCGACCGGATCCGGGCCGTCCAGGGCCACTCGGTCCCCGTCTCGCTGAACCTGCCGGTGACGCCCCCGCCGGAACTGCTGTACCACGGCACCGTGCGTCGTTCCGTCGACCCCATCCTGCGGGAGGGCCTGCTGCCCATGGGGCGGCACGCCGTCCACCTGTCGCCCGACCTCGAAACGGCCCGGCGCGTCGGCGCCCGGCGCGGCGCCCCCGTCGTGCTGACCGTCCAGGCCGGCCGCATGGCGGCCGACGGTCACGAGTTCCGCGTCAGCGCGAACGGGGTGTGGCTGGTCGACGCGGTCCCGCCGGAATATCTGAGCGAATGACCTCGGCGGCGGCCCAGTCGGGGACGTGCCGCACCCAGTCGGGCCCTTCCTTCGGCCCGAACAGGTACCGGTACGGGACGATCTCGCGGATGGCGCGGTGCACGTCCAGCCGGTCGTCGATCATGTGGGTGATCCCGAGTTCCGCGCAGTGCCGCGCCTTGTCCTGCCGCTTCCGGCAGAACCGCACGTTGCTCCGCGGCAGGCCCGTCCGCCCGTAGAAGTCGTGGTGGTCGAGCCAGGCCAGCGTCCTCTCCCGGATCCGGTCGCCGCACTTGGAGATGATCCACGCCCGTCCCCCGAACGCCTCGACCAGGCCGGGCAGCACCTCGTAGACGCCGTCGGTGGCAGGGGACGCGAGGGCCTCCTCGAAACTCCCGTCGAGAAAGACGGTGTCGTCCTCACCGGGGGCCCGAAGGCCGCCATGGATGACCCGGCCGAAATCGACGCCGAGCCGCGGTTCGCTGTTCATGCCCCAACCTTCGGCCCGCGCACCCTAGAACAGAACTATCGATCATCTCCGCAGCTATAGTCCCTGCCTATGGACTTGAGCCGCCTCTCCACGGACGCGCTCGCCTCGTTCGCGGTCTTCGCCGACCACCTCAACTTCACCCGCGCCGCCGAAGAGCTCCACATCTCCCAGCCCGCCCTGCACGTCAAGGTGCGAAGGCTCGGCGACACGCTGGGCCGTCCCCTCTACACCCGGCACGGGCGCCGCCTGGCCCTCACCCCCACCGGGGAGCAGGTCGCCCGCTTCGCCCGCGACCTCGACGCCCGCATGACGGCGTTCCTCGCGGACGTCCACGGCACGTCCCCCACCCGTGTCCCGGCGCTGGCCGCCGGGGAGGGCGCCTACCTCTACCTCCTCGGCGGCGCCGTCCGCCCCGGCATCCGTCTGATCAACGGCGACCGCGCCCGCACCCTCGCCGCCGTCCGCACCGGCCGCGCCGACCTCGGCGTCGCCGTGCTCGACGTGCTGCCCGCCGACGTCGCCTCCGTCCCGCTGGCGTCCTACCCCCAGACCCTCGTCATGCCGGACGGCCACCCCCTCGCCGCGAGGCCGCACCTCACCCTCGCCGACCTCGCCGGCGCGTCCCTCGTCGTCCCGCCTCCCGAGGGCCCGCACCGCATCACCCTCGAACGCGCCCTGCGCGCCGCCGAGGTGCCCTGGTCCCTGGCCGTCGAGGCCGCGGGCTGGCCCCTGATGCTGCACTTCGCGTCCCTCGGCGTCGGCCTCGCCGTCGTCAACGGCTGCGTCCCCCCTCCCCCGGGCCTGACGGCGCGCGAGATCATCGACCTGCCCGCCGTCCCCTACTACGCTCTCCACCTGCCGGACAGGGCCGACGACCCCCTCGTCACCGGACTCCTGGCCGCCGTCCGCACATCGCTGAGGAGCGCTCCGTGCACTTCGAGACCTCCGTCGACATCGACGCCCCGCCCGAGACCGTCTGGAACCTCCTGAAGGACGTCGAACGCTGGCCCGGCATGACCGCCTCGATGGACCGCGTGGAACTCCTCGACGAACCCTTCACCCTCGGCAGCCGCGCCCGCGTCCACCAGCCGAGACTCCCCGCGACCGTCTGGACCGTCACCGCCTTCGACGAGAACAGGACCTTCACCTGGGAGTCCCGCTCCGCGGGCATCACCACGACCGGCGGCCACGAGGTCGCCCCCGCCCCCGGCGGCAGGTCGACCGTCCGCCTCACCCTCGACCAGAAGGGCCCGCTGGCCCCCCTCTTCGCCCTCCTGGCCGGCCGCCTCTTCCGCCGCTACGTGGCGATGGAGGCCGAGGGCCTGAAGACCAAGGCCGAACAAGGCCCCACCCCCTAGAAGGACGGCCCTGTCGCCGTCAGGCGGACGGGCGGAGGCCGGTGAACATGATGCTCAGCGTCCGCCGGCGCAGGTCGGCGTCCCAGCCTCCGTGCAGTGCGCCCTGACAGGCGCTGACCAGCAACGCCATCACCTCGTCGAGCCGGATCTCCGCAGCGATCGCGCCCGACTCCTGCCCGCGCGCCAGCAGCTCTCCCACCGCGTCACTCAGCGATCCAAGCGGCCCGGTGATCGGCACTTCCGTCCCCTCGGCCGCCAGCAGGCTGACGACGGCCCGGTTCGCGGCGGTCCGCTCCACGAGCCGCGCGAAGAACTCGAACAGCGCGCCTTCGGGGTCCCCGTCGGCGACGAGTTCCGCCGCGTCGTCCGTGACCTGCTGCAACAGCCGTTTCATCAGGGCCCGCAGCAGGTCGCCCTTCGTCGGGAAGTGCCGGAAGACGGTACCGATCGCCACGCCCGCCCGCCGCGCCACCTCCTCCGTCGACGCGTCCGGGCCGGCGGCGGCGAAGACCTCCTCCGCCGCCTCCAGGATCCGCTCCCGGTTGCGCCGCGCGTCCGCGCGCATCAGCCGCCCCTCCCTGGACAACATGAGTCCCGACTCATTATCCTCATTTCATGAGTCACCACTCATCTTAGGAGGGCTCCATGCCGACCGCACCACGCGAACTCTTCGGCCAGATGCAGCAGCGTTGGCTCGACCACCCGGCCTCCCACATCGGCGACCTCCTCACCGACGACGCCGTCATCGAGACCCCCTTCGCTCCGCCCGGCCACCCGACCAGATTCGAGGGCAGGCAGCGGTTCCTGGACTTCGCCGAGCCGCAGCAGGCCGCGTTCCCCGTCCGGTTCGACGCCTGCCGCACCCTCGCCGTCCACGACACCCACGACCCGAACACGATCGTGGTGGAGTACGAGCTGACCGGCACGAACACCCAGACGGCCAAGCAGTCCACGGCCGCCTTCATCGCCGTCCTCACAGCACGCGACGGCAAAGTGGCCCGCTGGCGCGAGTACCAGAACACCCTCGCCATCATCCAGGCCCTCACCTAACCCCCCCACAACACAAACCCGCCCCCACACCCCACATGAACGCCCGACCACAACCGCTGTCCTACGAGTCGCCGGTCCGTGTTTCGGTCGACTACCTCGGATGTCGCGCGCCTCGCGCTGGAGCTCTCGTTCGAGCTGGTGGGGGTCCGGTTCGCGCTGCCGGCGTGGTCGGCTTTCCGTCGGCGGGTCAGCCGCGGGCGGCTACTATTCGGGCGACGGTCTTCTCCAGGGCGTAGGCGGGGTCGGCGGCGCCGCCCTTGACCTCCGCGTCGGCCTCGGCGACGGCGGTCAGCGCCCGTGCCACCCCGTCTCCCGACCAGCCGCGCAGCTGCTTCTGCACCCGATCGATCTTCCACGGCGGCATGCCCAGGTCCTTGGCCAGGGCCGCTCCCCGCGCGCCGCGCGGAGCGCCGCCGACCTTCGCCAGTCCGCGCACGCCCTGGGCGAGCGCGCTGACGATCAGGACGGGCGCCACACCGGTCGCCAGCGCCCAGCGGAGCTGCTCGAGGGCCTCGGCGAGCTGTCCCTCGATCGCCTTGTCCGCCACGGTGAAGCCGCTGACCTCGGCGCGCCCGCGGTAGTAGCGGGCGATGGCCGCATCGTCGATCTTTCCGCCGGTGTCGGCGACGAGCTGGCTGCAGGCCGCGGCCAGCTCGCGCAGGTCGTTGCCGACGGCCTCGATCAGCCCCCGCGCGCCGTCCGCCGAGATCTTCCCGCCCGCCTTGCGGATCTCGCCCCGGACGAAGTCGACCCGCTCCCCGGCCTTGGTGACCTTCGGGCACGAGATCTTGCGCGCCTTGAGCTTGGTCAGCCCGTCCACCAGGGCCTTGCCCTTGGCGCCGCCGGGGTGGACGGCGACGAGCACGACGTCCTCCGCCGGTGTCTTGGCGTATTTCAGCACCTCGGCCGTCAGGTCCTTGCCCAGATCCTGCGCCGAACGCAGCACGAGGACCTTCCCGCTGCCGAACAGCGACGGCGACGTCAGCTCGGCGATGCGTCCGGGCTCCAGCCCTCCCGGAGCCAGGTCGATGACCTCGGTCTCCGGATCCCCCGCCCGCACCGACGCGACGACGTCTCCGACCGCCCGATCCACGAGCAGCTCTTCATCACCGACGACCAGAATGATGGACTCAACCGACACCCTTGCAGCATGCCACGCCCCACCCACCCCCGCGGCCGACCACGAGGATCCCTCCCCCAACGCCTGGGTCAGTGGCGGGGGACGGTGACGAGACCGGACCGGGTGCGGGCTATGGCTATGTCTCCTTCCCTGTCGGTGCGGTGGATCTGGGTGTGGAGGCGGCCCAGGAGGGCGAGGGTGGCGCCGGACGGGTGGCCGTAGTCGTTGCGGGCTCCGACCGAGATCAAGGCGATGGAGGCTTGGGCGGCGGCCAGGAAGGCCGGGTCCTGGCTGCGCGAGCCGTGGTGCGGGACCTTCAGCACCTGGACGCGGGGGACACTCGCTTCCAGGGCGCGCTGGGCTTCCAGTTCCACATCGCCGGCCAGGAGAGCGCTGAAGCCCGGTTTGCGGGCGACGAGGACCACGCTCGCGTTGTTGATCGTGGTGCCGTCGTCCCCGGGTGACAGGGCGGGGCCGGTGGTCAGCGGGGCCAGGACGGAGAGGGTGAGGTCTCCGACGCGCCACTGCCGGCCGGTCTCGGCGGGGTCGACGCGGAGGCCGGACGTGCGGCGCGCCTCGCGGCCCGAGGTGCGGGGCGTGATCAGCACCTCGCGGACGGCGCGGCCGTGGCGGACGCCGGAGACGCCGTTGATGTGGTCGGCGTGCGGGTGGGTCAGGACCATGAGCGGGACGTCGGTCACGCCGAGGCGGCGAAGGCATCGGTCCACCGGGGCGGGGTCGGGGCCCGCGTCCACGACGACGGCCTGCCCCGGCCCGGCCGACAGCGCCAGGGCATCGCCCTGGCCGACGTCGCAGGCGACCATCTGCCAGCCGGGCGGCGGCCATGACGGGGCGATGACGCGCAGGGCGACGACTCCGATGAGGACCCCGGTCATGGCCGCGGCCGTGAGGAGGCGGAGACGGCGGCTGCGCAGGGCCAGGGCCGCCGCCCCCGCGCCCAGGAGGAGGGTGGTGGCGCCCAGAGCGCCGCTCGTCCACGGAATGGTCGCGTAGGGCAGCGACGCGGCGGTTCGCGCGACCCAGATGATCCAGCCCACGGCCAGGCCGGCGGGCCACACGATCACGCGGGCGAGCGGCGGGGAGAAGGGGGCGGTGACCGCGGCGAGGGCGCCCAGGAGGGTGGCGGGGGCGACGGCCGGGGCCGCGAGCAGGTTGGCGAACACGGAGACGGCGCCGATCTCCCCGGACAGCATCACCAGGACGGGTGCGACGGCCGCCTGGGCGGCGGCCGCGACGGCGAGGGCGGCCGCGAGCGGGCCCGGCATCCGGCGGGCGAGCCGCTCGTGCCAGGGCGGGGCCAGGACGAGCAGGCCGGCCGTCGCGAGGGCCGACAGCGCGAACCCGTAGGAACGCGCCAGTTCCGGGTCGACGAGGACGAGGAGCAGCACCGCCGCCGCCAGGGCGGGCAGGCCCTGGCGCTGCCGTCCGGTGAGCAGCGCCAGAAGGCTGATCAGCCCCATGACGGTCGCCCGGAGGACGCTCGGCTCCGGACGGGCGACGACCACGAACGCGCACACGGCGAGGACGGCGACGGGTGGGGCCCGGCGCCGGCCGAGCCCGGCGAGGCGGCACAGCCCGAGGACCGCCCCGATGACGATCGCCAGGTTCGCGCCGGAGACCACGAGGAGGTGGGTGAGCCCGGCGATGCGGAACTCCTCCGCGAGTTCCGGGTCGAGGCGCGAGGTGTCGCCGACGACCATCGCCGGAAGGACCGCGCGCCTGTCGGGCGGGAGCCGGGCCACGGCCGCTCGCAGCCGCGCCCGCACGTGCTCGGCGGCGCGCTGGATCGCCGACGGCGGCCCGAGGACGGCCGGCGGCCCGCGCACGATCACGACCGCGGCGAGCAGGCCGGGGCCCCTCGGCGGCACGAAGCGGCCGCGGAGCCGGACGCGCTGGCTGGGGATCAGGCGGAGCCAGCGCGGATCCGAGGCGATCAGCAGCACCGGGACGCGGACCCCGGTTCGCTCCACGGCCTCCGCCCGCGCGCGGATGATGATCACTGGTCGCCCGTTCCCGGGCCTGGCCCGCGGGTCCCCGGTCACCACGGCCTCGGCCGTCGCGAACCGTCCCGCACGGGCCAGCTCTCGCGCGGGCCCCGTCCCGACGGCCGTCGTCCGCAGCGCCACCCCGCAGGCCGACGCCGCGGCGCAGGCCAGGGCCGCCCCGGCGAGCAGCCGCCACCCGTTCCCCGACCCCGCACCGCCGCCTTCCGCCCGCCGCGCCATCGGAACGAGTCGTCTGAGGGAGCGCTCGAACCGGCCGCCGCCCACGCCCCGCGCGACATCGCCAAGGCGGGACGCAGCGAAGTGGCGGTCGCGCTGGTTGCCGTTCTTGGGTCGGGCGGGGCTCTGCTGCGGGTGGCGGGAGTTGGCGGCACTCGTCTGCCATGTGGGGTCGCCGTTCGGGGGATGCGTGGGGGTGAGTTCGTGAGAGTCACCTGGGTGTTCCGGGGTGTCTGCGTTTCGGTGAAGAGGTGCTTGCCCCTCGGACGGTGAGGTGCTTACGAGTGGGCGGTGGGTGGTCAGGAGGTAGAGGGACGCCGCGGCGGCGGTCGCCGCCAGGCCGTAGATGAGGGGCCCGGGCAGCCCTATGGTCGCGGCGGCGGCGAGCCAGGTGGCGAGCGCCGGGGCCAGGAGGCGGAGGTCGTGGGTCAAACCCGGACCATCGCCTTCAGGTCGGCGAACCGGTGGGCGCCGATGCCGCTGACGTCCTGGAGTTGCTCGACGGAGCGGAAGCCGCCGTGCTGGGTGCGGTAGGCGACGATGCGCTGGGCGAGGACGGGCCCGACGCCGGGAAGGTCGTCCAGTTGGTCGGGGGTGGCCGCGTTGAGGTCGAGAGGGGCGCCGGGCGCGCCCGGAGCGGGCGGGGCCGCGCCGCCGGGCGGCGGTGGGGGCGGTGACGGCGCGCGGACGCCGACGGGGATCTGCTCGCCGTCCACCAGGGGGCGGGCCAGGTTGAGGGCGCCCGTCTTCGCGCCCGGACGGACCCCGCCCGCGGCCTTGATGGCTTCGGCGACCCGGGAACCGGACGGCAGGGTGATCACGCCCGGGTGCTCGACCTTGCCGAGGACGTGGACGACCACCGGGGAGGACGCCGAGGATGCCGGGGCGGCCGACAGGGTGGGACGCGGTTCGACGAGGGAGGCGGTCGCCGCGGGGGCCGCCGGCTGGGGGCGCGGCCGGGCGAGCCAGAGATATCCGACGGCCACCAGGGCGGCGAGCACGCCGACGAGGACGAGCGTGCGGACGTGGGAGCGGTCGGGCGTCGCGCGTAACCGGGCGGCCGGCGGCGCGTCGGCCGGGGCGGCGGGCGGCTTCCAACGGCCCGTGAGTGCGTGCAGGCGGTCTTCGATGTCAGGGCTCATGGAGCCTGACGTTAAGGAGGCCGGCCGGGCGGGTGCGCGGGGTTCGGAAAGTGTGGATAACCCTGGGTCAGCGGCGCCGGGACGCCGCGGCCGCGAGGACGAGCAGCGCCGCCAGGAGGGCCGCGACGCGGGTCAGCGTGCCGGGCGTCGCGAGGTAGACGCCACCGAAGACGGCGATCGCGAGGACGTTCGACAGCAGCGCGCCCGTGTTCGTCAGGGCGGAGACGGACGAGGCCTGCGCCGGTCCCGCGGCCCCGGTGATCCGGTCGACCAGAGGGCTGAAGGCGGCGGCGTGACCGGCCCCGGCGGCGTACAGGAGGGGCACCGCCAGGAGCACCGGCCAGCCGTCCCGGGTCAGGAGGGCCAATGCCGAAGCGGCTGCGGCGAACGTGAGCAGGCCCCATGTCGGCAGGTCCCCTCGCAGAGAGAGGGGCAGGCGCGTCCACCCCAGGCCCGCCGTCGCGAAGCCCGCCGTGTACGGGAGGAACGTGAGCCCGGCGTGGAGCGGCGAGAAGCCGAGCACGTTCTGCAGGTAGAGCGCGAGCGTGAAGAGGAAGCCGGTGTAGGCGCCCATCACCGCGCAGGAGGCGAACAGGCCGGGTTTGATGAACGGTCTGCGCAGCACCGAGAGGTCCAGAAGCGGCGACGCCGTTCTCAGCTCATGGACGCAGAAGATGGCGAGCACAACGCATCCCGTCGCTATGGACGGCCACGTCCACAGCGGCCAGTGCTGTTCCCTGCCGAGAACCAGGGGCACGACGAGCGCGGCCATGCCGCAGGAGAGGAGAACCACGCCGGGCAGGTCCAGGCGGACGGGCTTCCTGTGTTCCGGCGGCATCAGACGTGGTCCGATGGCGAGGAGCGCGGCCCCCACAGGGACATTGACCAGGAAGATGGGCCGCCAACTGCCGCCGAGGGTCACGATGACGCCTCCCGCCACCTGGCCCAAGGCGACCCCCAACGCCAGGACCATCGAGTACAGGCCGAGTGCACGTGCCCTGGCCGCCCCCTTGAAGGACAGCTGAATCAAAGAGAGAACCTGCGGAAGCAGGAGTGCGGCCGCTGCACCCTGGCAGATCCTCGCGGCGACAAGGACGGCACCGGTCGGCGCCAGCCCGCACGCCAACGATGCGACCGTGAAGCCGAACAGCCCGAGGAAGAACATCGAGCGGTGGCCGTGGCTGTCGCCCAGCCGCGCGCCCGTGACCACGAGGACGGCCAAGGCGAAGATGTAGCCGCCCGTGACGAGTTGCAGCAGAGAGCCGGACGCGTGCAGACCTTCCGCGATGTCCGGCATCGCCACCGCCACGATGGAGCCGTCCATCGACACCATCGCCTGCCCCGTGAGCAGCACCGCTAGAAGCCATCGTCCGACCATTCCGCGAGTGTGCTGGGCGGCCGTCCGGCGGCGCTTGAAGATGTTTGCCCCTGCGTACGATGACGGGCATGCGCGAATCGACCACCGTGGCGGAGACGGAAGACTTCTCTGTCCACGCGGTGCGCTGCACGGGGCACCAGCCCGGATGGTCGGAGCCCGAGCCGTTCACCGGGGATCAGATCGTCCTGGTGCGGTCGGGGCGGTTCCGCATGCGGTCGCGCCACGGACGCGCCGTCGTCGACCGCACCATGGGCTATGCCCAGACCGTCGGTGAGGAGGGCCAGTTCGCGCATCCCGCGGGCGGCGACGTGTGCACGTCGATCATGCTCTCCCCCGCCCTGTGGCGGCGCCCGTCCGGGACGGTCAGGGTCAGCGCGCGGGCGGACGTCGCCCATCGCCTCCTCCTGCGCTCCGGCCCCGACGTGGCCTTCGAGACGGCCGAGCGGCTGATGGGCCTGCTCGCCCACCTCGCCGTGGACGAGCAGGGCGGGAAGCGCCGCGCCCTGGTCGACGAGGCACGCGAGGCCATGGCGAGCGGCCATCAGGAGGCGGCCGGGCTCGTCTCCCTGGCACGGCTCCTGGAGGTCTCCCCCTCCCACCTGAGCCGGACGTTCCGCCGCGAGACCGGCATGTCCGTCACTCGTTACCGGAACAGGATCCGGGTGGGGCTCGCCCTGGACCGCCTGGAGCAGGGCGAACGGGACCTGTCCGGCCTCGCCGCCGATCTCGGCTTCGCCGACCACGCGCATCTCACCCGGACGGTCAGGGCGGAGACCGGTCACCCGCCGACCGTCCTGCGCCGCCTCCTGCGCCCCTGAGGCCCTCCTCCCGGCGCCCGCGGGTCAGAGCTGGGGGGCGATGACGACACCCAGCATGCCGGGGCCGACGTGGGCGCCGATGACGGGGCCGACCTCGCCGACGTAGACGTCCTGGACGTGCGGGACGCGTGCGCGCAGCCGGGCGGCGAGGGTCTCGGCGCGGGCGGCGGCGGCGAGGTGCTGGACGCCGAGGTCGACGCGCCGGGCTCCGGCCTCGGCCACGGCCAGCTCCTCCAGCCGGGCCAGCGCCCGCGAGGACGTGCGGACCTTCTCCAGCGGCGCGATGCGCCCGCCGGTGATCTCCAGGAGCGGCTTCACCATCAGCGCGGAGCCCCACAGGGAGGCGGCGGCGCCGATCCGGCCGCCCCGCCGCAGGTGCTCCAGGGTGTCGACGTAGATGAGGGAGCGGGTGAGCCCGGCCCGCCGGACGGCGGCGGACACGGCGTCGTCGGCGGACCCGCCCGCCATCGCGGCGGCCGCCGCGGAGAGCGCGGCGAATCCGAGGCCCATGCCGATGGTCCCGCTGTCGACGACCCGCACGGGCACGGGGGCGTCCTCGGCGGCGAGCCGCGCCGCCTCGACCGTCCCCGACATGGCGGAGGCCAGGTGCACGGAGACCACCTCGTGCGCGCCCGAGGCGGCGGCCGCCTCGTAGGCGTCGGCGAACCGCCGGGGCGCGGGACGGGACGTGGTGACGGGGTGCCATTCCTTCAGCGCCAGGGCGGCCTCGGCGGCGCTGATGTCGCCTTCGTCCCGGGTGGCGCCGCCGACGGCGATCTGCAGGGGGACGACGGTCAGCCCGTGCCGTTCGGCGAGCCCGGGGGGAAGGTAGGCGGTGGAATCGGTGACGACCGCGACCGCGCTGCCCATGCCGGCGACACTACCCGCCGCCCGCGCCTCCTCCGTCAGGGCTGGACGGGGACGCCGCCGCGCCAGATGCGCAGGGCGCGGAGCCCGAACGCCCAGGCGAAGGCGCCCTCGTGGTCGGCGTCCCACAGGACGATGTCGGCGAGCATGCCCGGGGCGAGGGAGCCGCGGTCGCCGACGCGCAGCGCGGCGGCGCCGCCGAGGGTGGCGGCGCGCAGCGCCTCGGTCACGCTGAGCCCGAACATCGCGACCGACAGCCCGATGACGAGGGGCATGGAGGTGATGCCGCACTGGCCGGGGTTGTGGTCGGTGCCGAGGGCGACGGTGACGCCGCGGTCGAGCATCTGCCGGACGGGCGCGGGGGCGCGGCTGCTGTTGAGGGAGCTGCCGGGGCAGACGGTGGCGGTGACGCCGGCGTGGGCGAGGGCCTTGATGTCGTCGTCGTTGGCCTGGGTGAGCAGGTCGGCGGAGGCGCAGCCGACCTCGGCGGCGACCTGGGCGGCGCCGATGCGCTCGTTGGCGCAGGCGTGCATGCGGGCCTTGAGGCCGGCGCGCTTGCCGGTGAGCAGGAGGGCGCGGGCCTCCTCGGCGGTGAAGTGGCCCTCGTCGCAATAGACGTCGATCGAGTCGGCGCCGGCGACGGCGGCGTCGCCGGCCCAGAGGCGGACGGCCTCGATGTAGTCGCGGCGGCGTCCGAAGAACTCGGGCGGCAGGATGTGCGCGGCGAGGAACGTGGCGTGGATGCGGGGCATGGAGGGCTCGCCCTCCAGCGACCGCAGCATCCGGATGTCGGCGAGCTCGCCGTCGCGGGTGAGGTGGTAGCCGGTCTTGGCCTCGACGGTGGTGGTGCCGGCGAGGATCCACTGGCGGAGCCGTTCGCGGACGCCGTTGCAGAGCGTCCAGGGGTCGGTTCCCCGGGTGACGGTCACGGTGGAGTTGACGCCGCCGCCCGCCGCGGTGATGGCCGAGTGGGACGAGCCGCTGGTGCGCATGGCGAGCTCGGCCCACCGGTTGCCCGCGTAGACGGGGTGGGAGTGGGCGTCGATGAGGCCGGGCGTGACGAGGCCGCCGCCGAGGTTCTCGACGTGGTCGACGTCGACGATGTCGTCGATGATGCCGGGGACGCTCTGCGGGAGGTCGGAGGCGGGCCCGGCCCAGACGATGCGGTCGTCGTGGATGAGCACCGCGGCGTTGCTGCAGACGTCGGTGCCCGTCCAGAGCCTGCCGATGTTCGTCAACAGCCGTACCGTCATAGGGTCACCGACCTGGATGGGGCCATGCGCACGTGAGCGCGGTGCAGGATGCCGTGGGGCGACGGTGCGGGCCGCGGTCCCTCGTTCGAGCGTTCGGACCTGCCATGGTTGGGCCACCTGCTCTCGATCCGAAACGCCGACTGGGTGCCGGCGGCTCCACCTGTGGAGGGTCGGGTGGCCGGGGGGCCACCGCTGGCAACGAGACCGGAGGTATCGGTTTCGTCACGGTAGTGCACGGAACGTCCGTCCGACAACCTCTGATCGCAGCACATCGACACCCATCACCCCGCCCCTTAGCTCTACGACGGTACGGATTTCAACCGCACCGTCAAGCGGATTGGACAAGCTGTCATCGTTCGGCGACCAAGGGGCGTCTTCGGACGTTCTCGAATCGGTCACTGGGCCCATCCCAAACCCACCGGGGCTCCTGCGGAGGCACCCGGTGGGTGAGGATGATCAGGCCGTCGGGGAGACGGTCTCGTACTGGGCCAGTTCGCCCGCGAGGTCGACCGGAAGGCGGGCGTGCAGAACGGTGCCCTCGGCGACGTGCTCCTGCTTGAGGACCTCGCCGCGCTCGTGCACGCGCGCGACGAGGTCGCCGCGCTCGTACGGCACCAGGACGTGCAGTTCGCTCTCCAGACCCGGCAGGTCGGCCTCGATCGCGGCACGCAGCTCCTCGATGCCGAACCCGGTGCGGGCGGACACGACGACGCTGTGCGGCTCACGGCGCTGCAGGCGCGCGATCGCGAGCTCGTCGGCGGCGTCCGCCTTGTTGATCACGATGATCTCCGGGATGCGGTCCGCGCCGATCTCGCGCAGCACCTCGCGGACGGCGTCGATCTGCGCCTCGGGGTCGGCGTCGGAGCCGTCGACGACGTGCAGGACCAGCCCGGCGTCGGTGACCTCCTCCAGCGTCGAGCGGAACGCCTCGACGAGCTGGTGCGGCAGGTGCCGGACGAACCCGACGGTGTCGGCCAGGGTGTAGGCGCGGCCGCCCGGCGTCTCGGCGCGCCGGACGGTGGGGTCGAGGGTGGCGAACAGCGCGTCCTCCACCAGGACCCCGGCGCCCGTGAGCCGGTTGAGCAGGGACGACTTGCCCGCGTTGGTGTAGCCGGCGATGGCCACGGCGGGCACCTGGTGGCGGCGCCGCTCGCCGCGCTTGGTGTCGCGCGACTTGGACATCTCGGCGATCTGGCGGCGCAGCTTGGCCATCCGGGTGCGGATCCGCCGCCGGTCCAGCTCGATCTTGGTCTCGCCGGGGCCGCGGCCGCCGATGCCGACGCCGCCCGCGGCGCGCCCGCCGACCTGCCGGGACAGGTTGCCGCCCCAGCCGCGCAGCCGCGGCATCAGGTAGTCGAGCTGCGCGAGCTCCACCTGCGCCTTGCCCTCGCGGCTCTTGGCGTGCTGGGCGAAGATGTCCAGGATCAGCGCCGTCCGGTCGATCACCTTGACCTGGACGGTCTCCTCCAGGTGGCGCAGCTGGCTCGGCGCCAGCTCGCCGTCGCAGATGACGGTGTCCGCGCCGGTGGAGATCACGATGTCGCGCAGCTCCGCCGCCTTGCCGGAGCCGATGTAGGTCGCCGAGTCGGGGCGGGTCCGGCGCTGGACGAGGCCCTCGAGCACCTGCGAGCCCGCGGTCTCGGCGAGCAGCGCCAGCTCGCGCAGGGAGTTCTCGGCCTCCGCGGCCGTCCCCTCCGTCCACACGCCGACGAGCACGACCCGCTCAAGCCGGAGGGCGCGGTACTCGACCTCGGTGACGTCGGTCAGTTCGGTGGAGAGGCCCGCGACGCGGCGCAGTGCCCGTCGCTCTTCCAGGTCGAGCTCGCCCGTCAGGGGCTCGTACTCGAACTCGTCAGGGGCCTGGGTCTCGTCTGCAGAGAAAGGTTCAGTCATATGTCCTCGTAGAACGCCGCTTCGCGGCCGTATCTTCCCCGCGATGGTCTCACGCACCATCCCCACCGGTCACCTGGTTATCACCCGGTTTCCCCCTGGGTTGACGCAAGCGCGCGCGGGGAGGTCTGCAGGGGACCCCGCTTTGACCGGCCTCCGTACCGGCGAGTACCGTTCTCCACATAACAGAAGTCGAATTTCGCTATACGAAAGGGCAGGCAGATGGCTGGACTGGAAGGCATCGAGGTCACCGGACCCCTCGGCGAGCGGTACGAGGAGATCCTGACCCCCGAGGCGCTCGGCCTGCTCGCCGCCCTGCAGCGCGAGCTGGGCGCCCGCCGCAAGGAGCTGCTGGAGGCGCGCGCGGAGCGCCAGCGCAAGCTGTCCGCGGGCGGGACCCTCGACTTCCTGCCCGAGACCGCCGGCATCCGCGGCGACGACTCCTGGCGCGTCGCCGCGCCCGCGCCCGGCCTGGAGGACCGCCGCGTCGAGATCACCGGCCCGACCGACCGGAAGATGACGATCAACGCGCTGAACTCGGGCGCCAAGGTGTGGCTGGCCGACTTCGAGGACGCCAACACCCCGCTGTGGAACAACATGGTCGAAGGGCAGCTCAACCTGCGGGACGCCCTCGACCGCACCATCGACTTCACCGACGCCAGGAGCGGCAAGTCCTACGCGCTGAAGGACGACGGGGAGCTCGCGACGATCGTCGTCCGGCCGCGCGGCTGGCACATGGAGGAGAAGCACCTGCTCGTCGACGGCGAGCCCATGTCCGGGTCGCTGTTCGACTTCGGCCTCTACTTCTTCCACAGCGCCCGCAGGCAGCTCGACAAGGGCAAGGGCCCCTACTTCTACCTGCCGAAGATGGAGAGCCACCTCGAGGCGCGGCTCTGGAACGACGCGTTCAACCTCGCCCAGGACGCCCTGGAGATCCCGCGCGGCACCATCCGCGCGACCGTGCTGATCGAGACGATCCCGGCCGCGTTCGAGATGGAGGAGATCCTCTACGAGCTGCGCGACCACTCGGCCGGCCTGAACGCGGGCCGCTGGGACTACCTCTTCTCGGTGATCAAGAAGTTCCGGGACCGGGGAACCGACTACGTGCTGCCCGAGCGCAACGCGATCACGATGACCGCGCCGTTCATGCGGGCCTACACCGAACTGCTCGTGCGGACGTGCCACAAGCGGGGCGCGCACGCGATCGGCGGCATGGCGGCGTTCATCCCGTCCCGCCGCGACGAGGAGGTCAACCGGGTCGCGCTGGAGAAGGTCCGCGCCGACAAGACCCGCGAGTCCGGCGACGGCTTCGACGGCTCCTGGGTCGCCCACCCCGACCTCGTCCCGGTCTGCCGCGAGGTGTTCGACGGCGTCCTCGGGGACAGGCCGAACCAGCGCGACCGGCTCCGCGAGGACGTGCACGTCTCCGCCGCCGACCTGCTCAACGTCAAGGCCACCCCCGGCGAGATCACCGAGGCGGGCCTGCGCAACAACATCGACGTGGCGCTGCGCTACCTGGCCACCTGGCTGGACGGAGCGGGCGCGGTCGCGATCCACAACCTGATGGAGGACGCGGCCACCGCGGAGATCTCCCGCTCCCAGGTGTGGCAGTGGATCTACAACGGCGTCTCCACCGCGGAGGGCCAGAAGATCACCAAGGAGTGGGTGGAGCAGCTCCTGGACGAGGAGCTGGGCAAGATCCGCGAGGAGCTGGGGCAGGCGTACAACGAGCCCCGCTACAACCAGGCCGTGGAGCTCTTCAAGGAGGTCACGCTGGCCGACGAGTACTCCGAGTTCCTCACCACGCCGGCCTACCAGCAGTTCCCGTAGGGGGCCGGCTCCGGCGGCGTTCGCGGGCCGTCCGGGAGAGGCGTTCCGGACGGCCCGCAGGGCCTTGCGACCGCTCGGCGGGCGAGGGATCGTGGAGAGAGTGGAGACCATGCTCACGGCGCTCGGACTCAGGCTGGAGGCGCTGCTCGGGCCCGGCCGGGTGATCAGCGATCCGGTGCGGCTGCGCACCTACGAGTGCGACGGCCTCACCAACCACCGGTGCACGCCCGGCGTCGTCGTGCTGCCCGACACCGCCGAGCAGATCGCCGCGATCGTGCGGGAGTGCGCGGCGGCCGGGGTCCCCTACGTCGCGCGCGGGTCGGGCACGGGCCTGTCGGGCGGGGCGCTCCCCCGCGCCGACGGCGTGCTGATCGTCACGTCCCGGATGAACCGGATCCTGGAGATCGACATCCCCGGGCAGCGGGCCGTGGTGGAGCCGGGCGTGATCAACCTGGACGTGACGCGGGCCGTCCGCCCGCACGGGTACTACTTCGCGCCCGACCCGTCCAGCCAGCAGATCTGCTCGGTGGGCGGCAACGTCGCCGAGAACTCCGGCGGCGCGCACTGCCTGAAGTACGGGTTCACCGCCCACCACGTGCTGGCCTGCGAGGTCGTCACGCCCGACGGCGAGCTCGTCGAGCTCGCGGCGGACGGGCCCGGCTACGACCTGCTCGGCGTGTTCGTCGGGGCGGAGGGCACGCTCGGCATCGCCACCAAGATCACGGTGCGGCTGACGCGGGTCCCCGAGACCGTGCAGACGCTGCTGGCCGCGTTCGGCTCGATCGAGGCGGGCGGCGCCGCGGTGTCGGCGATCATCGGCGCGGGCGTCGTCCCGGCGGCGATCGAGATGATGGACGCGCTGGCGATCGAGGCGGCCGAGGCGGCGGTCCGCTGCGAGTACCCGCCGGGCGCCGGCGCGGTGCTGATCGTGGAGCTGGACGGCCCGGAGGCCGAGGTCGCCGCCCAGTTCACCGAGGTGGAGCGGATGTGCCGGGACGCGGGCGCCTTCGAGATCCGCATCGCCGCCGACGACGCGCAGCGGGCGCTGATCTGGAAGGGGCGCAAGTCGGCGTTCGCGGCCGTGGGCCGGATCAGCCCCGCCTACCTCGTCCAGGACGGCGTCATCCCCCGGACCGTGCTCCCGGACGTCCTGGCCAGGATCGACGCTCTGTCCGCCAAGTCGGGCGTGCGGGTCGCGAACGTGTTCCACGCGGGGGACGGCAACCTGCATCCGCTGGTGCTGTTCGACGACGCCGAGCCGGGCGCGGAGGAGCGCGCCGAGGAGGTCTCGGGCGCGATCCTCGACCTGTGCATCGAGCACGGCGGCTCCATCACCGGCGAGCACGGGGTCGGCGTGGACAAGGCCCGCTACATGCCGCGCATGTTCACCGACGCCGACCTGGACACGATGCAGATGGTCCGCTGCGGCTTCGATCCGGCGGGGCTGTGCAATCCGGGCAAGGTCTTCCCCACGCCGCGGCTGTGCGGGGAGGTGCCCGGCAAGCGCAAGGGCCCGCACCCGTTCGAGGGAAAGGCGGACATCTTCTGATGCGGCCCCTGGACGCCCTGGCGAAGGTCTGCGGCGACGTACGGCCCGGTGAGGCCGCCGAAGGCGTGCTCGGCGTGGAGCCCGCGCTCGTCGCGGCGCCGAAGAACCTGACTGAGGCCGCCGACGTCATGCGCGTGGCCGCCGAGAAGGGCCTGGCCGTCGTCCCGCGTGGGGCCGAGACCCGGTTGGACTGGGGCGAGCCACCGGAACGCTGCGATCTGCTCATCGACACCCATCGGCTCAACAGGCTCGTCGAGCACACGGCAGGCGACCTCGTCGCCAAAGCGGAGGCCGGGCTCGCGATGGAGGACTTCGCCGAGAAACTGGCCGAACGGGGGCAGAGGCTCGCGCTCGACGTCCCGCTACCGGGTTCGACGGTCGGCGGGACGATCGCCACGAGCGCCGCCGGTCCCCTGCGCACGCTCTACGGGACGCCCAGGAACCTGGTCATCGGGCTCACGGTCGTCCGGGCGGACGGCCAGGTCGCGCGCTCCGGAGGCAAGGTCGTCAAGAACGTCGCCGGGTACGACCTGGGGCGGCTCTTCGCCGGTTCCTACGGAACGCTCGGCCTGATCGTGGACGCCACGTTCCGCCTGCATCCGATCCCCGAGGCGACCGCGTACGTGACGTGCGCCGTCGACGGGCCGGAGGACGCGCACGACGCGGTCCAGACCGTCCTGCACTCCCCCGTCGCCCCGAGCTCGGTCGAATACATCAGCCCGGGAACGGTCGCGGTCTTCCTGGAGGGCGTTCCCGACGGCGTCGCCGCGCGCTCTCGGCAGACCGCGGAGCTCCTCGGTGAGAAAGCCGAGATCTCCGGCACCGCACCGGACGGCTGGGGCCTCTACCCGGAGGGCACCACCCTCATCGACATCGGCGCCCCACCGCCCTCGCTCCGCGACGTCATCCGCACGCTCGGCCCGGACGCCGCCGCCACCTGGAGCGCCGGCGGGCACGGTCACGTCGGGCTTCCCGCCGGCCTCGGCCCGAACGAGGTGGCCGATGTCCTCGGCCGTCTGAGGGACGTGCTGAAGACGCATCGCGGTCACGCCGTCGTCCGCTACGCGCCGCAGGAGGTGCGCGGCGAGATCGACCTGTGGGGGCCGGTTCCGGCGCTGACGCTGATGCGGCGGGTGAAGGACCAGTTCGACCCGGATCACCGTCTGTCCCCGGGCCGTTTCGTAGGAGGGATGTGATGAGCGCCCAAGACGACCTCCCGGACCTGCTCAACGACTGCGTGCACTGCGGTTTCTGCCTTCCGACATGCCCCACCTATGTGCTGTGGGGCGAGGAGATGGACTCTCCCCGGGGCCGCATCCATCTGATGCAGCAGCACGCGGACGGCGAACCGCTCAGCGGGCCGATGGTCGAGCACTTCGACCGCTGCCTCGGATGCATGGCGTGCGTGACGTCCTGCCCGTCCGGCGTGCAGTACGACAGGCTCATCGAGATGACCCGCGCCGACGTCGAACGCGAACACCCCCGTTCGCTGAAGGAACGCGCCCTACGGGAGATGGTCTTCCAGCTGTTCCCGTACAGGCGGAGGCTCCGAGCCCTGCGCGGGCCCCTGCGCGCCTACCAGAAATCGGGGCTGGAACGACTCGTGCGGCGCAGCGGCCTCCTGGAACGCTTTTCACCGTCCCTGGCGGCGATGGAACGGCTCGCGCCGCCTCTCGGCAAGGCGCCGAGGCTCCCCGAGCGGGTCGCCGCGCGCGGGGAGCGCCGCGCCACGGTCGGGATGCTGACCGGGTGCGTCCAGGGCGAGTTCTTCCCGGGCGTCAACGCCGCCACGGCCCGCGTGCTGGCGATGGAGGGCTGCGACGTCGTCATCCCCAGGAACCAGGGGTGCTGCGGCGCGCTGTCCCTGCACTCGGGACGGGAGGACGAGGCCCGCGCCTTCGCCCGCCGGACGGTCGAGACCTTCGAGGCCGTCGACGTGATCGTGGTGAACTCCGCGGGCTGCGGGTCCGCGATGAAGGAGTACCGGGCGCTGCTGGCCGACGATCCGGAATGGTCCGGGCGGGCTGAGGCGCTCTCGGCCAGGACGCGGGACCTGGCCGAGTACCTGGTGGAGCTCGGGCCGCGGGCCGAGCGGCGGCCGCTTCCGGTCACGGTCGCCTACCACGACGCCTGCCACCTCGCCCACGCGCAGGGCGTCCGGAGCCAGCCCCGCGAGCTGCTCTCCGCCATCCCCCGGCTGACCGTCCGCGAGATCGCCGAACCGGACGTCTGCTGCGGATCGGCCGGGACCTATAACCTGTTCCAGCCGGAGGCCGCCGGAGAGCTCGGCGACCGCAAGGCGGTGAACGTGGACGCCACCGGAGCCGAACTACTGGTCGCCGCCAACCCCGGCTGCTCGATGCAGATCGCCACGGCGCTGCGCCGGCGCGGGGCCGCCATCGCGGTCGCGCACACCGCGCAGGTGCTGGACGCCTCCCTGCGAGGACTCGGCCGCGACGCCCTCATCGCGCGCGGTTCGTAGCCCGCAGACCGCGACCGCCGCCGATCCGGCCGTCAGGTATGGTGGCCTGCCCGCCGTGGGCAGGACACGCCGACCGAGCCGGAGAGGGCCGAGGGAGCAGCGACGACCATGTCCGACAGCCGCCAGCCGTACCGCTCGCACCGCCGCAGGAAGAAGAGCCACGCGGGAAGGCTCGGACTCGCCGGCGCACTGACCGGCGCCGTCGGGATCGCCGCGGTGGCCGGAGCGATCGTGCTCCTGCGGCCCGGCACGGGCGACGGCACGGCGTCCCCGCCGCCGAGCCTCGCCGGCCAGGGCGACGACGCGGCGGTCACGTCCGTGCCCGCCCCGAAGGCCGGCCCGCCGGTCGGTTTCACGACCCCGGAGGGCTACGGCTACAGCCTCGCCGCCGTCATGGCGGGGACGTCCCGGCAGCCGATCGGCGCCACGCAGGCCCCGCCGTCCGGCACGACCTACGCCTACGCCGACTACGTCCTCACCAACAGCGGGCGGCGCCCCGTCCTGCTGGACTTCCCCGCCGACCTGTTCATGCCGAAGTCGCAGGTCCCGTCGTCGGCGCAGGAGCGGTGCATGCCGCAGGCGGGCATCCCGGACGACATGTGCACCCTCCCCAACCACAGCACGGTCACCGCGCGGATCGGCGGATCGAAGGCGCCCGTCGAGGACGGCGGCGACACGATGATCCCGGCGGGCGCCTCCTACGTGGTCCGCGTCGCGTCCGACCTCCCGGTCAAGGAGGACCTCTCCGCCGACGACCTGCGCCTGTACGTGTGGAACGCCCGCTTCACCAGCGACCGCAAGGGCGTCCGGCTCGCCTTCCCGTGAGCTTCACCGGCCGGTGAAGCCGATGTCCTGATAGACGGGCCTCCGGAAACCGCCGGCCCCCACGTTGGCGAGGTCCGCGCGCACCGCGACGAGCTGGGGGCGCTGGTACAGCGGCAACACCGACGCCTGGCGCCATATGAGCCGGTCGGTCCTGTTCACCAGAGCGCGGGCCCTCTCGGGGGCGATCTCCGCGACGGCCTGGTCCATCGCCGCGTCGATGGCGGCGCTGCCGATCCGCGAGTAGTTCTGCTGGACGTTACGTCCGCGCGGTCGTGCGAACACGGCTTTCATCTGCGAGACGGGGAACGGGGTGCCGAGCCACGAGAACGGGACGATGTCCATGTTCCCGGGCGTGACGTAGCGCTCGAAGACGTCGTCTGCGGGGACGACCTGGATGTCCACTCGGACGCCTATGCGTTCGAGCAGCGCACGCGTCAGTTCTCCTTCCCGCCTGCTGATGGGGACCCCGGACGGAACCACGAACCGCAGCGCGAGCCTGCGTCCCGCCTTGGCGCGGTACTTGCCCCGGGGTCTCCAGCCTGCCTCGTCTAGGAGGCGTCTGGCCCGAGCGGGATCGTAGGCCCCCAGCCCGCTGGAGTTGTCCAGGTAGCCGGTTTGAGTGTTGACGTAGAAGTGGTTCCCGAGCGTCTGGACCGGTACGCCGAGGCCTGACAGGTCGGATCGTGCGATGACCTGCCGGTCGATGCCGAGCATGACCGCCCGGCGCACCCGGGCGTCGGACAGGATGGGGCCGGCCGCGTTGAAGGTGAAGTTCCGCCAGTCCGGCCCGCCCGCCCTGCGGACGGCGGCGCCAGGGACGCCCTGGACACGCTGCAACGCGTCCGCGTCGAGACCGATGTCCATCAGGTCGATCTCACCGTTGGCGAACGCGCCGGGCATCGCGCTGGTGTCCATGGCGCGAAAGACGATCCGGTCGAGCTTTGCCGGCGCACCCCACCATGCCGGGTTCCGCACCAGGGTCAGCGTCTTGGCAGTCCGGTCGATCTGCTGGAGTCTGAACGGTCCGGCCGTGACAGGTACGCGGCCCATCCACCCTGTGTTGAACGCGCTTGGGCTGGCGTAGGCGGTGGCCGGGTACAGGGGGCTGAACAGGCTGCGCCAGTCCGCGTAGGTGTGGGCGAACATCACCTTGACCACGTGCTCGTCGGCACCGCGTTCGACTCGCTCGATCTGCCGGTACCCGGTGACGGTCGAGACCTCGTAGCGCGGGTCACGACCAGACAGCGCATGGGTCTGCGCCAGGAAATCGGCGAAACCGATGGGCCGTCCGTCCGACCATCTGGCACGCGGGTTGAGCCGGTAGGTCACGGTCTGGCCGTGCCGGGTCCGCTTCAACGTGGCCGACTCCAGGTACTCCGGAACGGGGTGCGGGACGGCCTTCTCGTCTGCACGCATCAGATACGGCAGAACGCCCTGAATGACGTGCTCCACCGCGCCCTTGGCACCGTTGATGTGGTTGGTGTTCCACTGGGACGGAAACTCGGGGAGCGGCCAGCGAAGCGCTCCGCCCTTGGCGACGCGGTCGCGCGGAGTCGGGTTCACATCCGCCGCCGGGAGCGCCCCGGACGCGTTGGACGTCGCTGTCTCCGGGGCACGGCACCCGGCGCCGGTGATGAGCGCTATCCCAAGAAGGACGGCGGCGACGACCTGTCTCATCGTTCGGACTCCGCCGAGACGAGCGGATGGTGGCAGGCGACGGAGCGGTCCGCCGCCGTGGCGAGCGGCATCGGATCGTGGTGTTCGCATAGGCGTCTGTCGTCGTGGGTGAGCGTGGCGTAGTGCGGGCAGCGAGCACGGAACCGGCACCCTGCGGGCCCGGCCGCAGGGTCGGACGGGTCACCGTCAAGAAGGAAGCGGCGAGCTCGATCTGGGCGGGAAGAAGGGACCGCGTCCAGCAGCGCCCGTGTATAGGGATGAGCGGGAGCCCCGTACATGTCGGCGACCGGCCCGATCTCAACGACGCGGCCCCTGTGCATCACGGCGACCCGGTCGGCGAAGCCCCGCACCAGGGGGAGGTCGTGGGTGACGAACAGGCACGCCATGCCGAGCCGCGCCCGAAGCCCTGCCAGCACGTTCATGACGCTCGCCTGCACGGCGGTGTCCAGTGCGGACACGGGCTCGTCCAAGAGCAGAAGACGGGGTTCCAAGGCGAGGGCTCTGGCCAGGGCTACACGCTGCCTTTGCCCACCCGAGAGCGCATGCGGGAAACGCCGCGCATAGCCGGGTTCCAAGCCCACCGTCGCGAGAAGCTCCTCGACGCGACCACCGATCCGCGTGCGATGCGCGAGGAGCGGTTCGGCGATGATGTCGGCGACCCGCATACGCGGGTTCAGCGAGGCGTACGGGTCCTGGAACACGACCTGGACGTCCCTACGCAAGGCCTTGCGGTGGACGGCGCGCAAGGCGGCCGTGTCTTGGCCCAAGACCCTGACGCGCCCGTCCTGAGGACGGGACAACCGCAGAATCTCCATCAGCGTCGTGGTCTTACCGGACCCCGACTCCCCCACCAGCGCAAGCGTCTCCCCCTCACGGACGTCGAAGCTCGCGCCGTCCACGGCCCGCACCTCTCCGGCCTGCCGCCGCAGCAGCGCCCCTCTAGATAAGGGATACCGGCGGACCAGGCCGTCCACCTGAAGAACCACCGGACGCTCAGGCCGAGCACGCGGAACTGGCGCATCTCCCGCTCGCGTCCATGGGCGCACCAGGCGGCTCGCGAAGGGCGTCTGGGGCCTACAGAGAACCTGCTCGGCCGTACCCGTCTCCACCACCCGGCCCTCGTGCAGCACCATCACGCGGTCCGCGAATCCGACGACGGCGCCCAGATCGTGGCTGATCAGCACGACCGCGGCCCCGCTCGCCTCCCGGGCGACCCGCAGGACGTCCAGCACCCGCGCCTGGACCGTCATGTCGAGGGCCGAGGCGGGCTCGTCGGCCAGGATCGCGACCGGGTCGTTGGCGACGGCCATGGCGATCATCACCCGCTGCCGCATCCCGCCGGACAGCTCATGCGGGTAGCAGCGGGCCCGCCGCGCCGCATCCGGCATGCCGACCAGTTCGAGCAGGTCCAGAGCGCGGGCGCGGGCCGCCGAGCGGCTCACCGGCGAGTGGATCCGAACGGCCTCGACGATCTGGTCTCCCACCCTGTGGACGGGCGAGAGCGCCGACGACGGATCCTGGAAGACCATCGCCAGGTCCTTGCCGCGCACCCGCGAGAGTTCCGCGTCGGTCCGTCCCAGCAGTTCCTGGCCGCGCAGACGCACAGAGCCCGTCACGCGCGCTCCCTCCGGGAGCAGCCCCATGAGAGCGAGCGCGAGCGAGGTCTTGCCGGCTCCCGATTCACCGACGAGCCCGAGCGCCTCCCCGGCCTCGACCGAGAAGCTCACACCGCGCAGGACGTGCGCACCCGTCGCGTGACCGACCGCCAGGTCGGCGACCCGCAGGACCGTCAACGCCCGGCCTCCGGGTCGAGAGCGTCCCGCAGCCCGTCGCCGATCAGGTTCACCGCGACGACGATCGAGACGAGCAGCCCGGCGGCGAACCCGAACGCCCATGGATGCGCGGTCGCCCCGCCCCGGCCGTCGGCGATGACCGTGCCGAGCGAGACGTCCGGCGGGCGCGTCCCGAACCCGAGGTAGGACAGCCCGCTCTCGGCGACGACCGCGACGCTCACGTTCAGGCTCGCGTCCACGGCCAGCAGTGACGCCAGCCCGGGCGCCACATGCCGCGCGACCAGCCGCGGCGTGCCGACGCCGAGGAACCGCGCGGCCAGCACGTGGTCGCGGTTCCGCAGGGAGAGCGTCGCGGCCCGGACCGCGCGGGCGGTGACCATCCACATGAACGCGGCCAGCAGCGCCGCGAGCACCGGCCACCCTCCGGCGATCCGGGACGCCAGGACGGTCACGACCAGGAAGGACGGGAGCACCAGCAGCAGATCGACGCCCCACATCAGCACCCGGTCGGCCCCGCCGCCGAGGAAACCGGCCGCGGTCCCGACGACGGCGGCGAGCCCCGTCGACAGCAGGGCGGCGCTCAGGCCGACCAGCAGCGAGTTCTGCGCGCCGCGCAGGGTGAAGGCGAAGACGTCGCGTCCGCTCTGGGTCGTGCCGAGCCAGTGGCCGCCGGACGGCCCCTGCCGGAAGGCGGTGAAGTCCGTCTCGTCCCATCCCCACGGCGAGACGAGCGGCCCGGCGAAGGCCAGGAGGAACAACAGCACGAGCAGGACCGCTCCGGCCACCGTGCGACGACCGGCGGTCATGGCGCGGCTCCCGCGCGGACGCGGGGGTCCAGCGCCGCGGCCAGGACGTCGGACGTGAGAGCGGCCAGGAGGACGGCGCAGGCGGCGAGGCACTCGATGGCGGCGACGGCGTTGACGTCGCCCCGGGAGATGGAGTCGACGAGCCACTCCCCCAGCCCGTGCCGCCCGAAGGCCGTCTCGGTGAACACCCCGCCGAGGAGAACCAGTCCGGACGTGTAGGCGAAGTAGGCGGTCATCGGGACGATCGCGGTCCGGAGCCCGTGCCGCAGCAGCGCGCCGCGCCGCCGGAGACCCCTGGCCCTCGCGGCGCGCACGTGGTCGGCGTGCAGCACGTCCAGCATCAGGCCGCGCTGGTAGCAGGCGTAGAGAGCGATCTGGCAGAGCGCGATCGTGGCCGTGGGCAGCAGCAGCCGGCGCGCCCGATCGGCGAGATCCCAGAGCCGACCCCCGGACGGCCCCGGCGCGGACTCCCCCAGCCAGACGAACACCCGCATCCCCAGGGCGTCGTTGGCCTCACCGGCCATGATCTGTAAGAGCGGCGCGAGGACGAACACGGGGACGGCCAGCAGCAGATAAGAGCCGCCGGAGACCAGCCTGTCGGCCGCCCGGCCGTGCCGGGCGGCGGCGTAGGCGCCAAGGGCGACGCCCAAGGCGCCTCCCAGGACGGCCCCCGGAGCGACCAGGCGAAAGCTCACTCCGAGCCTGCGCCACAACTCGCCTTCGACCGGCTCACCGTCCCACGTCCGGCCGAAATCGCCCTGCGCCACGCCCCTGGCCCAGGTGAGGTACCGCTCCGCCAAAGGCTTCCGGTCATCGAGGTTCAGCGCACCGAGCCGCGCGTCGATGACGGCCTGCGGCGGACGGGGCTCGCGGTCTTCGAGCCCGGCCCGCGGATCGAGCGCCGCGGCGGCGAGCAGGTAGCCGAGGCTGGCGGCGAGCACGGCCAGCGCCGCGTGGTTCGCCACCCGCCGCACCACGAACGTCGCCACCATCCGCTCCTCCGCACACCACCCAGAAGTCACCGAATGCTATTGATTGACCACGGAACGCGTACAGGATTCGCCAAAGTCACGGCCTTGAGGGTCACGCGAGCGCCGGTTCGCGGCCGCGCTCGGCCTCGCCGGCCGAACGCCTCCGCAGACCACCGAAGACCACGAGCCCGAGACCGGCAACGGCCCAGGCCGCCAGGACGGTGAGCGGGCGGGCGCTTCCGGCGCCGTCGAAGAACGCCGCCGACCGAAGGAGGGTGGCCGACGCACCCGGCGGCAGGTACTGGCCGATCGCGCCCCACGGCTGCGGCAGCAGCTCGGGCGCCGAGGTGGCCGCCGACAGAGGATTGCCGAGCAGCAGCAGCGTCAGCGCGCCGAGTCCGAAGCCGGCGCGGCCGATGGCGGCGGCCAAGCCGACCACGGTTCCGGTCACGGCGAGGACGGTCAGCGCCATGACTCCGGCGAGCGTGACGTAGGAGCCGGGAAGCAGCGACAGCCAGCCTTGCGCGATCCACGCGACGTCCAGCCCGCCCAGCGCGGCGAAGATCGCCGTGCCGGCGGTGCGCCAGGCGAGGGACGGGATGGCGAACGTCATCAGCACCGCGGCCGCGAGCCCGGACATGACCAGCGGTAGCGCGAGAGCGCCGAAACCCGCCCCGCGGGGGTCGTCGGAGTCCGCGGCGACCACGTCCTGGACGGGCGGGGACACCGGGGCGCCCCCGGGACTGAGCCGCGTCGCCATCGCGCCGAGCTGCTGGGCGACCAGCGGCGAGGCGGCGGAGGCGGTGAGCACCTTCGGGCCGGACGGCGCCGTGACGACCGCGCCGTAGGCCTCGCGATCCGCGATCGCCGCACGGGCGGCGGCCTCGTCCGGAGCGGTCCGGACGTCGAAGGCGCCCGGCCGCGCGCGGTCGAGCAGGTCGGCGGCCTCGGCGGCCCGCGGACCGGTCACGACGACCGGGACGTCACGCGGCGCCGTCCGCGCGGCGGGCCACGAGAAGGCCACGACCATGACGAGCTGCAGCAGCGCCGCGCCGGCGGCCACGCCGACGGCGCGCGCGGCGGGGGAAGTCCGCACGATCTCCTCCAAAAAACGAATGTCCGTTCTCTTTGGCGCGGAGCCTGGCACCCCCTCCGGAACTTGTCAAGAACGAACGTTCGTTTTAGATTGGTGCCATGCCGAGAGTCAGCGAGGAGCACCTGGAGCGCCGCCGCCTCCAGATCCTGGAAGCGGCGCGGACCTGCTTCATCCGCAAGGGCATCCACGCGACGTCCATGCAGGACGTCTTCGCCGAGGCCGGGCTCTCCGCCGGCGCCGTCTACCGGTACTTCAAGAGCAAGAACGAGATCATCGAGGCGAACATCGCCACCGTGATCGGCGACCTGCGCACGTTCTTCACCGTGCTCGCCGACAGCGACCCGCTGCTCCCCATCGACGAGATGGCCGAGCGGTTCGCCTCCCGGGTCGTCGCCCTGTCCGGCGAGGACGGCCCGCTCCGGCTCGCGCCCCAGGCCTGGGCGCTCGCCACGCACGATCCGGAGATCGCCGCGTACGTCGCCGACAACGTGGCCGGGCTGCGCGACACCTGGACCCGCTACATCCGCCGGCTGGTCGGCGCCGGCCTGCTCCCCGCCGACACCGACGCCGTGGCCGCCGGCAAGACGCTGTTCGCGCTCTTCCCCGGCTTCCTGATCCAGCGCCTGCTCCTCGACGACTTCACCGCCGAGGACATGAGGCGTGGCGTGAGGGCCCTGACGCGCGAGAGCATGCTGACTCCGGCGTCCTGACCCGTCCCTCCCCGCACGCGCGCTCGCCCCCTCCCCGCACGCCGACACGCCCGGAAGCCCGGTACGCGGCCACGACTGGCCGCTGACCTGCACCTTCCGTTCATATCGGGCGTTTCCCCAGCTACCATCACGGCACGCCCGCATGCATCGCGACCGGAACGCTCTCCGCCCGACCGGTCCGGCGGTGTCCTGAGGCGGACGCGCTCAAGCCTGCGGGACAGGGAGCTGCGCGTTTTAACATTCCATTACTTTCGGGCGGGGAGTGTGCATGGAGACGGAAGAGCACGACCGCGCGGCGGGGCGCGTGGGCGCCCTCCTCGCGCTGACCGCGGTCGCGTCCGTCGCCGCGTCATTGATCATCGGCGCCCGCGTGCCGTCCGAACTGCGAATGGTGTGGTGGCATCCCGAGATCCTGGTCGCCCTGGCCTGGACGCCCGTGGGCGCCGTCCTGCTGCGGCACAGGCCCGGCCTGACGGTCGCCTGGCTCATGGTCGGCGCGGGTTTCAGCGCCTCGCTGTACGTGCTCTCCCTCAACCTCGGCCCCTGGCTCGAACTCCACCGCGCGCCCGGGGCCGGGTTCGTCCAGTGGCTCGCCGTCTGGCTGTGGGCCGTTGACACCTACGCCCTGACCCTCGTGCTGCCGCTGATCTTCCCGGACGGGCGGCTGGTGTCGCGGTGGTTCCGGCCCGCCCTCGCCCTCGCCTGCCTCGTCCCGGTCGTCGTCTGCGCGCACCTGACGGTCGACCCGGGCGTGCGCCGCTGGCACAACGGCGTCTCGGTGTACCCGTTCGAGGAGATCCCGCTCCCGATCAGCGCGGTCATCGTCACCGCCCTGGCGGCGGGCCTGTTCTCGGTGGCCGTGCGGTTCGTGCAGGCGCCGCCGGACGTGCGGCGGCAGATCGCCTGGGTGGTCTACCCGGGCATCCTCGCCGAGGCGATCATCTTCGTCGGCGAGAACGGCCCGATCGGCGACCCGCTGCGCGACCTCACCATCGTCGCCGTCCCCATCTGCATCGCGATCGCGATCACCCGCTACCGCCTGTACGACATCGACCTCGTGGTCAGCCGGACGCTGGTGTACGCGGGCCTCGTCGTCGTCATCACCGGCGTGTACTTCGCGCTCGTCGGCACCGCGAGCCTGCTGGCCCACGGCCGCGGCACCCTCGCCGGGCTCGCCGGGGCGATCGTCGCCGGCGCGGTCTTCGAACCCGTCCGGCGGCGCCTGCAGCGCATGGTGGACGCGTTCATCCACGGCGAGCGCGACCCGTACCGGATCGCCGACCGGCTGAACCGGCGGCTGCAGACCGCCGCGAACCCGGGCGCCGCGCTGGCCGTCGCCGCCGAGGTGGCGCGTTCGGCCCTGCACGCGACCGGCGTCACGATCGAGGTGCTGGACCGCGACGGCCGGACGGTCTCGGCGGAGGACGGCGTGCTCGGCGACCGCCCGCAGCTCATCCCGCTGGTGTGGCACGGCGAGCCGGTGGGGCGCCTGCTGTTCGGCGTCACCCGCACCCCGGACGCGCGCCTGTCGAACGTCCTCGCCCGCAACCTCGCCGAGCTGGCGAACGCGGCGCGGCTCTCCGCGGACGTCCAGCGGTCCCGGGAGCACATCCTGCGCACGCGGGAGGAGGAGCGGCGGCGGCTGCGCCGCGACCTGCACGACGGGCTCGGGCCGACGCTGGCCAGCCTCGCCATGACGGTGGACGCCGCGCGCATCACGCTCAGGACCGACCCTGAGGCGGTCGACGGCCTGCTGGAGGAGCTGCGCGCCACCATGGGGCGCACGATCGGCGACATCAGGGAGCTCGTGTACGGCCTGCGGCCGCCCGCCCTGGACGATCTCGGGCTGGAGGGCGCGATCCAGGCGCTCGGCGGGGTCGTCGCCGCCGGAGACGGCCCGCGGGTGGACGTGCGCGTCGAGGGCGACCTGAAGGGCCTGCCGGCCGCCGCCGAGGTCGCCGCGTACCGGATCGTCCAGGAGGCGCTGACGAACGTCCATCGCCACGCCGGAGCGGGCTGCGCCGAGGTGCGGCTGCATCTGAACGGCGATCTGCACGTCACCGTCGACGACGACGGTGTGGGACTGCCCGACCAGGTGCGTTCCGGCATCGGCATGTCCTCCATGCGCGAGCGCGCGGCCGAGCTGGGCGGATCCTGCACGGTGGGGCCCGGCCCCAAGGGCGGAACCCTGGTCCGCGCCAGACTGCCGGTCAACGGCGTCTCCCCCTGAGGCGCCCCCTCCGGGTGGGAGGGCCGGTGACCGCCCCCCGCCAAGAAGGTCGCCACCGGCCCTCAGGCTCCGTACGGGCCCGGGGCTCCCATCCCGGTCCATACGGGCCATTCACCAGAGGGTGTGCAAGAGAGAAGTTATGCGGCGGAAGGTCCCGCCGGAGAGGGACAGTTGTCCCGTCTGTGCCGGGACCGCTCCGGGACCGGCGCACGCCCAGGTGAGACGGTCGCCCGCTAGATCCAGCCGGGCCGCGTCTCGCCCTCGGCGACCAGGACGGCCGGGCCGCTCAGGTAGCTGGTCTCGCCGTCCAGGACGACGGTCACCCGCCCGCCGGGGACGTCCACGGTCCATTCGGCGCCGTCGGCGACGCCGCCGGCCGCCGCCGCGGCCACCGCGACGGTCCCGGTGCCGCACGAGCGGGTCTCGCCCGAGCCGCGCTCGTACACCCGCATCTCGACGTGCCGCTCCCCCACGCCGCGGAAGAACTCGACGTTCACCCCCGCGGGGAAGACCGCCGGGTCGAAGTCGGGGGCGCGCGACAGGTCGAGTGCGGCGACGGGCCCGGTGACGCGGCACGCCAGATGCGGGTTGCCGACGCTGACCCGCTCGCCCGCGAAGCTCGCGCCCGCCAGGCTCGCCTCGCCCGGGCCGAGGAGCTCCGGCCGGCCCATCTCCACGGTGACGTCCCCGGACGGGCCGAGCGTCACGCGGCGCAGGCCCGCGCGGGTGGCCAGGTCCCACTCCCCGGGCGGGGCCAGGCCCGCGTCGACCAGGTAGCGGGCGAAGACGCGCACCCCGTTGCCGCACATCTCGGCGATGCTGCCGTCGGCGTTGCGGTAGTCCATGAACCACTCGGCGTCGGCGTCGACGTCGGCGGCCTTCGTCCGGACCGCGCGCAGGACGCCGTCCGCGCCGATCCCCGCCCGCCGGTCGCACAGCCGCGCGACGGCCTCCGGGGTGAGGTCCAGGACGCCGTCCGGATCGGGGAGGATCACGAAGTCGTTCTCGGTGCCATGCCCCTTGACGAACCGCATGCCCCCGATCATATGGGCTCCGGCCGCCCCTGCCTCACCAGGGCCTCGGCACGATCGGCCAGGTCGGGGGCGTCGTAGGGCAGCCACAGCACGCGCGGGTCGCGGCGGAACCACGACTCCTGGCGGCGGGCGAAACGCCGCGTCGTCCGGACGGTGTCCTCCCTGGCCTGCTCCTCCGTCCACTCCCCCGCCAGGAACCGCAGCACCTGGGCGTAGCCGAGGGCGCGCCCGGCGGTCAGACCGTCCCGCAGCCCCCGCTTCTCCAGCTCCCGGACCTCGTCGACCAGGCCCGCCTCCCACATCCGCTCCACCCGCAGGGCGATGCGCTCGTCCAGCTCGTCACGGGGCACGCTCAGCCCGATCTGCACGACATCGTCGTAGCGGTACCGGTGCTCGGGCAGGGTCGCGGTGAACGGGCGGCCGGAGATCTCGACGACCTCCAGCGCCCGCACGATCCGGCGGCCGTTGCTCGGCAGGATCGCCTCCGCGGCCGCGGGGTCCAGGCCGCGCAGCCGCTCGTGCAGCGGACCGGGCCCGACCCGCGCCAGCTCCTCCTCCAGGCGGCCCCGCACGGCCGGGTCCGTCCCCGGGAACTCCATCCGGTCGAGGGCGGCGCGCACGTACAGCCCGGACCCGCCGACCAGCACGGGCAGCCGCCCCCGGCCCCGGATCCGCGCGATGGCGTCGGCGCTGAGCCGCTGGTACTCGGCGACGCTCGCGGTGGCCGTGACGTCCCAGACGTCCAGCAGGTGGTGCGGGACCCCGCGCATCTCGGCCGCGGACAGCTTCGCGGTGCCGATGTCCATGCCGCGGTACAGCTGCATCGAGTCGGCGTTGACCGCCTCCCCGTCCAGCCGGAGGGCCAGCTCGACGGCCAGGTCGGACTTGCCGGCCGCCGTGGCGCCGACGACCGCGATCACATGCGGGGCATTGGGTGAGGTCACGGGATTGATTGTGGCAACAGAACGGGTATGGCCGGAATGAACGGGTGCCGCGCCGCGCCCGCGGCGCCGAACGAGCCGAGGGATCCGGGGGGATTCGATGTCGATCGTCGACAAGGTCAAGCAGATGCTCGGGCAGCACGCCGACAAGGCCAAGCAGGGCGTCGAGAAGGCAGGGGACGCGTTCGACCAGCGGACGGGCGGCAAGCACGCCGACAAGGTCGACCGGGTCCAGGACCAGGCCGGCCGGTACATCGACCGCGAGGGCGGCCAGGCCGGCGGCACGGGCGGGCAGCCCGGCGAGACCGGCGGCCACCCCGGCGCCGCGGGCGAGCACCCCGGCGGGACGGGCGGGCAGCCCGGCGGCGCGGGCGACCAGCCCGGCGGCACGGGCGGGCCGCCGTCCTAGACCGGCCCGATCACACCGCGGTTCAGGGGCGGGTCGAGCAGCCCGGCGCGGACGCGGCGGGCTGGGCCGGGCGCCCGATCGACGGCATGCCCAGCGACACGCCGCCGGCCCCGCCGCCTCCGCCCTGCCGCGCCTCCCACGCGTCGCCCGCGCGCGTCCGGCGGACGCCCAGCGCGGGCCTGTCGGCGACCAGGTGGTGCGGCGCGGCGTAGGTGATCTCGACGGTGACCATGTCGCCGGGGCGGACCGGCTCCTCCGGCACGCCGAAGTGGACGAGCCGGTTGTCGGGCGCCCGCCCGGAGAGCCGGCGCGTCGCCTCGTCCTTGCGGCCCTCGCCCTCGGCGACGAGGACCTCCAGGGTCCGGCCGAGCTGCTTGCGGTTCTCCGCCCAGGAGATCTCCTCCTGCAGGGCGACGAGCCGCTCGTAGCGCTCCTGGACGACCTGCTTCGGCAGCTGGCCGTCCATGGTCGCCGCCGGGGTGCCGGGGCGCTTGGAGTACTGGAACGTGAACGCCGACGAGAACCGGGCCTCCCGCACCACGTGCAGGGTCTCCTCGAAGTCGGCCTCGGTCTCGCCGGGGAAGCCGACGATGATGTCGGTGGTGATCGCCGCGTCCGGGATCGCGGCCCGGACCTTCTCGATGATGCCGAGGTAGCGCGCCTGCCGGTACGACCGGCGCATCGCGCGCAGCACCGCGTCCGAACCGGACTGCAGCGGCATGTGCAGGGACGGCATCACGTTCGGCGTCTCCGCCATCGCGGCGATCACGTCGTCGGTGAAGTCCTTCGGGTGCGGGGAGGTGAACCGGACCCGCTCCAGGCCCTCGACGCCGCCGCAGGCCCGCAGCAGCCCCGCGAACGCCGACTGCCCGCCCCCGGTCATCGCGCGGACCTCGTCGGGCGCGCCGGCCAGGGCGCCGAAGCCCGAACCGTAGGCGTTGACGTTCTGGCCCAGCAGCGTGATCTCCAGGGCGCCCTCGGCGACCAGCGCCTCGACCTCGGCGAGGATCTCCCCCGGCCGGCGGTCGCGCTCCTTGCCGCGCAGGGACGGGACGATGCAGAACGTGCAGGTGTTGTTGCACCCCACGGAGATCGACACCCAGGCGGCGTAGGGGGACTCGCGGCGCGTCGGCAGCGTCGAGGGGAAGGTCACCAGCGACTCTTCGATCTCGACCTGCGCCTCGTCCCGCACCCGCGCGCGTTCGAGCAGCGCGGGCAGCGACCCGATGTTGTGCGTGCCGAACACCACGTCCACCCAGGGGGCGCGCTTGACGATGGTGTCGCGGTCCTTCTGGGCCAGGCAGCCGCCGACGGCGATCTGCATGCCGGGATGGCCGTCCTTCACGGGGCGAAGGTGGCCGAGGTTGCCGTAAAGGCGGTTGTCGGCGTTCTCCCGCACCGCGCATGTGTTGAAGACCACGACGTCGGGCTCGGCCTCCCCCGCGCGGACGTACCCGGCCGACTCCAGCAGCCCCGACAGCCGCTCGGAGTCGTGGACGTTCATCTGGCACCCGTAGGTACGGATCTCGTACGTACGGGGAGCCGTCTCCATTGGCGCACTCATGACAGTCATCCAGGTTACGGGCCCGGCGCGACATGGCGGAACGGGCGGCGCACCCCGCCGCCGCCTTTTATGATCACTCTCCGCCACGACCGAACCCCGTCCGACGTGGGTATTCGTGATCGTATCGGTACCGCGCGGCAACTCGGGCACTACCGGCGATGACATAAAGTCCGTGCCCATGACGGACAGCGAAAGCGGGCCCGAGCTCACCAAGACCGGGCCGGAGGACTCCACCCCGGAGCCTGCCGCCGCAGGTGGCCGGCCGCTCGTCGTAGTCGAGCACGTCAACAAGCACTTCGGCGAGCTGCACGTCCTCAAGGACATCAACCTCACCGTGAACTCCGGTGAGGTCGTCGTCGTCATCGGCCCCTCCGGCGGCGGTAAGTCGACCCTGTGCCGGTCGATCAACCGGCTGGAGCCGATCGACGAGGGCACGATCCTCGTGGACGGCAAGGAGCTGCCCAAGGAGGGCAAGGACCTCGCGAGGCTCCGCGCCGACGTGGGCATGGTGTTCCAGTCGTTCAACCTGTTCGCCCACAAGACGATCCTCGAGAACGTCACGCTCGGGCCGGTGAAGGTCCGCGGGCAGGGCAAGCAGGAGTCGCAGAAGCACGCGATGGAACTGCTCGACCGGGTCGGCATCGCCAACCAGGCGCACAAGTACCCCGCGCAGCTGTCCGGCGGGCAGCAGCAGCGCGCCGCGATCGCGCGCTCCCTCGCGATGAAGCCGAAGGTGATGCTCTTCGACGAGCCCACCTCGGCGCTGGACCCGGAGATGGTCAACGAGGTCCTGGACGTCATGACGGGACTGGCCCGCGAGGGCATGACGATGATCGTCGTCACGCACGAGATGGGCTTCGCCCGCCGGGCCGCGCAGAAGGTCGTGTTCATGGCGGACGGCCAGATCGTCGAGGAGAACACCCCCGACGAGTTCTTCACCAACGCGCGGACCGAGCGCGCGAAGGACTTCCTTTCAAAGATCCTCACGCACTGAGCCGCGGGGCTCCGGCAGAGAGCAGAGGTAGGACGAGTATGCGAGTACGTCGTTTCGGCGCCCTCATCGGGGCGGGGATGGCGCTGTCGCTGGCGCTCAGCGCGTGCGGCAGCGACACCGAGAAGACCGAGGCCAAGACGGTCGTCCAGAAGGCCAAGGACGACAAGAAGCTGACCATCGGCATCAAGTTCGACCAGCCGGCGCTCGGTCTGAAGAAGCCCGACGGCAGCTTCGACGGCTTCGACGTCGACGTCGCCAAGTACATCGCGAAGTCGCTCGGCGTCCCCGAGAACGGCATCACGTTCAAGGAGACGACCTCCGCCAACCGCGAGTCGTTCCTCGGCGGCGGGCAGGTCGACCTCGTGGTCGCCACCTACTCCATCACCGACGCGCGCAAGTCGCAGGTGACCTTCGGCGGGCCATACTACGTCGCCCACCAGGACACGATGGTCAAGGCCGACAACAGCAGCATCAAGAAGGCCACCGACCTCAAGGGCAAGAAGCTCTGCAAGGCGGCCGGCTCCAACTCCTTCCGCCGCATCACCGAGGGCCCGCCGGACGGCAAGCTCAACATCAAGGGCGTCACGCTGGTCGACGCCTCCAGCTACTCCGAGTGCGTGAGCAAGCTGAAGTCCGGCGCCCTGGACGCGGTCAGCACCGACGACCTGATCCTGGCCGGCTTCGCCAACCAGCAGAAGGGCTCCTTCAAGGTCATCAACGACCCCTTCACCGACGAGAAGTACGGCGTCGGCCTGAAGAAGGGCGACACCGAGACCTGCGAGGCCGTCAACAAGGCCATCTCCCAGATGTACTCCGACGGCACGGCCAAGACCCTGCTGGAGAAGCACTTCGCGGGCACCGGGCTCAAGCTCGTCACGACCGCCCCGCAGATGGAAGGCTGCGCCTGATCCAGGGCCGCGACTGACGCCCGTCACGCCGGCGCGTCCCCGACCAGCATCGCCCGGGGACGCGTCGGCCTGGCCTGACTCCCGCTGGAACGTGATGAAACAGCTGAGCAATGTTTGACTTCAGCCCGTTCTTCGACAACTTCGACGAGATCCTCCAAGGGTTCTGGGCGACCCTGCGCCTCGCGGCCGCCGCGGCGGTGCTGTCCCTGATCATCGGGACCCTCCTGGCGAGCTTCCGGGTCTCGCCGGTTCCGGTGCTCCGCGCGTTCGGCACGGGCTACGTCAACATCGTGCGCAACACGCCGCTCACCCTGGTGCTGCTGATGTGCAGCCTGGGCCTGAACGACATCCTCGCGCTGAAGTTCTCCGAGAACTCCTCGACGACCTACTACTGGTGGGCGGTCCTCGGCCTGTCGGCCTACACCGGCGCCTTCGTGTGCGAGACCCTGCGCTCGGGCATCAACACCGTCCCGCTGGGGCAGGCTGAGGCGGCCCGTTCGATCGGGCTGACCTTCACCCAGTCCCTCCGGATGATCATCCTGCCGCAGGCGTTCCGGGCGATCATCGCCCCGCTGGGCAGCGTGCTGATCGCGATGATCAAGAACACGACGGTGGCCGCGGCCGCGAGCTACGCCGAGGTCGCGCTGGTCACCAAGACGATCATCGACAAGCCCACGTTCGCCAACGGGGTCATCCCCCTCTTCCTCGGCGTGTCGATCGGCTTCCTGATCCTCACCCTGCCGACCGGATACTTCTTCGGCTGGCTCGCCAAGCGGATGGCGGTGGCGCGATGAGCAAGGAAGCGACAGTTCTCTTCGACATCCCCGGCCCCCGGGCCCGGGTGCGCAACGCGGTCCTGACCGCCGTCGTGTCGGTCGTGTTCGCGGCCGTCATGGCCGCGCTGATCTGGCGCCTCAGCGACAAGGGGCAGTTCGAGGAGAAGCTCTGGACGCCGTTCCTGAAGTGGACGGTGTGGAGGCACCTGCTCCTGCCCGGCCTGATGAACACGCTGAAGGCCGCCGTCGTCGCCACGGTCCTGGCCCTGCTGTTCGGCGTCGTGTTCGGGCTGGCCCGGCTGTCGGACCACTGGTGGGTCCGCGTTCCGGCCGGCGCCGTGGTGGAGTTCTTCCGCGGCATCCCGCTGCTGATCCTGATCTTCCTGGCGTTCTTCGTCCCGAACAAGATCAGCCCCGCGATCGCCGAGTCCCAGTTCGGCACCCTGCAGCGCTTCTCGGTGGACTACTTCTTCTCGATCTTCGGGGTGGAGATCAACGCCGGGACGGTCACCGTGCCCGCGTTCGCCGCGGTCGTGTTCGGCCTGACGATGTACAACGGCTCCGTGCTCGCCGAGGTGGTGCGCGCGGGCGTCCTGTCGATCCCGAAGGGGCAGTCGGAGGCCGCCTACTCCATCGGGCTCCGCAAGAACGGCGTCATGCGGCTGGTGCTGCTGCCGCAGGCGATCACGGTGATGATGCCGGCGATCGTGAGCCAGATCGTCGTCCTGCTCAAGGACACCGCGCTCGGGTTCATCATCGCCTACGGCGAGTTCCTGCAGGCCGGCTTCAAGCAGGTGCCGGCGAACTACAGCAACAACGTGCTCCAGGCCGGCATCGTCGTCGCGGTCATCTACATCGCGATCAACATGTCGCTGAGCCGCGTGGCCACGTGGCTGGAGGGGCGCAGCCGCCGCAGCCGCAAGACCGAGGCCAAGACGATGGGCTCGGGCGGCCCCGCTCCCGTCGCCGGGGTCGGGGTGACCCAGCAGACCGTCTGAGGGATCCGCTCGTCCGCGAGGGGCGCCGCCGTTCTCCGGCGGCGCCCTCCGCTGTCTCCGGGGCGGGCGAACCCTGATGTTACCGGCGGGTTTGCCGGGGACGAGCTTGTATCTTTCCGAGCTCAAACGGCCCGTCATGGCCCCAACCGATCCCCGTATGCGGGACGATTCCTGTTATGACCGCTCGTGCGACCCTTCCCTACGGCTCATGGCCTTCACCCATCTCTGCGGCCGATGTCGCCCGCGCCCGGCTGCGCCTCAGCTTCCCCACCGTCGCGGGCGACGACGTGTGGTGGCAGGAGACGCGGCCTGAGGAGGGCGGACGGGCCACGGTCGTCCATCTGAAGGACGGTCATCGCACCGAGCTGCTGCAGGCCCCGTGGGACGCGCGCACCCGCGTCCACGAGTACGGCGGCCGGTCCTACCTGCCGGTCCGCACCGGCGCGGGGTGGTCCGTCGTGTTCTCCAACTACGAGGACCAGCGGCTGCACCGGCTCGACGAGGGCGACCCGAAGCCGTACCCGCTGACACCCGAGCCCGCCGTCCCGGCGGGCCTGCGGTACGCCGACTACGTCCTGTCCCCGGACGGGACGGAGGTCTGGTGCGTCTGCGAGGGCCACATCGCCGAGCCCGCGGCCCCCGAGGCCGAGCAGGGCGCCGAAGAGCAGCCCGCCACGGGCATCCGGCGCGCCATCGTCGCCGTCCCGCTGGACGGCAGCGCCGCCGGCGACGCCGGCGCGATCCGCGAGCTGGTCTCGGGCGCGCAGTTCTACGCGGGCCCCGTGCCGTCCCCCGGCGGAGGGCATCTGGCGTGGGTGCAGTGGAACCACCCCCGCATGCCGTGGGACGGCACCGAGGTGCGCGTCGCGGCGATCGAGGACGGCGCGGTGGTCTCGCCCCGCACCGTCAAGGGCGGCCTCACCGAGTCGGCCCTGGCGCCGCTGTGGCGCGACGACGAGTCCCTGTACGTGATCTCCGACTGGCCCGGCTGGTGGAACATCTACCAGGTCGGCCTGCACGGGGAGTCCGCGCAGGCGCTCTACCCGGCCGAGGAGGAGTTCGCCGCGCCGCTGTGGCAGCTCGGCGGCATGCCGTACGCGCTGCTCGGCGACGGGCGCCTCGCCGTCCTGCACGGCGAGGGCGACATGCGGCTCGGCGTGTACGACACCGACACCCTCGACCTCGTCGACCTGGAGGTCCCCTACGAGCACTGGGCGCCGCAGCTGTCCACGGACGGCTCGACGATCGTGGGGATCGCCGGCGGCCCGGACCTGCCGGCCTCGGTGGTGCGGGTCGACACCACCACCGGGCGCGTGGAGGGGCTGCGCCGGGAGCGGGCCGAGGTGCCCGACGTCGCGTACCTGTCCCGGCCGCGCGCCGAGCGCCTGGAGGGGCCGTTCGGCCGCCCCGTCCACGCCTACGTGTTCCCGCCGACCAACCCGGAGGCGGCCGGGCCGGACGACGAGCTGCCGCCCTACGTGGTGTTCGTGCACGGCGGTCCCACCGGGCGCGTGTCGACGGTGCTCGACATGGAGCGCGCGTACTTCACCAGCCGCGGCATCGGCGTGATCGACGTCAACTACGGCGGGTCGGCCGGCTACGGCCGCGCCTACCGGGAGCGGCTGCGCCGCCAGTGGGGCGTGGTCGACGTCGAGGACGCCGTCGCCGCCGCCCGCGCCCTCGTCGACGGCGGCATCGCCGACCCGGAGCGCCTGGCGATCCGCGGCGGCTCGGCCGGGGGCTGGACGACGCTCGCGGCGATCACGCAGACCGACGTGTTCAAGGCCGCCACGTCCTACTTCGGGATCAGCGACCTGCAGCGCTTCGCCGAGAGCACCCACGACTTCGAGTCCCACTACCTGTTCGGCCTCATCGGCCCCCTCCCCGGATTCGAGCGCGCCTACGAGGAGCGCTCGCCGATCAACCGCGCCGACCGCACGGCCTGCCCCGTCCTGCTCCTGCAAGGGCTGAGCGACCCGATCGTGCCGCCGGACCAGTCCGAACGGTTCGCGCAGGCGCTGGCCGAGAAGAAGATGCCGTACGCCTACCTCACCTTCGAGGGCGAGTCGCACGGCTTCCGCAAGGCCGACACGGTGATCCGCTGCCTGGAGGCGGAGCTGGCGTTCTACGGCCAGACCCTCGGGTTCGAGCCTCGCGGCGTCGAACCCGTCGACCTCACGATCGGCTGATCAGGGAACGATGTAGGAGGAGATGTCGAGCAGCGTGTGGTCGGCCCGGAAGAACGACACCGTGTCCCCTGAGGTGTTGTTCAGGAAGCCGACTGTCAGGCCGTTGTAGTAGGCGTCGGGGCGGTTCGTGCCGGGGCCGACGTAGACGCGCAGCAGGCTGCCCGGCGGGATCACGTATCCGGGGCCGATCCGCATCAGGTTGCTCGCCTGGTCGCGCAGGTAGCCGCCGCTCACGTCGACCGGCCTGGACGTCGTGTTGCGCAGCACCACGTGCTCGCTCTTCTCCGGCTGGGCGTCGTCGCCGCTCGGGTCGGGGAAGACACTGTCGATCACGACGCCGTTCGCGCCGGGGAAGGGCCTGCGGCCGTCGAGGATCCGCCGGGTGGTGGCGGGGAAGTTCGTCGCGAGCCAGTCATAGCCCTGGTTCGCCCCCATGGAGACCTCGGCCGGGCTGTCCACCGGGTCGCTGAACACCTTCAGGCCCTTGGCGTGCGCACGCCTGACGTCGTCGGCGCTGGTCGCCCTGGGGTGGGCGTACACGCTGACCGTCCAGCCCGCCAGAGCGGACAGCTCGTCGTCGGAGAGCATCTTCCCGCCGGTCAGGTAGGACAGCTGGACCTTGGGCGCGGACGCGTGGAACTCCTTGAGCGCCTCCTGGTCGCGGGAGTGGACCTGCACCCGGTAGGCCCCCGACCTGAGCGTGCCGCCGTCGGTGAGGCCCGCCGCGTTCAGCTCCCCGGCGAGCAGCGTGGCGATCCCCGGGCTGTTGGCGGGCGCCTTCAGCTCCAGGCTGAGCCCGGTGTCCCTGTCCCTGACGGCGAGCAGCTCCTTCAGGGTGGGCACCCGCTGGCCCGCGTACCGGGCGTCGAACCAGGACCCGGCGTCCAGCTTCTTGATCTCGGCCAGCGTGAACTGGCCCACCCTCCACGGCGCCCGGTCGGGGAAGACCTGCTCGACGTCGGTGGTCCGGGCGAGGGTGTCGTCGTGCACGAGCACGATCTGCTCGTCGGCCGTGAGCTGCACGTCGCCCTCCAGCACGTCGGCCCGGTCGCGGACCCCGTCGCGGTAGGACGCGAGCGTCTCCTCGGGGGCCTGCCCCGGCGACCCGCGATGCCCGACGATCACCGCGTGCGCCCGCTTCCCCGCGGCCTGCGGCGCGGCCTGGGCACTGCCCGCGAAGGCGAGGGCGGCGGCCAGCACGGCCCCGCCCCCGATCATGGCGATCCTGTTCACGCAATCCTCCCGCCTGGAAATGACTTGATCATCACCGCGGGAGCTTGCGAACACCAGACCGGCCGCTTAATTTCCCCCAAACCCCAACGAACCGCCCGGTCGCCGGATCGCCGCCGGTCAGCGGGCGAACTCGATCGCCCGGGACTCCCGGACGACCGTGACCCGGATCTGGCCGGGATAGGTCAGCTCGTCCTCGACCTGCTTGGCGATGTCGCGGGCGATCACCTGCGCCTGGATGTCGTCGACCGCGTCGGGCTTCACCATCACCCGGATCTCGCGGCCCGCCTGCATCGCGAAGACCTTCTCCACGCCCTCGTGCCGGTCGCGGGCGATCTCCTCCAGCCGCTCCAGCCGCTTGACGTAGGCCTCCAGCGACTCGCGGCGCGCCCCCGGCCGGCTGCCGCTCACCGCGTCGGCGGCCTGGGTGAGCACGGCCTCCACGGTCCGGACCTCGACCTCGTTGTGGTGCGCCTCGATCGCGTGGACGACGTCCTCGTGCTCGCCGTAGCGGCGGGCGATCTCGGCGCCGATCAGCGCGTGGCTGCCCTCCACCTCGTGCGTGAGCGCCTTGCCGATGTCGTGCAGCAGCGTGCACCGCTTGGCGACCTCCACCGGAAGCCGCAGCTCGCCCGCCATGATCCCCGCGATGTGCGCGGACTCGATCAGGTGCTTGAGCACGTTCTGCCCGTAGGACGTCCGGTACCGCAGCTGGCCGAGCAGCGCGATCAGCTCCGGGTGCATGTCGGCGATGCCGACCTCGACCAGGGCGTCCTCGCCGGCGCGGACGCACAGCTGCTCGACGTCGCTGCGGCTGCGCTCGTAGATCTCCTCGATCCGCTGCGGGTGGATCCGGCCGTCCAGGACGAGCTTCTCCAGCGTCAGGCGCCCGACCTCACGCCGCACGGGGTCGAAGCAGCTCAGCAGAACCGCCTCCGGCGTGTCGTCGATGATGAGGTTCACGCCCGTGGTGGTCTCGAAGGCGCGGATGTTGCGCCCCTCGCGGCCGATGATGCGGCCCTTCATCTCGTCGCTCGGCAGGTGCAGGACCGACACCACCGACTCGGCCGTCTGCTCGCTGGCGACCCGCTGGATCGCCAGCGTCACGATCTTGCGGGCGCGCTTGTCGCCCTCCGCCCTGGCCGCGTTCTCGATCTCCCGGACGATCGGGATCGACTCCCGCTTCGCCTGGTTCTCGATCGCCGCGACGAGCTCGCCCTTGGCCTGCTCGGCGGTCAGCCCGGCCGCCTGCTCCAGGACCTTGCGGCGCTCCTCGGCGATGCCGTCGAGCTCCTGCCCGCGGGCCTCCAGCGCCTTCTTGGTCTCGGCGAGCCGCCCCTGCCACTCCTCCAGGCGGCGCACCTCGGTGTCGAGCCGCTGCTCCCGCTCGGCGAGCCGCGCCTCCCGGCGCTCCAGGTCCTCCCGGACGGTGCGGAGGTCGTCCCGGAGGGTCCTGCCCTCCTCGTCGAGCTCGGCGCGCCCGGCGGCGGCTGCCTGCTGCGCCTCACGCTCGGCCTTCTCCAGGACGGCCCGCGCGTCCTTCGCGGCCCTCTCCCTGATCTCGTCCGCCTCGCCCTGCGCCCGGGCCATCTCGGCCGCGGCCCTCCCGGGCGTGCCGGGGCGCCGCACCAGAACGATCACGAGAGCGACCAGGGTCACCAGCAGCGCTGCACCCAGCAGGACGCTCTCCATGAGGCAGATCCTTCCTCGCCGCGGGCCCGTCCGGAGTACAGGCCCTGCCTAGCGAGGACTTACTCGCGCGCGCGGATGCACGACATCGCGGGACGGCGCGGCGGCGCGCCCCGGCGATCCGGCCGAATCCGGTCGACGAAGCTGTCCTTTATGCCTCTCAGCTGCTGGAACGTGCTCGGTCGTATGGCAATCCGCGAGACGCGGAGTAACTCCTCACTGCCGTAACGGTAAGCGGCACAGAGGTAATGAGCAAGCAAACGACGGGCATTCCGGACTAACCGAACGTCGGCGTGACTCCTTCCTTACCGCCTCCCCTGACCCCCGTCCCCCGCTCCGACCTGCACCATCACACCGTCACCCGCCCCCGCCTCCGGCCCCCTTCCGGACACCGCCCCACCACCCCCGGCGTGTCGCTCCCACCCGCAAGACCCACCCGGCCGGTCAGTCACCACCGGCAGCAGATCCTTCGGGTCGGTGCCACCGCTGACCGAGGCCCTCCCTGTGGCCCTGCGAGACGCAACGAGCCGGTCAGCCGCCCAGGAGTGGGGAGCCCCTCGGGGGGGGCGGCTCTTTGGAGGCGCTTCGGTGCCTTGTGCGGTGTGGCGGGTTGGTCAGTCGGGAGGGGCTGGGAGGGCTTCGGGGTCGGTGCCCTCTTCTGCCAGGGCTTCCTTGACCACTCGGTAGGCCAGGGCGGGTGAGTAGCCCCTGCGGGCGAGCATGCCTACCAGGCGACGCATGCGTTTGGCCGGGTCGGCGCCTCGGGTGGACGGGAGCTTGCGGGCGACCAGGGCGCGGGCCGTCTGCTCCTCCTGGTCGGGGTCCAGGGTCTCCACGGCGTCGTTGACGGTCTCGTTGGCAACGCCCCGGCGGCGGAGCTCGGCGGCGAGGGCCCGCTTGCCCAGGCCTCGGCCGGCGTGCCTGGACTGGACCCATGCCTGGGCGAAGGCCTCGTCGTCGATGAGGCCGACGTCGGTGAAGCGGCCCAGGACGCGTTCGGCGACGTCGTCGGGGATGTGCTTGCGCTGGAGGGCCTCCGCCAGCTGGGCCCGGGTGCGGGGGGAGGCGGACAGGAGGCGCAGGCAGATCTCGCGCGCCTTCGCCTCTGGGCCGTTCTCGCCCGCGGCCGTCACGGGGAGCCGGCGGGGGCCATGGGAGCGGCGGCGCCATCGGGGAAGTTCCGGGCACCGGTCGTGCGGTGCCGGGTAAGGCGCCGCCGCCCTGCATACGAGATCATCGCTTACTCTTCGTCAAGAGTCACCCGTCTCGGCGGATTCCTTGTCAGGAATCACCCGTTTTGGCGGCCTTGGCGCCCCTTTTCGCGGCGGGGGCCTTGACCGGGGCGGGAGCGGGAGGCTCGGGCGCGGCGCCGGCGGCGCCCGCGGCGGCGGGCTCGGCCTCCTTGTCGACCTTCGGGCCGATGCCGAGCTTCTCCTTGATCTTCTTCTCGATGCCGTCGGCCAGGTCGGGGTTGGCCTTGAGGAAGTTGCGGGCGTTCTCCTTGCCCTGGCCGAGCTGGTCGCCGTCGTAGGTGTACCAGGCGCCGGACTTGCGGACGAAGCCGTGCTCCACGCCGAGGTCGATCAGGCCGCCCTCGCGGCTGATGCCCAGGCCGTAGAGGAGGTCGAAGTCGGCGACGCGGAAGGGCGGGGCCATCTTGTTCTTGACGACCTTGACGCGGACGCGGTTGCCGACGGCCTCGGTGCCGTCCTTGAGCGTCTCGATGCGGCGGACGTCGAGGCGGACGGAGGCGTAGAACTTCAGCGCGCGGCCGCCGGTGGTGGTCTCCGGGGAGCCGAACATGACGCCGACCTTCTCGCGGAGCTGGTTGATGAAGATGGCGGTGGTCTTGGTCTGGTTGATGGCGCCGGTGAGCTTGCGCAGGGCCTGCGACATGAGGCGGGCCTGGAGGCCGACGTGGCTGTCGCCCATCTCGCCCTCGATCTCGGCGCGGGGCACCAGCGCGGCGACGGAGTCGATGACGACGATGTCGATCGCGCCGGAGCGGATCAGCATGTCGGTGATCTCCAGGGCCTGCTCGCCGGTGTCGGGCTGGGAGACCAGCAGGGCGTCGATGTCGACGCCGAGCTTGGAGGCGTACTCGGGGTCGAGCGCGTGCTCCGCGTCGACGAAGGCGGCGATGCCGCCCATCCTCTGGATGCTCGCGACGGCGTGGAGCGCGATGGAGGTCTTGCCGGAGCCCTCGGGGCCGTACACCTCGACGACGCGGCCGCGCGGCAGGCCGCCGATGCCGAGGGCGATGTCGAGCGAGATCGCGCCGGTGGGGATCACCTCGACGGGCGCCCGCGCCTCCTCGCCCATCCGCATGACCGACCCCTTGCCGAACTGCCGCTCGATCTGGGCGAGTGCGGTCTCGAGAGCCTTCTCCCGGTCGTTCGCTGCCATGAGATGTCCTTCTCGTTGAGATGTGTCGGCTCTCGGCCGCTGCTTGCGATGTCGAGGGCGACGTTACGGCGGGCCACCGACACTTTCGACCGCGGCGCGGTCCGATGACGCCGCCGCGGGACCCGCCCAGCTTACCGAACATCCGTTCGATCATCGTCCCGCATGCCGATTTGCGGCGGAATCTCCGTGCGATCGATGGTCCCGACCCCGTAACCTGGCGGGGTTGACGGAGGGTTCCAATCATGACGCTGACCGTCCTCTTCTGCGTCGATCCGCTCCATCCCCGGCGCGTTGACCCCCACTTCGCCCGTGAGGCCGCCGCCGTGCGGGACCACTACGGCGAGATCGCACTCATCGACCACGACGCGCTGCGGCGCGGGGACGTCGAGGACGCGGTCGACGCGGCGCCCTCCGACCTGGGCCCGGTCTGGTACCGCGGGTGGATGCTCTCGGCGGAGGAGTACGGCGCGATGGCCGCCGCCCTGAAGCGCCGCGGAACGGTGCTCCTGACGCATCCGGACGACTACCGCCGCGCGCACGAGCTGCCGGGATGGCACGACACGTTCGCGGGGCTGACCCCGCACAGCGTCTGGCGCCCTCTCGGCACCGGCCAGGACCCCGGTCCCCTCGCCGAGCTGGGTGAGCTCGTCAGGCCGCTGCGCGGCGGGCCCGGTGTGGTCAAGGACTACGTGAAGTCGTGCAAGCACGAGTGGGAAGAGGCGTGCTTCGTCCCCGACGTGAAGAACCTCGCGCAACTGCACGACATCGCGGCGAAGATGGTCGCGCTGCGCGACGACCATCTGGCCGGCGGCCTCGTCGTGCGGGAGTTCGAGCAGTACGAGGAAGGCGAGGCGCGCGTGTGGTGGGTGGACGGCGAACCCGCTCTGGTGGGCCCGCATCCCGACAGCCCCGGCGTGGAGCTCGATCCGGACCTGGGCGCGGTGGCCCCCGCCGTCCGCGCCCTGGGGTGCCGGTTCATCACCACCGACCTGGCCCGCCGCGCGGACGGCGCCTGGCGCGTGGTGGAGGTCGGCGACGGCCAGGTCAGCGACCTGCCCTCGTCGGTGGACGCGATGGACCTCTACGCCCATCTCCCCGTGCCCGAATAGCAGTCGCACAGGTGATGTGGCCGTGATCGAACCGGATTAGGGTTTTCGCCGTCTCATCACCTGTGGCCCTCGGCCGCCGATCGATCCCTCCGCGAGAAGGACGTGTTCCCTTGCCCCCTCAGGAGCCCACTCGCCGGCTCAGCTCCCGCGCCGTGAAGGTGGGGATGGTGAGCGCCCTGTCGTTGACCCTCGTCGCCTGCGGTTCCGGTTCGACGACGGCGAGATGCGTGGACCGCAACGCGCCGGCCAAGGGCAAGGGCGGCTACAAGGTCGTCCCGGACGACAACTGCAACGCCGGCGACATCGACGACGGGGCCAACAACGCCTACAACCGCTACTTCTGGTACTACGGCGGGAAGAGCCGGTCCGGCTTCGTGTCCGGCGGCAGCCAGTACCGTCCCGAGGGGAAGATCAAGTCGAGTGGCGGGCGGACGCTGAGCCGGGGCGGGTTCGGCGGCGGCGGCCGGGGCGGGAGCTGACCCGTGCGCCGAGTCCGTTCCGCGCCGCGCGAGGGCTGGGCGGAGAAGGTCGAGGCGCACGGCCTGGCCTTCCACCGCACCGCGCACCCCGAGCATCTGACCCGGCCCTACTGGGACGAGTCCGTGCACTACGTCTTCGACATGGACGAGGTCCTGGCCCTCGAAGGCGTCGTCGAGGAACTGCACCGGATGTGCCTGGACGTGGTGGAGCACGTCGTGTCCACCGGTCGTTACCACGTCCTCGGCATCCCCGACTGGGTGGCGCCCCTGATCGAGGAGTCGTGGCGGCGCGGCGACCCGCACCTGTACGGGCGGTTCGATCTGCGCTACGACGGCAAGGGGCCCGCCAAGCTCCTGGAGTACAACGCCGATACGCCGACCGCGCTTGTGGAGAGCTCCGTCGTCCAGTGGTACTGGCTGCAGGACACCCACCCCGAGGACGACCAGTGGAACTCCATCCACGAGCGGTTCGTGGCGCGCTGGAAGGAGTTGGCGCCCACCGTGGGCGGCGGGCCCGTCCACTTCGCCTGGACCACCGGTGACGAGACCGGCGAGGAGGTCATGACGATCGCCTACATGCAGGAGACCGCCGAGGAGGCGGGCCTGCCCGGCGTGGCGATCGCCATGGAGGACATCGGCTGGGACCCCGCGCGCGGACGCTTCGTCGACCTCGACGAGCAAGCGATCGGGACGCTCTGCAAGCTCTACCCCTGGGAGTGGATCGTCGCCGAGCCGTTCGGGAGCAACATCCCGGGGACGCCGACGTCGTGGATAGAGCCGATCTGGAAGATGGTGCTCTCCAACAAGGCGCTGCTCGTTCTGCTGTGGGAGCTGTTCCCCGGCCACCCCAACCTGCTGCCCACCTACCTCAACACTCCGTCGAACCTGACGTCCTATGTGCAGAAGCCGCTGCTCGGGCGGGAGGGCGCGAGCATGCGCATCGTCACGCCGGACGGTTCCGAGCAGCGGACCCAGGGCGACTACGGCGCGGAGGGGTACGTCTTCCAGGAGTTCTGCGCGCTGCCGGAGTTCGACGGCGAACACCCCGTGCTCGGCGCGTGGGTGGTCCACGACGGGGCCGCGGGCATCGGTATCAGGGAGACGTCCGGGCTCATCACCGACGACACGTCGTCCTTCGTCCCGCACCGCATCGCGCTGTAGACGGCCCTAGCGCAGGGTCGCGGGGACGTCGAAGGTGGCCACGACCGCCTGCCAGACCTTCTTGGCGGATTCGCCCTCAGCGAGGGCCTGTTCGATGGTGCGGCCGCCCAGCTCGGCCATGACGTAGTCCTTGGCCACGCTCTCGGCGTAGTGCTCGCCGAACTGCTGGTTCATCCGATCCCAGAAGAGTGTTAGCCGCACGTGTCCCACGCTATCCGACGGATGGTTCTCCCAGGGACCGCGTCACCTCGCCGGGCACCTCGGGGGCGCGGCCCTGGCGGTACTGGCGGTGCAGGCCCGTCAGGTACCGTTCGACGCCTTCGATGACCCGGGCCGTCCGGTAGGAGGGGAAGACGTCGAAGCCGTGCTGGGCGCCCTGCATCTCGGCGTAGAGGACGGGCGAGTCGGAGACCTCCCGCAGCCGTTCGACGAATCGGCGGGCCTCGACCACGGGGATGAGCGAGTCGCGGCTCCCGTGGATGACGAAGAAGGGCGGCGCGTCTTCGCGGACGTAGGTGACCGGGGACGCCTTGGCGTACGCCTCCTGGTTCTCCGCGAAGGGCTGCTTGACGACCATCCGTTCCATGAGGCGGGTGGTGCCGAAGGGTCGGGGAAACGTTCCCGGCTCGAAGAAGTTGTAGAAGCCGTAGAAGGGGACCGCGCCCTGCACCGTGGTGTCCGCGTCCTCGAAGCCCGGCTGGAATTCGGGGACGTTCGCGGTCAGGGCCACCATCGCGGTGAGGTGCCCTCCGGCCGACCCCCCGGTCACGCACAGGAAGTCGGGGTCTGCCCCGTACTCCTCGGCGTGCTCCTTGTACCAGGCGACGAAGTGCTTCAGGTCGATCAGGTGCTCCGGCCAGGTGGCGCGCGGGCTGAGCCGGTAGTTGACGTTGAAGCCGACCCATCCCTGGACGGCCATGTGGTTGAGCAGCGGCAGCCCTTGCTCGCGCTTGTCGCCGATCACCCAGGCTCCGCCATGGATCTGCATGAGCCCCGGGCGCAGCTCGCCGTCGGCGCGTTCGGCCGCGGGACGGAAGACGTCCAGTTTCAGGCGCAGGCGGCCTTCCTGCCGGTACACGACGTTGCGTTCGACGCGGACGCCCTTGCGCGGGACCAGGCACAGCGGAGGGACGATCAGGTGTCCGAGCGGGTAGCGCGGCGCGCCCTCCGGGTCCAGTTCGAGGGGAGCGCCGCTGTCCCGGAGGGTGACGACCGTCCGGCGGGAAGCCGCGAGGGTGGCCGCGACGCCCGCCATGCCGAGGACCGCCAGGGCGAGCCCGGTCCAGCCCGCCCAGCCTTCCAGTCCCCCGAAGGCCGCGGCCAGGGCCGCGGCGGTGGCCCAGGTGACCAGGACGTGCGGTGCCAGCTCGATCGTGAGCCAGCCCGCGAAGAAGCTCGCGGTGAGGAGGCCGGGGCTGCGCCGCGGGGCGTACGCGTTGGCCGCCGTCAGGGCGAACAGGACGCCCAGGGCGAGGAGGACGTAAGGCATCGCTACTCCCTTGCGGAACGTGGGCCTGCCCGCTCCACCATGACCATACAAGCGCTTGCTTACAATAGTTCCCGCGGGGAGGAGCGCCCCCCGCACCCCCCGGTTCGCTTCGCTCCTCCGTGTGAGCCGCGCCACGCCCGCGCATTCTGTCCGACCCGCAAGGCAGTATGGCGACATGGGCGGTGACGTGCTCGAACGTTTCTCCCCGGCGACCCGCGCCTGGTTCACCGGGGCCTTCGCCGCACCCACACCCGCGCAGGCCGGGGCGTGGGAGTCCATCGCCGGCGGCGACAACACGCTGGTCGTGGCCCCCACCGGGTCCGGCAAGACCCTGGCGGCCTTCCTGTGGTCCCTCGACCGGCTCGGCACCGAAGCCCTTCCGGAAGACCCCCTGCACCGCTGCCGCGTCCTGTACGTGTCGCCGCTGAAGGCCCTCGCCGTCGACGTCGAGCGCAACCTGCGCGCCCCGCTGACCGGCATCCGCCACGCGGCGCGGCGCCTCGGCCTGCCCGAGCCGGACGTCCGCGTGGGCATGCGGTCGGGCGACACCCCGGCCGACGAGCGCCGCCGCCTGGCCGTCAGGCCGCCCGACATCCTGATCACGACGCCCGAGTCGCTGTTCCTGATCCTCACCTCGCGGGCGCGCGAGTCGCTGCGCGGGGTGGAGACCGTCATCGTCGACGAGGTGCACGCCGTGGCGGGCACCAAGCGCGGCGCGCATCTCGCGCTGTCCCTCGAACGGCTGGACGCGCTCCTCGAACGCCCCGCCCAGCGCGTCGGCCTGTCGGCGACGGTCCGCCCCGCGGACGAGGTGGCGGCGTTCCTGGGCGGGCCGAGGCCCGCCGCCGTCGTCCAGCCGCCTTCGGAGAAGGTGTTCGAGCTCGACATCGTCGTCCCGGTGGAGGACATGGGCGAGGTCGGCCGGTTCGTCGACGACTCGGGGACGCCCGACCCCCGCCAGCGCAGCATCTGGCCCCACGTGGAAGACCGCCTGCTCGACCTGATCCAGGCGCATCGCTCGACGCTCGTGTTCGCCAACTCCCGGCGCCTGGCCGAGAGGCTGTGCGGACGGCTGAACGAACTCGCCTACGAGCGCGCCGCAGGCGAGCCCCTGCCGGAGGACCACTCCCCCGCGGCGACGATGGCCCAGGCGGGCGCCGCCAAGGGGGCGCCCACGGAGATCGCCAGGGCGCACCACGGCTCCGTCTCCAAGGAGGAGCGGGCCGGTATCGAGAACGCCCTGAAGGAGGGCCGGCTGCCCGCGGTCGTGGCGACGTCCAGCCTGGAGCTGGGCATCGACATGGGCGCGGTGGACCTGGTCGTCCAGGTGGAGTCGCCGCCGTCGGTCGCCAACGGGCTCCAGCGGGTCGGGCGCGCCGGCCACCAGGTCGGCGCCGTGTCCAAGGGCGTCATCTTCCCCAAGTACCGGGGCGACCTCGTGCAGACGGCCGTGGTGGCCGAACGCATGCGCGGCGGCGAGATCGAGGAGCTCCGGTACCCGCGCAACCCCCTCGACGTCCTGGCCCAGCAGATCGTCGCGATGGTCTCCATGGACGAGTGGACGGTCGACGACCTCGAATCCCTCGTCAAGCGCGCCGCCCCCTACGCCACGCTTCCCCGGTCGGCGCTGGAGGCGTCCCTGGACATGCTCGCCGGGCGCTATCCCAGCGACGAGTTCGGCGAACTCCGTCCCCGTCTTGTCTGGGACCGCGTGACCGGCGTGCTGCGCGACCGTCCGGGCGCCCAGCGGCTCGCCGTGACCAGTGGCGGGACGATTCCGGACCGCGGCCTGTTCGGGGTGTTCCTCGTCGGCGAGAAGGCGTCGCGCGTAGGCGAACTCGACGAGGAGATGGTGTACGAGTCGCGCGTGGGCGACGTGTTCGTCCTCGGTGCGAGCTCATGGCGGATCGAGGACATCACCCCCGACCGCGTGCTCGTCTCCCCCGCCCCGGGCCAGCCCGGCAAGCTGCCGTTCTGGCATGGCGACACGCTGGGGCGTCCGGCCGAACTGGGCCGCGCGCTCGGTTCGTTCACCCGCGAGCTGGCCCGGCTGCCCCAGGAGGAGGCGCAGGAGCGCGTCACCTCGGCCGGCCTGGACGACTGGGCTTCCGCCAACCTCGTCTCCTACCTGACCGAGCAGCGTGAGGCCACCGGTCACGTACCCGACGACCGCACTATGGTCGTCGAACGGTTCCGCGACGAGCTCGGCGACTGGCGCATGGTCGTCCACTCGCCGCTGGGCGCTCGTGTGCACGCTCCCTGGGCGCTCGCCATAGCCGGCCGCCTGCGCGAGCGGTACGGCGTCGACGCTCAGGCCATGCACGCCGACGACGGCATCGTCATCCGCATCCCGGACATGGACGAGCCCCCCGGCCTCGACCTCGCCGTCTTCGACGCCGACGACATCGAGCGCATCGTCGTCGACGAGCTGGGCGGGTCGGCGCTGTTCGCCGCCCGGTTCCGCGAGTGCGCGGCGCGCTCGCTGCTGCTCCCCCGCCGCCGTCCCGACAAGCGCATGCCCCTGTGGCAGCAGCGCCAGCGCGCCGCGCAGCTCCTGGCCGTGGCGAGCAAGTACCCGTCGTTCCCGATCGTGCTGGAGACCATGCGCGAGTGCCTGCAGGACGTGTTCGACGTCCCGGGCCTGGTGCAGCTCATGCGCGACCTGTCCGGACGCAAGGTCCGCATGGTGGAGGTGGAGACCTCCGAGCCGTCCCCCTACGCGCGTTCCCTGCTGTTCCACTACGTCGGCGCGTTCATGTACGAGGGCGACTCGCCCCTCGCGGAGCGCCGCGCGCAGGCTCTCGCGCTCGACTCGGCGCTCCTCGCCGAACTGCTCGGCCAGGCCGATCTGCGCGAGCTGCTCGATCCCGACGCCGTCGCCGAGACCGAACGCGAACTCCAGCGCCTCGCCTCCGACCGCCGGGCCCGTGACATGGAGGGCGTCGCCGACCTCCTCCGCACGCTCGGCCCCCTCAGCACGGCCGAAGCGGCCGAGCGCACACTGCCCGCGAGCCTCGGCGCCCCGCCGGACGAGACCGCGGCCACGGCGGGTGACGAAGAGACCGCCGCGGTCAGCGAGCCCGTCCCGGACGGGGTGCTGGTCCAGGTGTCGCGGTGGCTGGCGGAGCTCGAGGCGACACGGCGGGCGATCCGCGTGCGGATCGCCGGGGAGGAGCGCTGGGCCGCCATCGAGGACGCCGCCCGGCTCCGGGACGCGCTCGGCGCGCCGCTGCCGGTGGGGGTCCCGGAGGCGTTCCTCGAACCGGTCGACGACCCGCTCGGCGACCTGGTCTCCCGGTACGCGCGCACGCACGGGCCGTTCCGGGCGGCCGAGGCCGCCGCGCGCTTCGGGCTGGGCGTCGCCGTGGTCGTCGAGACGCTGCGGCGGCTGTCGGGCGCGGGCCGGGTCGTCGAGGGGGAGTTCCTCCCGGTCGGTTCCGTGACGGGCCCGCTGACGACCGAGTGGTGCGACAGCGGCGTGCTGCGGATGCTCCGGCGGCGTTCCCTGGCGCGCCTGCGCGCCGAGGTCGAGCCGTCCCCGCCGGAGGCGCTCGGCCGGTTCCTGCCGGTCTGGCACGGCATCTCGGGCGGGTCGCGGCTGCGGGGCATCGACGCGCTCGTCCAGGCGATCGAGCAGCTGCAGGGCGCGGCGGTCCCCGCCTCCGCGCTGGAGTCGCTGGTCCTGCCGTCGCGGGTGCCCGGCTACACCCCGGCCATGCTCGACGAGCTGACCTCGGCCGGCGAGGTCGTGTGGGCGGGCCAGGGAGGGCTGCCGGGCGGCGACGGCTGGGTGGCGCTGTACCTGGCCGACACCGCCCCGCTGCTCATGCCGGCCCCGGCCGAGATCACGCTCACGCCGGTGCACCAGGCCGTCCTCGACGCCCTCGGCGACGGCGGCGCGCTGTTCTTCCGGACGCTGTCCGACCGCGTGAACAAGCAGGCCACCGCCAACGACGCCGACCTCGTCACCGCCGTGTGGGACCTCGTCTGGGCGGGCCACCTCACCAACGACACGCTGGCCCCGCTGCGGTCCGCGCTCGGGTCGGGCCGTCCGACGCACCGTTCCCGGACGACGCGCCGCGGACGTCCCGTCCTGCCGTCCCGGACGGGTCCGCCCACGGTCGCCGGACGCTGGTGGCCGCTCCCCGAGCGCGAGCCCGCCGCGACCCTGCGCTCCCACGCGCTCGCCGAGGCGCTCCTGGAGCGGTACGGCATCGTCATCCGCGGCGCCGTCGCCGCCGAACGCACCCCCGGCGGCTTCTCCGCCGTCTACCCGGTCCTGCGCGCGTTCGAGGAGACGGGGCGCTGCCGGCGCGGCTACTTCGTCGAGGGCCTGGGGGCCGCCCAGTTCGCGCTGCCGGGCGCCGTCGACCGGCTCCGGGCGCTCCTCCCGGCGGCGGCCGCCGCACCGGACGACATCTCCGCCCTCTGGGAGACGCCCGGCAAACCCGCGGTCCGCGCGCTCGTGCTCGCGGCGGCCGATCCCGCCAACCCGTACGGCGCGGCGCTGCCCTGGCCGGAGCGCGCCGACGAGGTCGCCAGCGGCCACAAGCCGGGCCGCAAGGCCGGCGCGCTCGTCGTCCTGGTCGAGGGGCGCCTCGTCCTCTACGTCGAGCGCGGCGGGCGGACGCTCCTGACCTGGGACGACGATCCCGGCGTCCTGCAGCCGGCCGTCGACGCGCTCGCCCTGGCCGTCCGCGAGGGTGCGCTCGGCAAGCTGACCGTGGAGCGCGCCGACGGCGAGGCGATCGGCGACTCCCCGCTGGCCGCCGCGCTCGAGTCGGCCGGGTTCCATCCCACGCCTCGCGGGCTGCGGCTGCGCTCCTGACCGCCCGAGCCCCGAAGCGCGACGGTCACGGCGGCGGCGCATACGAGCACGCCCAGGAGTGACGGCAGGGTGAGCGTGCTGCCGAACATCAGCCATCCCCACAGCATCGTCGTGGGCGGTGTCAGGTAGAGCAGGGCGGACACGCGCGCGACCCCTGTGCGCCGGACGTTGACCCAGTACAGCCCGTACCCGCCGAACATCGCCAGCACGACGAGGATGGCGATGGCGGTCCAGAACGCGGGGTCGGCCGGCGGAACCAGTGAGCCGTCCACGCCGGCGAAGCCCGAGAACACCACGGCGCTCACGCCGGCCTGGACGGCCAGCGCCTCCGGGAGCTCCAGCGAGGGGCGCGTGCGGCGTTCGACGAGGGTGGCGCCGACGAGGGAGAGCATGGCGGCGAAGGGAAGCGCGTACGCCCAGGCCGGGGCGTCCGCGCTCAGGTCGCCGCCGACGACGAGGGCGACGCCGCCGAGACCGGCGGCGAACCCGGCGAGTTGCCGGCGGCCGACCGGTTCGCCGAGCAGGGGCGCGGCGAGCGCGACCGCGACGAGCGGCTGCAACGCCGTGATCAGGCTGTTGACGCCCTCCACGACGCCGTGCTCGGCGGCGAGGAACACGCCGGAGAGGTAGCCGACCTGCCCCAGCGTCCCGATCAGGGCGTGCAGGGCCAGGTCCCGGGGCGGGATCCGGCGGCGGCGCCACAGCAGCCAGATGCCGAGCGCGCCCGCGCCGATGACGAACCGCCAGGCCAGCAGCGCGCTCGCGGGCGCGCTGCGGGTGCCGAGCTCGGCGCCGACGAACCCGGAGCTCCACATGACGACGAACGCGGCGCCCAGCAGGGCGTCCGATCGGCGGATGTCCACTGGCCCTCCCGAGGTATACATACCGGTATACCTACAACGTAGCCATACCGGTATGTATACTCCGAGTCACCCCCCGAGGAAGGAGCCGAGATGCCCGCGCACGACCGGCCGCTCACCCCCGCCGCCCGGCGGGTCCTCCAGGCCGCGAGCGAGCTGTTCTACGAGCGCGGCATCGGCTCGGTCGGCATGGAGCTGATCGCCGCCGAGGCGGGCGTCACGAAGAAGACCGTCTACGACCGGTTCGGCTCGAAGGACGCGCTGATCCTGGCCTACCTGCGGGCCCGCGACGAGCGGTGGCGCGCCTTCACGACCGGCCGGATCGCCGAGGCCGGCGGCGCCCGCGAGCGGGTGCTCGCCACCTTCGACGCCCTCGGCGAGTGGATGGCCGCCGAGTGCGGGCGCGGATGCTCGATGGTGAACGCCTGCGCCGAGCTGCCCGACCCGTCCCACCCGGTCCACGGGGCGGCCGCCGAGCAGAAGGCGTGGGTGCGCGCCCTCTACGCCGGCCTGGTGGGCGACGGCGTGCTGGCCGACCAGCTGCTCATCCTGCACGAGGGCGCGATCGTGGCCTTCAGCGTGGCCGGCGTCCGCGACGCGGCGGCCCTCGCCCGCGCCGCCGCCGAGGCGATCGTGCCCCGGGAGCTCAGCGCCGCCGCCCCCTGAACATGTTGATCAGCCCGCGCAGGGCCCGCTCGTCCAGGGACCCGAACGGGTTGTCGTGGACGAGGTAGGTCCAGGTCGCCGACGGCCGCTTCAGCCCCGCGGAGTCGAGGTCGACGCCGTCCTCGGAGGCGGTGAGGGCCTCGAAGGCGGCCACGGACCGCTTCCGCGCGTCGGACAGGAGCCGCTTGCCCGCCGGGACGGCCTCCCGGTTGAACTCGACCAGCGGGTCCAGGCCGCGGCCGAGCGACCGCAGGTGGATGCCCTCGCGCAGGTCGGCGAGGAAAGCCAGGTGCTCGGCCCAGCAGCGGTCCAGCTGGTACAGGACGATCTGCCGCGCGGCGCCGGCCACCGCCTCCGCGCCCGCGATCGCGGTGAGCTCGGCGTGCCGGTCAGGGGTGTCGGCCGCCATGGCCTTGTCGGCGGCGTCGCCGTGCAGGACGGCGTCGCGCTCGGCGAGCACCTCCCGCCGCTGGAGCCCGATCAGGTGGTTGTACCGCCACGTGTTGCGGTGCAGCTCCAGGTCGACGCCCTCCGCGACGCGCTGGGCGTGGCCGACGATCCAGTGCGCGCCCTTGTCGGTGATGAGCCCGTCGTCTCCGGCGGGCGCCTTCGACTCCTCGTCCGGCGCGTAGCGGGTGACGAGGTCGTCCTGGAGGCTGGTGAAGAACACCGAGCCGCCGGGGTCGCCCTGCCGTCCGGCCCGGCCCCTGAGCTGGTCGTCCAGGCGGCTGCTGTGGTAGCGGCCCGTCCCGATGACCAGCAGGCCGCCGGCGCGCGCGACCCGGTCGTGGTCGGCGCCGTCCCGCTCGGCCGGGGCCGTGCCCGGGGCGGACGGCGAGGGGCTGCCGCCCAGCCGGATGTCGGTGCCCCGGCCGGCCATCTGGGTGGAGACGGTGATCGCGCCGTACGCGCCCGCCTCCGCGATGATCGCGGCCTCCTCGGCGTCGTTCTTGGCGTTGAGGACGACCCGGTCGAGCCCGGCGCGGGCCAGCCGGCGGGCCAGCCGCTCGGACTCGGCGACGTCGCCCGTCCCGACCAGCACCGGACGCCCCTCGGCGTGCGCGGCGGCGATCTCCTCGACGATCGCGACCTCCTTGTCGGCGGCGGTCGCGTAGAGGCGGTCCGGCTCGTCCTCGCGGACGCACGGCCGGTTCGGCGGGACGACCGCGATCGGCAGCGAGTAGAACTCGGTCAGCTGCCCGGCGACGGCCATCGCGGTGCCCGTCATGCCGCACCGGACGGGATAGCGCCCGATCAGCTCCTGCACGGTGATCGAGTCGAGGATCTCCCCGCTCGGGGAGGCGTCCAGGGCCTCCTTCGCCTCGACCGCCGCCTGCAGGCCGTCCGGCCAGCGCTGCAGCAGGGCGACCCGGCCCCGCGACTCGCTGACCAGCTTCACCGCGCCGTCGCGGACGATGTAGTCCACGTCGCGGTGCAGCAGGACCTCCGCGTGCAGCGCCACGTTCACCGCGGTGAGCGCGGCGAGGTTCTCCGGCGCGTAGAGGTCGAGCCCGAGGGCGCGCTCCACCTCGCGCGCCCCGGCCGCCGTGAGCTGGACGTTGCGCGCCTCGTCGTCGGTGGCGTAGTGCAGCCCGGGGCGCAGCCGCCGGACCAGGTCGGCGTGCCGCGGATCGGCGGCGTCGAGGTCGGCGGCGCCCGCGAGCACGAGCGGCACCATGGCCTCGTCCACCAGCACCGAGTCGGCCTCGTCGATCAGCGCGACGGACGGCTCGGGCAGCACGAGGTCGGCGGCGCCGGTGGCGAGCCGGTCCCGGAGCAGGTCGAACCCGACCTCGCTGACCGGCGCGTACGTCACGTCCGCCCGGTAGGCCTCGCGCCGCTCGGCGGGGGTGGACGACTGGCCGACCCAGGCGACGGTGACGCCCAGCATCGTGTAGAGCGGGCCCATCCACTCGGCGTCGCGCCGCGCCAGGTAGTCGTTGACCGACATCACGTGGACCCGGTGGCCGCGCAGCGCGTGCCCGGCCGCCGCCAGGGCGCCCGCCAGGGTCTTGCCCTCGCCGGTGGCCATCTCGGCGACGTGCCCCGACAGCATCGCGAGCGTTCCGAGCAGTTGCACGTCGAAGGGCCGCTCCCCCAGGGTCCGCCGGGCGGCCTCCCGGCCGAGGGCGCACAGCTCCGCGAGGTCCTCCTTCCGGCGGAGGGCGGACGCGGCGGCGGTCAGCTCCGCGTCCGGCAGCTCCCGGACGCGGGACTCGCGCGCCGCCGCCTCGTCCACCAGGGCGCGCAGCGGCGCGAGATCGACGCTTCCCGGCTTCTGGACGAGGCGCCGCAGACGGTCACGCAGCGCCATGAAGTCCCCTCGGTTCGTCGCTCACGGTTCCCCCAACGGGCGGGTAGAAGTCGGCGTTCCCCATGATCTCAGCGCGCCGGGCCCGCGACTGTCCAGGGCGGGCCTCCGCTGTTGGTCTGACCTCGAAGTCATTCCTCGGGCGGATACCCCCCGGCCCTTCCGTTTGAGAGCATGGCCGCATCACGGGGTTTGCGGTGGCCCAGGGGAAAGCGCCACCGCGGAACGGGGTTTCGGCATGACACCTACGGCACGCAAGGCCGCCGCTCTCCGGCGCAAGCGTCAGATCATCAGCCAGACCGTCATCGACCGCGCGCTGAACGACCCTCGGCGTCATCCGGAGGTCGCCGTCGCGGCGGCGTCCGCCAAGTAGGGGAACGGTCCACCGCGCGATCGGGAAGCGCCCGCGCCCGGCGGGCGCGGGCGCTTCCCGCTTGCGCCGACGCGCCTTCCTACGATGCCCCCGCGGCCGAGAAGACGTCGTCGCGGGCCTGCTCCAGCGCCGCGTGCAGGGCGCCTCGCAGGACGGGGTTGCCCTTCACGCCGGTGACGGCGACGGCGGGGCGGGTCGGGCTGATCCGGCCGACGATCGACTCGATGCGGGTGGCCAGCGGCCGCCCCCCGGCCCGGCCGAGGCTGCCCGACAGCACCATGAGCCCCGGGTCCAGGACGATGTTGACCGAGGTCACGCCATAGGAGATGCGGTCGGCGAGCTCGTCGAGGAACGGCCCGCCGCGGTCCTCGTCGGCGGCGGCCGCGCGGACGCAGTCCACGGCGGTCGGCTCGGCGATGCCGTGCTGGTGGGCGAGGGCTCGGACAGCGTCGGCGCCCACCAGGGCCCCGTAGCCGCCGGCAAGGGTCGGGATCCCCCAGGTCGTCGACTCGGTGACCCCCTCGTCCTGCGTGGCGCGCCGGGCGGCTCCGACCGGCAGCGGCGCCCCGGGTACGGGAAGGTAGCCGATCTCCCCCGCGCCGCCCCACCGGCCGCGGTGCAGCCGTCCGCCCAGCATCACCGACAGGCCCATGCCGCGGTCGAGCCACATGAGCGCGAAGTCGTCGGCGTCGCGGGCGGCCCCGTAGGCCCGCTCGGCGATCGCGGCGAGGTTCACGTCGTTCTCGATGGTCACGGGCCGGCGCAGGTCGGTGCGCAGCGCGGCGAGGACGCCCTCGTGCCAGGCGGGCAGGTCGAAGGAGAACTGGACGTCGCCGGAGCGCGGGTCGACGACGCCGGGCGTCCCGATGACGAACGCGCTCAGCTTCGACACCGCGACCTTGGCCGAGCGGCACGCCTTGACGACGGCGCTGTGCACCATCTTGACGGGGTCGTCGGCGCCGTTGGGGTCCACGGTCACCTGGGCGACGATGTGGCCGGTGATGTCGGCGACGCCGGCCGTCACCCCGTCGGGCCCGACCTCCAGGCCCGCGACGTACGCGCTGGACGGGACGACCGCATAGAGTGCGGCGTTGGGGCCCCGCCCCCCGGCCTGCTCCCCCACCACCGAGACGAGCCCGCGCTCCTCCAGCCGTGACAGCAGCTGGGACGCGGTCACCTTCGACAGCCCGGTGTGCTCGCCGATCTGCGCGCGGGTGAGCGGGCCCTGCTCGACGAGCAGGTCCAGCGCCGCGCGGTCGTTCAGCTCACGCAGCAGCCTCGGCGTTCCCGGGCGTCTTGCCATTGCGACCCCTGATGTCTCAATCCGCTAACGAGCAGTTTTGTTTAGGAAAGTTTCTTGTTAGTTTACGCCCAAGCGCCGACCGGCACGGTACCCCGGGTCGGGGGCGCTCGCAGAGCGCGGACTGGCGAGCAGGGCGCCCGCGAGCGATGCGAACGCGAGAGGGGCATGGCTGGGACCCTAAAGGGTCCGCGCCGTCTCCACTCGCACCGCAGGCCACAAGGCCGCGCGAGGCGATGCCGGAAAGGAACCCCCAGTGAAGTACATCAAGGTTGCGGCCGTGACGGCCGCGATCGCCCTGGCCGCCACGGCCTGCGGCGGCGACGGCAAGGACGGCGACGCGGGCGACGGCAAGGACCCGGCGCAGCTCAAGGTCTGGATGATGGGCGACGGCACGCCCGAGCAGACCAAGATCCTCGACGGCGTCGAGGCCGAGTTCAAGAAGAAGCACCCGAACACCGACGTCCAGGTCAAGTACGTGCCGTGGCCGCAGGTCGCCACCACCTTCCAGAAGGCGGCGGCCGGCGGCGAGGGCCCCGACGTCACCGAGCTCGGCAACACCGACGTCCAGTCCCACATCGAGCAGGGCAGCCTCGCCGACATCACCGACGAGTTCAAGGGCTGGGCCGACGGCAAGACGCTGAACAAGACCGCGCTCGGCAACGACACCGCGGACGGCAAGACCTACGCGGTGCCGTGGTACGGCGGCGTCCGCGGCGTCTGGTACCGGACGGACTGGTTCCAGGAGCTCGGCATCCAGCCGCCGAAGACGTGGGCGGACCTCACCGCCGCCGCGAAGAAGGTGCAGGAGGCCAAGAAGGTCCCCGGCATCGGCATCCCGAGCGACCAGACCAACGCGCTGCTCAGCTTCGTGTGGGGCAACGGCGGCGAGGTCGCCGTCGACGACGGCAAGGGCGGCTTCAAGGGCCAGCTCGACCAGCCGCAGGCGGTCGAGGCGGTCAAGTACTACGCCGGGCTCGTCACCACCGAGAAGGTCGCGCCCGCCAAGTACGTCGGCAAGAACGAGCTGGAGGGCCCGCAGCGCGACTTCGCGCTCGGCAAGCTCGGCATGTACGTCGACGGCAGCTGGGCGCTCAAGGAGATGAAGAAGATCTCCGAGAAGAACGCCGACAAGTGGGGCGTCTTCCCGATCCCGAGCAAGACCGGCGGCAACGCCCCGGTCATGGCGGGCGGCTCCGACCTCGCGGTCTGGAAGGACAGCAAGGCCAAGAGCGCGGCCTTCGACTACATCACGCTGCTGAACGACGCCAAGAACGCCAAGATCTGGGCCGACTACAGCGGCTTCTCCTCCATGCGGTCGGACGTGAAGTTCTCCGACCCCAAGCTGGAGGTCTTCACCTCGATCGCCGGCAACACCAAGTTCCCGCCGATCAGCGCCGGCTGGGGCGAGTTCGAGCAGGCCAAGAAGGTGCTGCCGAACGCCGTCAAGGCGATCATGCAGGGCAAGTCCGCCGAGGAGGAGATGAAGAAGGCGAACGAGCAGGCCAACACGCTGCTGAACCCGTAGTACCCGGCTGATCGGAACGTCCATGCTCGACACCGCTCCCGCGGTGCGGAGAGCGCCCGGCCGGAGAACGTCCGGCCGGGCGCGCCCCCGCCGCAGGCCCCGCTTCGGGCCCTACCTGCTGATCGCGCCCACCGTGCTCGTGATCGCCGTCCTGATGTTCTGGCCCATGATCCAGATCGGGGTCATGTCGTTCCAGAAGGTCGGCAACCGCCAGCTGCGCGGCGAGCCGGCCGAGACGGTGGGGACCGAGAACTTCGACAAGATCTTCAACGACCCGTTCTTCTGGCAGACCCTGCGGCACACCGTGCTGTTCGCCGTCGTCGCGGTGTCCCTGACCCTGGTCGTCGGGACGCTGGTGGGGCTGCTGCTCAACAAGCTCGGCAAGCGGATGTCGAGCTTCGTCGCCGGCGGCGTCATGGTCGCCTGGGCGACCCCGCCGGTCACCGCCGCGATCATCTTCAGCTGGCTGTTCGGCACCACCGGCGGCCTGGTCAACTGGTGCCTGGACCTGCTGCCGAACTTCCTGGTCGGCGGCGGCTGGAGCGACTACAACTGGTTCGCCACGCCGCTGTCCACCTACACCGTCCTCACCGTGTGCGTCGTCTGGCAGGCGTGCCCGTTCGTCGCGGTGTCCGTGCTGGCCGGGCTGAAGAGCGTCCCGGGCGAGCTGTACGAGGCGGCCCGCGTCGACGGCTCCGGACCGTGGCGGACGTTCTGGAGCCTCACCTACCCGATGCTCAAGCCGATCTTCCTCGTGCTGGTCGTCATGTCGATCATCTGGGACTTCAAGGTCTTCACGCAGCTGTTCATCATGGCCGGGATGGCCAACCGCGACGCGTTCAACCTGTCGCTGTACGGCTACTCCGAGGCGTTCGGCTCGCTGAATCCGAAACTCGGCATGGGCTCGGCGATCGCGCTCGTGCTCACGCTCATCCTGCTCGTCGTCACCGCCCTCTACGTGCGGGTCATGGTCCGTCAGGGGGAGACCCGATGAGGCGCCTGCCGCGCAAGCTGCTGCTGAACGGGACGGGCCTGCTGGTCTTCGCGATCGCGGTGTTCCCCGTCTTCTGGATGGCCTCCACCGCGTTCAAGCCCAACACCGAGATCTTCAGCACGACGCCGAAGCCGCTGCCGTCCCATCCGACGCTGGAGCACTTCGACCTGGTGCTGAACGGCGGCATCGCCGAGGTCTCCTTCTGGGAGTACTTCCGCAACAGCGCGATCCTGGCGCTCGTCACCGTCCTGGTGTCGGGGCTGCTCTCGCTGATGGCCGCGATCGCCGTCGCCCGCTTCCGGTTCCGCTTCCGCACCACCTTCCTGATCATGCTGCTGGTGGTGCAGATGGTGCCGTGCGAGGCGCTGGTCATCCCCCTGTTCCTGGACCTGAAGCAGCTGGACCTGCTGAACAGCCTGGCCGGCCTCGTCATCGTCTACATCGGGTTCGCCGTCCCGTTCGCGATCTGGATGCTGCGCGGCTTCGTCGCCGCGGTGCCCCGCGAACTGGAGGAGGCCGCCGCCATCGACGGCGCGGGCCCCGTCCGGACGTTCCTGCGCGTCATGCTCCCGCTCGTCGCGCCCGGCCTGGTGGCGACCAGCATCTTCTCCTTCATCACCGCCTGGAACGAGTTCATCTTCGCGTTCACGTTCCTGGACGACCAGACCAAGTACACCCTGCCGATCATGCTGCAGTTCTTCTTCGGCCGCAGCGGCAACGCCTGGGGGCCCATCATGGCAGCGTCCACGCTGCTCACCATTCCCGTCATCGCCTTCTTCCTGATCGTCCAGCGCCGCATGGTGTCCGGGCTCACCGCCGGGGCGGTGAAGGGGTGACGACCGACGACATCGCGACCACGGCCGAGATCGCCCGGCTCGCCCGCGGCACGCTGCTCCCGTCCTTCCCCGGCGCGACCGCGCCCCACTGGGTCCTGGACGAGCTGGAGGCCGGCCTCGGCGGCGTCACGCTCTTCGCGCTCACCGGCAACGTCCCGAGCCCGGAGGCGCTGGCCGCGCTCACCGCGCAGATGCGCAAGGCCGGCGACCCCTTCATCACGATCGACGAGGAGGGCGGCGACGTCACCCGCCTCGGCGGCCACACGACCGGCAGCCCCTACCCGGGCAACGCCGCGCTCGGCGCCGTCGACGACCCCGAACTGACCCGCCGCATCTACCGGTCGCTCGGCGCCGAACTGGCCGAGGTCGGCGTCAACTTCAACTTCGCGCCGTCGGTCGACGTCAACACCGCCGACGACAACCCCGTCATCGGCACCCGCTCGTTCGGCTCGGACCCCGCGCTGGTCGCGCGGCACGCCGCCGCCGCCGTCACCGGCACGCAGGAGGCGGGCGTCGCCGCCTGCGCCAAGCACTTCCCCGGCCACGGCGCGACCGTGGACGACTCCCACCTCGGGATCCCGCTCGTCGACGCCGACCTGGACCTGCTGGACCGCCGCGAGCTGGTCCCGTTCCGGGCGGCGATCGCGGCCGGCACCCGCGCGGTGATGACCGGGCACCTCAACCTGCCCGCCATCACCCACGGGGCGCCGGCCACCCTCTCCCCGGAGGCGATCACCGGCCTGCTCCGCGAGCGGCTCGGCTACCAGGGCGTGATCGTCACCGACGCGCTCGACATGCAGGGCGCCAGCGGCGCCATCGGCATCCCGGAGGCGTCCGTGCGGGCCCTCATCGCGGGCGCCGACCTGCTGTGCCTCGGCCCCCGCGAGCACGCCGAGACCGTCGAGGCCACCCTCGCCGCGATCGACGAGGCCGTCCGCGCCGGGCGCCTCCCCCTGGCCAGGCTGGCCGACGCGGCCGAGCGCACCCGCCTGCTCAGGGAATGGCTCGCCGGGCACAGCCCCGCCGCCGTCGACCGGCCCGCCGGCCTGGAGGCCGCCCGCCGCGCCGTCCGCGTCACGGGCGCGCTGCCCGGCTGGACCGCGGCGCCCCTGGTCGTCGAGACCGAGTCGACGGGCAACATCGCGGTCGGCCCGACGCCCTGGGGCCTGCGCCCGTGGGCGCCCGACGCCGTCCAGGCCGACGGCGCGGACGGGACGGCGGAACGTGTCTTGGACCGTGCCAAGGGGCGCGGTCTCGTCATCGTCCTCCGCGACGCCCACCGGCACGCCGCCCAGCGCGCCCTCACCACCGCCCTCCTCACCGCCCGCCCCGACACCGTCGTCGTCGAGATGGGCCTCCCCGTCTGGCGCCCCCGCTCCGCCGTCTACATGGCCACCTACGGCGCCGCCGCCGCCAACGCCCAAGCAGCCGCCGAACTACTGGGACTGTGTTGATTGCCTTTTTCTCCTCCTTCGGGCCTTGACGGCCCTCCATCGTCGAAAAAAGCGGGCGATCGCTGGCATCGCTCCGACTCGCCTTGGCGGCTCGCTGCGCGATCAGGTTCTCGCTTCGCTCGAACCTGCCTTCGGACGCGATCGCTGTACCTATGGCAGTGCTCTCCTCCTTCGGGCCCGGAAGCCCTCCATCGTCGAGAACTGCGGGCGATCGCTGCATCGCTCCGACTCGCCTTGCGGCTCGCTGCGCGATCAGGTTCTCGCTTCGCTCGAACTTGCCTTCGGACGCGATCGCAACCATTGAGGTTGTTGCGTGGTTGCGGTGGTGGTTGAGGTTGGTGCAGTTGGGGGTGCTGGGGCGCGCGGGGGGTGTGGGGTGACCGCGTGGCCTTCTAGACCACGGCGCATCGCCGGACAAGAGCCCGGTTCCGGCGGTGCGCCGTGCTTCGGGGTTGGCGGGAGGGGCGCCGGGAACCGAAGTGGTCCTATCGGCAAGGGATAATGCGAATATGCGATTGTCCGCCCGGGTCGACTACGCGCTACGCGCCTCCGCCGAGCTGGCGGTCGCCGGGAGCCATCCGGTGACCGCGGTCCAGCTCGCCGAGGCCCAGCAGATACCGCCCAAATTCCTGGAGAACATCCTCGGCCAGCTGCGGCGGTCCGGGCTCGTGCGAAGCCAGCGGGGGCCCGAGGGCGGCTACTGGCTGGCGCGTCCGGCCGAGCGGATCTCGATGGCCGACATCATCCGCGCCATCGACGGGCCGCTGCTCGGCGTGCGGGGCGAGCGGCCCGAGCACGTGGGGTACGAGGGGCCCGCGCGGTCCCTGCAGGAGGTGTGGATCGCGCTGCGCGCCAGCGAGCGGTCGATCCTGGAGCAGGTCACGCTCGCGCACATCGCCGCCGGCGAGCTCCCGCCGTCCGTCCAGAAACTGACCGAGGACCCGTCCGCCTGGGAAAGCCCCTCGCTGATCTGACATGCCCGAGGGCGACGTCGTCTGGCTGACCGCCCGGCGCCTGCGCGAGGCGCTGAAGGGGCGGGTGCTGACGCGCTCGGACTTCCGTGTGCCGAGGTACGCGACGGTCGACCTGCGCGGACGGACCGTCCTGGACGCGGTCTCGCGCGGCAAGCATCTCCTGGTGCGGGTGGAAGGCGGGCTGACCGTCCACACCCACCTGAAGATGGAGGGGCGCTGGCAGATCCGCAGGGCCGGGCCTCCGCCGCGCGACCACCGGGTGCGGCTCGTGCTGGCGAACGCGGAGTGGCAGGCGGTCGGGTACTCGCTGGGGGTGGTCGAGTTGCTGCGCACCGACGATGAGGCCGCGGCGGTCGGGCACCTCGGGCCGGACCTCCTCGATCCGGCGTGGGGGCCGGAGCTGGCGGCCGAGTCCGTCGCGCGGCTGGCGGAGGAGCCGGAGCGGGCGATCGGGGAGGCGCTGCTCGACCAGACGAGGGTCGCGGGAATCGGCAACGTCTACAAGGCCGAGGTTCTGTTCCTGCGGGGCGTGAACCCGTGGACCGCCGTGCGGAACGTTCCCGACATCCTGGGGCTTGTGCAGCTCTCTCACCGCCTTCTGGAGGCCAACAAGGAGCGGCACGGCCACATCACGACCGGTGAGCTGGGGCGCGGCCGGGAGCACTGGGTGTACGGGCGCGCCGGACGTCCGTGCCGCAGGTGCGGAACGCGGATCGAGCGGGCGGAGCAGGATGAGCGGGCGACCTTCTGGTGCCCGCACTGCCAGCCGGTCGGCGCCCGCCCTGCCCCCTGAGAGCCCAGGGCGGGTCGCCGCCTTTCCGGGTCGCCGGATCCTGCGCCCTTGCGCAGAGCCTGCGCCGGTCCGTGTTCCAAGTCAATTCTCGGGTTTTGTTGGACTTCTCCAAGGTCTAGCTTGGATGGGTGACTTTGGACGATCTCCGTGTGTTCGTAGCGGTCTGTGCGGCGGGGAACCTGAGCGCGGTGGCGCGGGAGCTGTCGTGCAGCCAGTCGGCCGTCAGTCAGCACGTCAAGCGGCTCGAACGCGAGACCGGGCTCGTGCTGCTGGAGCGGCGGCCGCGCGGGGTGGCTCCGACCCGCGCGGGACGCGTCCTTCACGAGGCGGCGCGGGAGGGGATCGCCGGGCTGGACGCCGCGCTGCGCCAGCTCGACGATCTTCGGCGGGGGGTGGGGGGCACCGTCCGGGTCGCGACCGGGGCCACGACCGTGCGGCATTTCATGGCGGCGGGGGTGGCGGAGTTCCGGGACCGGCACCCCGACGCGGCGCTCCAGTTCGAGACCGCCGGGTCGAGCCGCCGGTGTCTGGAGGCGGTCCGGTCGCACACGGCGGATCTGGCGTGGGTGACGATCGGGCCGGCGCTGGAGGGCGTCGAGCAGCGGGCGTCGTGCGAGCTGCCGTGGGTGCTCGCCGTGCACGCGGACGACCCGCTCGCCTCGCGGGCGTCCGTGGCGCTGGGCGAACTGGCCGCGATCCGCTACATCGAACTGCCCGCGCACTCGACGTCCCGCGTCCATCTGGAGATGCATCTGGAACGCCACGGAGTGCGGCTCGCGTCCACCACGAGCGTCGCCGACTGGGACACCGCGCTCCTGCTGGCCGAACTGGACCTCGGCCAGGCGATCCTGCCCGCACTGCCCGGATGGGGAGCGGGGCCGGGAGACGTCCGGCTGGTTCCGATCCCGGAGCTGCCGCCGCTCACCGCCGGATGGGCGGCGCGCCGCTGGGACGCCCTGAGCCCGCTCGCCGTCGAGTTCGCCGAGACCGTCCTGGCGCATCTCTGATCAGCGGACGGTCACCCGCCCGTTCGCCACGGTCAGCACCACCTGCGGGGGGCCTTCGCCGCAGTGGGGTCCGTTGGGGAACGTGGCTTTCGGTGTGACGTCGAGGCGCTGGGTGAGGGAGGTCCGGCCCTTCGCGTCGCGCAGCTTGAGGGTGATGTCGACGGGCTCCTTGGGGAGGCCGGGGAGCCGCGCGAAGCCCGACTTGCCGCCGTCCGGCGACGCGGAGGCGCCGCAGACGGCGTCGGGGCCGTCGCCGTCGCAGCCGGTCGAGACGGCCTTCGAGGTCGGCGCCAGCTCGATCCGGGGGTCCTGGCACGTCCCGTTCCAGCACGCCCGCAGGGAGGCGGCGGCGACGCGGGAGCCGTCGGGGACGACCAGGTTCACGCCGGCCTCGGATCCGATCATCGTGCAGGGACGGCCCGCGCCGTCGCTTCCGGAGCCGCAGGCGGCCAGCGCGAGCAGGGCGGCGGCGAGCGGCAGGGCTCGGGAGAGTGCGTGCATCCCTCATAATCCGCAGATCGTGGATCAAATCGGGGCGGAACGCAGAAAACCCCGGTCCTCGCCAGGCGGCGGGCCGGGGTCTTCGCCGGTGGGTCAGGTCTGCGCCTGGAACATCCAGTGCTGCTTCTCGAGCTCGGCGGTGATGCTGATGAGCAGGTCCTGCGTCACCGGGTCCGGCTCGTCGGTCGCCTCGATGCGCTCCCGGAACCGCGCGATGATCTGCGCGAGGATGTCGGTGATCGCGGCGACGACCTTGTCGTCGGCGAGGTAGCCGGCCTCCAGCTGCGGGATCGTCGTACGGTCGGCGACCGTGCGCACGCGGCCGTCGGGGTTCGCCCCGATCGCCACGGCGCGCTCGGCGACGTCGTCCTGGCCGCTGCGGGCCAGCGCGACGATCTCGTCGAGGTGCTCGTGGACGACCTTGAAGTTGCGTCCGGTGAGGTTCCAGTGCGCCTGCTTGGCGACCAGAGCGAGATCGATCAGATCGATGAGAGCGCCCTGCAAAGCGTCCCCGGCGGCCTTCAGTGCCGCGTCGTTGAGCGGGCTCTTGACCGACGCCATGAACGGGCTCCTTCCGCATCGTTACGGTTATCCGTTACAACACGGGAAGCTCCCCGGGAATGCCGAGTTCATGCCGTGAGGCCGCGCACACCCGCGACCCCGGGTCGGGGCATGAACTCGCCGGAAACGGTCAGGCGGCGACCATGTCGGCGCGAAGCTCGCCGGTGATCTCCTCCGGGGTCTCCGGAATGCTCTCGGCGGAGATGCGCTCGTGCTCCGGCGCACCCGCCATGACGGGCTCGTGCTGCAGCTCGGCGAGGGCAAGCTGATCCGCGACTTCCCTCAGCACATGCGACAGCGGGACGCCCAGGGCCTTGCAGATAGAGGACAGCAACTCCGAAGAGGCCTCTTTCTGACCCCGCTCGACCTCGGAGAGGTAGCCGAGTGACACCCGCGCTGCCGCGGACACCTCACGGAGGGTGCGTCCCTGGCGCAGCCGCAGCTGCCGCAGTACGTCACCGAGCAGCTGGCGAAGCAGGACCATCGTCTCGCTCCCTCCCTCAGTTCGGACCATCTGCCGGTTCCACCGTACCCGCCTTGGCGGCGGCGGTGGCAGACCGTTGATTTCGTGTTCGCTCGCAACGTAACGCTGTAATCAGCCCCGATCTTCCCGATCTGCCCGAGCCTCTCCGCTCCCGTCGGCGACGTCAAGTCCCAGCAGCCGGCGTCTCAGCAGCTCAAGCGCGTGCACGACGGCCATCCGACGGATCACCGCACGGATCTCCGGCCCCGTCCCGGGCACCGGGAGTTTCGGTCCGACCACCGTCAGCGAGTCTCCAGGTCCGGCCAGGCCGATATAGACCGTTCCCACGGGACGGCCGTCCTGTGGATCGGGGCCGGCGACGCCCGTGACCGCGAGCCCGTACGTCGCCCCGACCGCGTCCCGGACGCCCGCGGCCATCCCGGCGGCCACGTCCGGGTGGACGGCCCCGTGCTCGGCGAGCAGGTCGCCCGGCACGCCGAGCAGCCTCTGCTTCAGGTCGGTCGCATAGGTCACCATGCCGCCCGCGTAGGTGCCGGACGACCCCGGCGTCGCGGTCAGCTCGGCGCCGATGAGGCCGCCGGTCAGCGACTCGGCCGTGGCGACGGTCTCGCCCCGCTCCAGGAGCAGCCGGTGCACGACCAGGCCGAGTGACTCGTCGTCGACCCCGTAGACCGACGGGCCGAGCAGCTCCCGGACGCGCGACTCCACGTCCGCCAGCCGCCCGGCGGCGTCCCGGCCGGCCACGGTGATCCGGATCTTCACCTCGGCGGGGTCGGGCAGGTAGGCGAGCTTCACCCCGTCCATCGCCTCCACCTCGGCCAGGCGGGTCGCGATGACCGACTCCCACAGCCGGGCGGTGCGCAGCGTGCGGCGCGCGACGGACGGCAGCCCGGCGACCTCCGCGAGCTCCGGCAGGACGACCTCGTCCATGATCGTGCGCATCTCGAACGGCACGCCCGGCAGCGCGTAGGCGACCCCGCCGGGCAGCTCGACGCGCAGGCCGGGAGCCGAGCCGGCGGAGTTGGCCAGCAGCCGCGCGCCCTCGGGGACGTCCGCCATGCGCAGCGCCATCGGCTGCAGCTCGCGGCCGGCCCGCGCGACCCGCTCGCGCAGCCGCCGCTCCAGCTCCGGGTCGCGGACCAGGGCGACGCCCGCCGCCTTGGCGAGGGCGTCGCGCGTCACGTCGTCGTAGGTGGGGCCGAGCCCGCCGGTCGTGATGACCGCGTCGGCCCGGTCGAGCGCGGACTCCACCGCCGCGACGATCACGTCGAGCTCGTCGCCGACGACCACGCTGCGTGTGACCTCGACGCCGTGGTCGGCGAGCCGGCGGCCGAGCCACGCGGCGTTCCCGTTGATCGTGTCGCCGAGGAGCAGTTCGTCCCCCACGGTGAGCAGTTCGACCCGCATCGCGTCCCCATCCGTCCCCGCCGCGCGGGATCCGCCGCCTCGCGCGAGCGTCCTCGAATCTACCGTCGCGGGCCCGCGACGGGCCCGGCGGATCGCCGGTTCACCGGAAAAACCGACCGAATGAGGACGCCGCCGGATCCCCGCCTTCACACCCGCCCCACCGGCATAACGCTTTTCCGTCGTCGCGAAAAGAGACGGCCGCGTTTATGTCCGCCGAGCCCGGACCGCGCCGGACGCTGCGCGCGGCCGGGACGCCGCCCGGGACGCGCATCGTCGCAGCACGTCATCGGCCCCGGCCGCCGACAATGGCGAGAAGCGCAGGTCACATTGTGAGTCAAAACTCATTCCGCCGATTCGTGCACGGGGACGCCGGCAGGGATAATCGAATAGCGCGGGGGCGCCCCTAAAGCGGGGCCGCGGGGCCACGACCGGGGTGGGCGTGGTCCCGCGGCCCACCTAATCCCGCGCCAGCCGGCGCAGCACGGTTCCGCAGCGGCGGGCATAGGCCCGCTGGAACACGCGCCCGAGCGGGCCGGCCAGCCTCGCGGCCGCCGTCGCCGGACGGCTGAAGGCCGTGACCGTCAGCCACACGTCGCCCTCGTCGTCCAGGTGCACGACGAACGCCTCCTCCCCCGCCTCCGGGTGGCCCGGGAGCGTGCCGTACGCCCATCCGGCGTAGCGCTCCTCCTCCCGCGTCCACACGATCCGGCAGGGCGCCTTCAGGCGCAGCGGCCCGGCGCCCAGCCCGATCACGACGCTCACCCCGGGTGCGGCGCGCGGCGCCGACGCCTCCACCCGGACCGGCAGCGCCCGGTGCATCCAGAACTCCATGACCGCGTCCGCGGCGTTCCGGAAGGACGCGGGACCCCGCCCGACGAGCGTCCGCTGCCGCATGTGCCGGTACCCGGCCGGGCGTTCGGCGTCACGCGTCGCGCCGACCTCCGGGTAGGTGAAGTCCTGCGCGGTCATGCCCTCGGCCTCCAAGCTGACGTATCCGCGTCAAGTATCGCCCGTACGCCTGGCCGCCCGGCCGGCCGGTCCGTAACGTCCGACGCATGATCGCCGTTGTCGCCGCCCTGAACGTCTTCCCGGTCAAGAGCGCGGGGGCGGTCCCGGCCGCCGAGGCCGAGCTCTCGCCGGACGGGCTGCGCCACGACCGGGAGTTCATGCTCGTCCGTCCTGACGGGCGGCATCTGTCGCAGCGAGAAGTCCCCGAACTGGCGCTGCTCCATCCCGCGTTCGACGGTGTGAAGCTCGTCGTCCACTCCGCGCTCGCACCCGCGCCCCTGATCTGCGTGGCGGTGGAGGGCCCCGCCCGCGACGTCACCGTGCACCGCGGTCCGTGCCGGGGAGTAGACCAGGGCGACGAGGCGGCCGGCTGGTTCTCCGAGACCCTGGGACTCCCCTGCAGGCTCGTCCGCTTCACCGGGACGCGCCCCACCGCGCTCGGCGGCGGCACCCTGACGTACGCCGACGGCTACCCCGTCTCGGTGCTGTCGGAGGAGTCGCTCGACGACCTGAACCGGCGGATGGACGCCCGCCTCCCGATGGCGCGCTTCCGTCCCAACATCGTCCTGCGCGGGCTCGGCCCCTACGGCGAGGACTCCGTCACCCGGCTGCGCGGCGACCAGGTGGACATCGAGCTCGTGAGGCCGTGCGGCCGGTGCGTCATCGTCAACACCGACCAGGACACCGCCCGGCGGTCTCCCGAGCCGCTGCGCGCTCTCGCCCGGTACCGCGCGGAGCGCTTCGACGGCGCCCGCGAGATCATGTTCGGAAGGCTCGGCGTGCCCCGCGCGCTCGGCGCCCTCCGCGTGGGCGACGAGCTCACCGCCTCCTGACGGCTCGCGACGCGCCCTTGCTCAGGAGGTCTCGTCGGACGTGCGGCGCATGCGCCAGGCCTGGACGACGTAGTCGATCCCGGTGACGACCGTGACGACGAGCGCCGCGCCCATCGTGACCCAGCGCAGGTAGTCCAGGGGGCCCGGCAGGATGTAGAAGCCGATGGCGAAGACCTGGAGCGTCGTCTTCAGCTTGCCGCCCTTGCTCGCCGGGATCACGCCGCGGCGGATGACGACGAACCGCATCACCGTGATGCCGATCTCGCGGACGAGGATGGCGGCGGTCACCCACCACCACAGCTCGCCCATCGCCGACAGGCTGATCAGCGCCGCCCCGGTGAGCGCCTTGTCCGCGATCGGGTCGGCGATCTTGCCGAAGTCGGTGACGAGGCCGCGCGCCCGGGCGATGTCGCCGTCGATCTTGTCGGTGATCGAGGCGACCGCGAACACGGCGAAGGCGGCGAACCGCCAGCCGGTGCCGTCCAGGAAGAACAGCCAGACGAAGAGCGGCACCAGCGCGATCCGCAGGAGCGTGAGCGCGTTGGCGATGTTCCACACGCCGGCCTGTGGCGGATCCGGCGTGCCCGCGACCGGCTCGGGCGTGCCGGCGATCACGAGACGTCCGCGACGAGGTCCACCCCGTCGCTGCCCACGACCCGGGCCTCCACGATGTCGCCCAGCGCGAGCCCCTCGCCGCGCACCAGGACCGTCCCGTCCACCTCGGGCGCCTGGTGCTCGGCGCGGCCCTCGAAGCCGCCGTCCCGCGCCCCGTCCCCGGCCTGGTCGGCCTTGTCCTCCAGCAGGACGCGGACCACGGAGCCGACGCGGTCCTCGGCGCGCTGCGCGGTCAGCTCCTCGGCGAGGCCGGACAGCTCCTCCACGCGGGCGGCGACGTCGGCCGGGTCGAGCTTGCCGTCCAGGTTCGCGGCCTCCGTGCCCTCCTCGTCGGAGTAGCCGAACACGCCGACGGCGTCGAGCCGGGCTGCGGACAGGAACTCCACCAGCTCCTCGAAGTCGTCGTCGGTCTCGCCGGGGAAGCCGACGATGAAGTTGGAGCGCACGCCCGCCTCCGGAGCCAGCGCCCGGATCTGGTCCAGCAGCCCGAGGAACCGCTCCCGGTCGCCGAACCGGCGCATGGAGCGCAGCACCGGGCCGCTCGCGTGCTGGAAGGACATGTCGAAGTACGGCGCGACGCCGGGCGTGCCGCAGATCGCCTCGATGAGGCCGGGGCGCGTCTCGGCGGGCTGCAGGTAGCTGACCCGCACCCGCTCGACGCCGTCGACGGCGGCGAGCTCCGGCAGCAGCTTCTCCAGCGCCCGCAGGTCGCCGAGGTCCTTGCCGTAGGACGTGGAGTTCTCGCTGACGAGGACCAGCTCGCGGACGCCGTGGTCGGCGAGCCAGCGCGCCTCCTCCAGCACCTCCGCGGGCGGGCGCGACACGTACGCGCCGCGGAACGCGGGGATCGCGCAGAACGTGCAGCGCCGGTCGCAGCCGGACGCCAGCTTCAGCGGCGCGACCGGGCCGCCGCCAAGGCGCCGCCGCAGCACCCGCGGACCCGACGCCGGGGCCACGCCGTCCGGCAGGTCGTCCTGCCCGCCGTGGCCCGGGACGTGGGAGCCGTGCGCCCGCTGGCGCTCGACCGGGCTGATCGGCAGGAGGGTGCGGCGGTCGCGCGGGGTGTGCGCGTCGCGCCTGCGCCCGGCCATGACGTCGTCGAGGCGCTCGCCGATCGCGGTGTAGTCGTCGAAGCCGATCACCGCGTCGGCCTCGGGCAGCGCCTCGGCCAGCTCGCTGCCGTACCGCTCGGCCATGCACCCCGCGGCGACGACCTTGGCGCCGGAGTCGTGCGCGGCCAGCAGCGTGTCGATGGAGTCCTTCTTGGCCGCCTCGATGAATCCGCAGGTGTTGACGACCACCACGTCGGCGCCGTCCGCGCCGTCCGCCAGGTCCCAGCCCGCGTCCTCGATGCGCGCGGCGAGCTCCTCGGAATCGACCTCGTTGCGGGCGCAGCCGAGCGTGATGAGTGAGACCTTGCGGCGAGTGGACATGCCCCTAAGGTAATGGGCCTCCGCTCCGATGCCGACCATCGGCCCGCGGCATCCTCACGGGGCGTCCCGGCGTGCGGCGGGACGCACGGGCCCGCCGGCTCCGGATCAGGCCGACTCGGGGTCGCCGCGGTCGAAGGTCAGCCGCTGGACGCCCTTGCCCTTGCCGGGCGAGCCGAGGTCCTTGCCGTTGACGGTCAGGTTGACGCTGCCGCCGACGCCGATCACGAGCCGGACCTTCTTCTTGGCGGTGAAGCTCTTCTGGTCGCCCTCACGGATCATGCCGCTGAACAGCGACCTGCCCTGGTCGCCCTGGACGTTCAGCCACGTCGTCCGCTTGGCCTCGACCCGCACCTCGACCTTGGTGCGCGGCGCCTCCGCGACCGGGGCGCTGCTCCTGGGCGGGGCCGGCGCGGCGGACGGGGTGGACGGCGCGGGCGTCCCGGCGACCTGCCGGGCGGTGCGCCGCTCGCCGCCGCCGCCGTGCCCGACCACCTGGACGATCCCGTAGATGACCACGAGCGCGAGGGCGAGCGCCATTCCCGCGCTCCAGTTCGGCGACCGGCGCTCGCGGAACGCGACCGGCTGCTCCGGCTCGAACGCCGACACCGCCGAGACCGGCTGCGGGGCGCCGCCGTGCGCGGCGTCGAACTCGGCGACGAGCGGCTCCGGATCGATGCCGATCACGCGGGAGATGCTGCGGATGTGGCCGCGGGCGTAGAAGTTGCCCCCGCACGCGGAGAAGTCGTCGGCCTCCATGCTGCGGACGACGGTCTCGCGTATGCGCGTCTGGAGGCTCACCTGTGTCACCGAGAGACCGGCCCGCTGACGCTCCTCCGCCAAGGTCTCACCGATGCTCACGCCGGGCCTCCTCTGAGGAGCTCGTGGCCGATCTCGCACGACTGTGAGACCAGTCTAGGAACGGGCCTGCCCGTTCGGCGACAGCCAACACGTTCGAAACTGGGCAAGATTTCGCATCATTCCGCAATGCCCCGGCACCGCGCTCAGCCGCCGCCGCGCAGTTCCGCGAGCACCCCGGGGAGGTCGTCCGGCTTGGCCAGCACGTCCCGCGCCTTGGAGCCCTCGCTGGGCCCGACGATCTCGCGGCTCTCCATCAGGTCCATCAGCCGCCCGGCCTTGGCGAACCCGACGCGCAGCTTGCGCTGCAGCATCGACGTCGACCCGAACTGGGTGGACACGACCAGCTCGATCGCCTGGACGAGCAGGTCCATGTCGTCGCCGATCTCCTCGTCGATCTCCTTCTTCGGCGCGCCGGCCGCGGCGACGTCCTCCCGGTAGCTCGCCTCCATCTGCCCCTTGCAGTGGTCGACGACGCTGTGGATCTCTTTCTCGGAGACGTAGGCGTTCTGGAGGCGCATGGGCTTGCTCGCGCCCATCGGCAGGAACAGGGCGTCGCCCTGCCCGACGAGCTTCTCCGCGCCCGGCTGGTCGAGGATGACGCGGCTGTCGGACAGCGAGGAGGTCGCGAACGCCAGCCGGGACGGCACGTTGGCCTTGATCAGCCCCGTCACCACGTCCACCGACGGCCGCTGCGTCGCCAGGACCAGGTGGATCCCGGCGGCGCGGGCGAGCTGGGTGATGCGCACGACCGAGTCCTCCACGTCGCGCGGCGCGACCATCATCAGATCGGCCAGCTCGTCGACGATGACGAGCATGTACGGGTAAGGGGTGTAGACGCGCTCGCTGCCGGGCGGCGGGACCAGCTTGCCCGCCTTCACCGCCTTGTTGAAGTCGTCGATGTGCCGGTACCCCGACGCCGCCAGGTCGTCGTAGCGGCGGTCCATCTCCCCCACCACCCACTCCAGCGCCTCGGCGGCCTTCTTGGGGTTGGTGATGATCGGCGTGATCAGGTGCGGGATCCCCTGGTACATCGTCAGCTCGACCCGCTTGGGATCGACCAAAATCATCCGCACCTCGTCAGGGGTCGCGCGCATCAGGATCGAGGTGATCAACCCGTTGATGCACGTCGACTTCCCGGCCCCGGTCGCGCCCGCGATCAGGATGTGCGGCATCTTCGCCAGGTTCGCCACCACCGTGCGCCCCTCGACGTCCTTGCCCAGCCCCACGATCATCGGATGATGCTCGTTCGTCGCGGCCGGCGAGCGCAGCACGTCACCCAGACTGACGATGTCCTTGTCGGTGTTGGGGATCTCCACCCCGATCGCCGACTTACCGGGAATCGGCGAGATGATGCGCACATCAGCGCTCTTCACCGCATAGGCGATGTTCTTGGTCAGCGCGGTGACCTTCTCCACCTTCACCGCCGGACCCAGCTCGATCTCGTACCGCGTGATCGTCGGCCCCCGCGTGAACCCCGTCACCTGCGCATCGATATCGAACTGCTCCAACACCCCCGTCAGCGCGTTCACCACCGTGTCATTGGCCTTCGTCCGCGGCTTGGACACACTCCCGGGCCGCAACGCCGCCGGATCGGGCAGCACGTAGATCTCGCCGGACGACGACAGCGGGAGCTGCTCGGTGCGGCGCGGGGCCGGCGTCGGGTCGCGCACCTCGTGGTGCTCGGCCTCGCGCTCCTCCCCGGCCAGGGGGTCGGCCGCCGGATCGGGGGCCATGGACTCGCCGGCGACGTGCTCGTCCATCGGATCGTCGGCGGGCGGGGCCGGGGGCGGGACGTGCGCGCCGAACGGGTCGGGCTCGAACAGTTCGTCGGCGAGGTCGCGGCGTGGCCGGTCGGCCTTCTTCGGCTGGTCCTCCAGCAGCGGAGTGTCGTACGGCTTGGAGTGCTCGCCGACCTCCAGCTCGTCGCCGTCCTCGCCCTTGCTCTTGCGGCGCCGCTTCTTCGGCGCGCCCTCCTCCCCGGCCTCGCCCGCGGACGGGCGTTCGGGGCGGCTCTGCAGCGTGGCCATCGCCCACAGGTCGGCGACCCGCTCGGGGACCTTCGCGATCGGCGTCGCGGTGACGACCAGCAGCCCGAACCCGGACAGGAGCAGCAGCAGCGGGACGGCCACCCACCCGCTCAGCGCCGCGTCCAGCGGGGCCGACACGAGCCAGCCGACCACGCCGCCGGCCTCGCGGACGCCCTCCATGTCCTTGGCCGGGGAGGGGACGCCGGCGGCGATGTGCAGGATGCCGAGGACGCCCGCGGCGAGCGCGGTGATGCCGATGACGATGCGGCCGGTGTCCTCGTGGTGCTCGGGGTGGCGCAGCGTCCGCCACGCCAGCAGCGCCAGCAGCACGGGCAGGACCATCGCCATGATGCCGAGACCGCCGCGCACCACCTTCTCCAGCGCGATGGTGACGACGCCGTCGGGCCGGAACCAGGTGACGGAGGCCAGCACGATGGACGAGCCGAGCAGCGCCAGCCCCAGCCCGTCGCGGCGGTGCTCGGGGTCGAGGCCGCGGGCCCCGTTCCCGTAGGCGCGGAACACCGACCCGACCGCGACCGCCGCCAGCAGGTACAGCTTGAACAGGAGCTTGAAGAACCCGAGGACCGCCTGGGGGATCGGGTCGGGCTTCTGCGGGGGGCGCCCACGGCCCGAGCCGCGGCCCCCCTTGGAGTTGCCGCTCGGTCGCTTCCGGGGGGCCGTACCTGCGGGCTTGCGAGCCGCCGTGCCCCCCGCACGCGAGGAGGCTTTCGCGCCTCCAGACGCACGTGTGGCCATGGTTATGAGAGTAACCAAGGACCCTCGCGGTTCCGGGGATGGCGGGCGGGCGTGTCGGACGGACGGAGGGCCGCGGGCCCCCCGTCCGTCCGAGCCGCCGCTAGACCTCCACGACCACCGGAATGATCATCGGGCGGCGGCGGTAGTTCTCGCTGACCCACTTGCCGACGGTGCGCCGGATCAGCTGGCTGATCTGGTGCACGTCGTTCACGCCGTCGCCGGCGGCGTTCCGCAGCACGTCCTCGATCCGCGCGATGACCTCGTTGAAGTCCTCGTTGACGATGCCGGCGCCGCGGGCGTGCACCTCGGGACCGGCGACGAGCTTGCCGGAGGTGGAGTCGAGGCCGATGACGATGGAGACGAACCCCTCCTCGCCGAGGATGCGCCGGTCCTTCAGGGAGGTCTCGGTGACCTCGCCGACCGACAGGCCGTCCACGTACACGTACCCGGCGGGCACCGCGCCGACGATCTTGGCCTGGCCGTCCACGAGGTCGACGACGACGCCGTCCTCGGCGATGACGATGCCGTCCTCCGGCACGCCGGTGAGCGCGGCGAGCTTGGCGTGCGCCCGCAGGTGCCGCCACTCGCCGTGGATGGGCATGAAGTTCGCCGGCTTGGTCACGTTGAGCACGTACAGCAGCTCGCCGGCCGAGGCGTGCCCGGACACGTGCACGAGCGCGTTGCCCTTGTGGACGATGCGGGCGCCCCACCGGGTGAGGCCGTTGATGACGCGGTTGACCGCGTTCTCGTTGCCCGGGATCAGCGACGACGCGAGCATCACGGTGTCGCGCTCGGTGATGCGGATCGAGTGGTCGCGGTTGGCCATCCGCGACAGCGCCGACATCGGCTCGCCCTGCGACCCGGTGCACACCAGCACGAGCCGGTCGCCGGGGATGTCGTCGATCACCTTCTGCTCGACCATGATGTCGTCGGGGACGTTCAGGTACCCGAGTTCGCGCGCGACGCCCATGTTGCGGACCATGGACCGCCCGACGAAGCAGACCTTGCGGCCGTTGGCGACGGCGGCGTCCAGGACCTGCTGGACGCGGTGGATGTGCGAGGCGAAGCAGGCGACGATGAGCCGCCCCTGCGCGGTGCGGAACACCTCGTCGACGACCGGGCCGATGTTGCGCTCGCTGGTGACGAAGCCGGGCACCTCGGCGTTCGTCGAGTCCGACATCAGCAGGTCGATGCCCTCGGCGCCGAGCCGGGCGAACCCGGGCAGGTCGGTGAGCCGGCCGTCCAGCGGGAGCTGGTCCATCTTGAAGTCGCCGGTGTGCAGGACGAGCCCGGCGGCCGTGCGGACGGCGACGGCGAGCGCGTCCGGGATGGAGTGGTTGACGGCGAGGAACTCGCAGTCGAACGGCCCGAACGAGCGGCGCTCGCCCTCCGCGACCACGTGGGTCACCGGTTTGATGCGGTGCTCGGTGAGCTTGGCCTCCAGCAGCGCCAGCGACAGCCGCGAGCCGACCAGCGGGATGTCGCGGCGCTCGCGCAGCAGGTACGGGACGGCGCCGATGTGGTCCTCGTGGCCGTGCGTGACGATGACGGCCTCGATGTCGTCCAGCCGGTCCCTGATGTACTCGAAGTCGGGCAGTATCAGGTCGACGCCGGGCTGCTCGGTCTCGGGGAAGAGCACGCCGCAGTCGACGATGAGCAGGCGTCCGCCGTACTCGAACACCGTCATGTTGCGGCCGATCTCCCCCAGCCCGCCGAGCGCGACGATCCGCAGACCGTCCTTGGGCGGGGCGGGCGGTTCCGAGAGCTCCGGGTGAGGATGGCTCACCGGGCGACCTCCGGGATGACGACCTCAGGCACTTTGACTCCCCCTATCGTGAGGTCTTCGCGCAGGCGCGCCGCGAACTCCGGCGGGGCCTCCACCAGCGGCGCGCGGAGCGGGCCGCCTCCGGGGAGGCCGAGCAGGTTCAGCGCTGCCTTGACGGCGATGGCGCCCTGCGTACGGGTCATGATGGCGGCGACCACGGGCAGCAGGCGCCGGTGGATCTCCAGCGCCCGCCCGTGCTCGCCGGCGCGGTATGCGTCGATCATCTCATGGAGCTCGGTGCCCACGACATGGCCGATCACGCTGACGAACCCCGCCGCCCCCACCGACAGCCACGGCAGGTTGAGGTTGTCGTCACCGGAGTACCAGACGAGGTCGGTCTCGGCCATCACCCTGGACGCGCCGAACAGGTCGCCCTTGGCGTCCTTGACGGCGACGATCCGCGGGTGCTCGGCGAGCTGCACGAGCGTGTCGTTCTGGATCGGCACCCCGGCGCGCCCCGGGATGTCGTACAGCATGGTGGGCAGCGCCGTCGCGTCGGCCACCGCGGTGAAGTGGCGGACGAGGCCCTCCTGCGGGGGCTTGTTGTAGTACGGCGTGACCACGAGCAGGCCGTGCGCGCCCGCGGCCTCGGCCTGCCGGGCGAGTTTCAGGCTGTGCTCGGTGTGGTTGGTCCCGGCACCGGCGACGATCACGGCGCGGTCGCCGACCGCCTCGATGACCGCGCGCAGAAGCGTGCTCTTCTCTTCGTCGCTCGTCGTGGGCGACTCGCCTGTCGTCCCGTTGACGACGAGACCGTCATGGCGCCGCTCGTCGACCAGGTGGGTCGCGAGGCGCGCGGCGCCGTCGTAGTCGACGCCGCCGTCCGGCAGGAACGGGGTGACCATGGCGGTCAGCATCCGTCCGAACGGAGCGTCAGTGGATGTGCTGGGTGCCATGCAACGAACGGTACCGTTCCGGCCGTTCCACTTGGACCCGCAGGTCGAAGCGGAACGGGATAAAACAGGAGGAAGCCGCCGCCACACGCTCGGGGGTACGCGTGGCGGCGGCTCCCACAACCGACATCGTGGCACGCAAATGCCGCGTTACGGGGTCAGTCCGGCCACGTCCCGGACTCGGTTGGATAACGTGACCCAGCGGTCATCTCATGCAGGCGGACGCGGAGCTCCTCGACGTCGTGCGTGCGCACGAGATCGTTCCCCCGGACGGCCCACCATTGCCCGGACCCGCCGCGGCCGATCCGCCACCCGGCGAACTCGGCCGCCAGTGCGCCGATACGGTCGGCGTCGTGCCGCGCGGACTGCTGAGTGCCCATCGGCCCGTCCCCACTTCCCTTTGCCATCCGCCTGTCGAGGCTTGACCTTCCGCACCCTCCACTACCCCCAGGATTGTGCGGGTATCCACCCCTTTTTACCTGGGGATACGCGAGTTTCGGAACGTCGCGGCGGGGGTTTCTCAGCCGCCAAAACTTCCTGTCGCTCGGGGTAGCCAGGTGGCGCGGTAACGTGACCATTCGGCCGGGCTGGTCGTCCAGTCCGCGTACACGCCGACGCCGTACGGGCGCCTGGGCGGACGCTCCAGATCGTCGACTCCGCGCCGGACGCCGCGCAGGGCGACCGTGAGGTCCTCGGCCCACTCCATGAGGGGCCGGTAGGTGGGGACGCCCATGAAGACCGTCGTGCGGTCGCCGATGAGCTCCAGCGTCGTGCGGGTGTGCCGGGCGAAGTGCCACCCGGCGAGGGAGCGCGTGGGCAGCGACACGTCGTAGGTCATGATCGCGACCTGGTCGGCGCGGTCGGCGACGGCGCGCAGGAAGTCCCGCGTGGGGCGCGGCGGGTAGTGGATCTTCCCCGTGCGCGGGATCAGCGCCTTGTAGACCGGCTGGGCCGCGTCCATGAGGGTCTGCTGCTCCAGCGCCACCGACAGCAGCCTCCCCTTCGACCGCGTCAGCTCGCGGGTGGCGTCCATGAGCGTGAGGAACGCGCGGTCGTCGGGGTAGATGGGCTCGAAGTCGTAGTGGATGCCGTCGAACCCCAGGTCGAGGAGGGCCGCGTCCGTCCCGAGCACCCGGGTCCGCACGGCGGGGTCGTCCAGGTCGATGACGCCCTTGCCGTTCACCATCCGGATCTGCCCCAGGTACGCCTGCGCGCGGACGCCCGGCGCGTACCGGCGCATGGCGGCGAGGAGCTGCCGCGCGTAGCGGTACTTGGCCTCGGGCACGGTGCCGTCCGCCTCGAACGGTCCCGCGTGGAAGAAGACGTCGGTGATGCGATTCTCTTTCAGCAGCTGCCCGAGGGCCCGGTACTCGGCATCGCTGTGAGACTCCCCCACCCACTGGTGCCGCGCCCAGAGCGCGTTGGCCTCGGTGCCGCGCGCCTCCGGCTCGGGCTGCCACCACACCCAGGCCCCGGCGAGCACCAGGGCGGCGAGGCCGAGCACGCAGGCCGCCGCCCATCCCAGAATCCGACCGATCCGCCCGATGACGCGCATCACGCAATCATGTCGGAGAAGCCGGGCGCCGAGCGCCCGCCGTCCCAGCGGCGACCCAGCCGCGTCCCACGATCCGGCCATAAAACGATCATGGTTGGGGCGTGATCGCGCGCCGCGCGCGGCGGCGGTTGACAACGGGGGAACCTTGTATTCACGAGGCGGCTCGTGGTGTCGGCCCGTTGGTCTCGATGGGGAGCCGCTCGGTCCTTACCGTCCAGCACGGATGGAGGTCAACCGGCATGCGAGTCCCACCGAGGCAGGGTGAGCCCCGCCCCCTGATCAGCACGCGGGCCCTCGTGATCGTCCTTGTGGCGATCGGCGCCGCCGCCCTCACCGCCGCCGCCCCGGATCTGGCGATCCCGATCGGGGTGGGCGTCGCGGTCATCACGCTTCTCGCCCAGATCGTCAAGGACTGACCCCACCCGCGCCGCGCACGCCCGGCGAGGCCTCGGCCGCGCGGGCGTGCGCGACGTCGGGCAGGGTGCGCCGGACGCGGGCGCGCTGGGTGAGGGCCACGCAGACCAGCACGGCCACGGCCGCCAGCGCGGTCGTGGCGTCGACGCGCTCTCCGAGAAGGACGGCCGACCAGAACAGGGTGAGCATGGGCTGGGTCAGCTGGATCTGGCTGGCGCGCGCGATCCCGGCCCGCGCCAGGCCCTCGTACCAGGCGAAGAAGCCGAGGTAGGCGGAGAAGACGGACACGTAGCCGAAGCCGATGACGGCGTGGGCCGTCCAGGCGGGGCGGGTCGTGGCGAGCAGCACCCCGGTGACCGGGACGGTGACGGGGGCCGCCAGGACGAGCGCCCAGGAGATGACGCGCCAGCCCGGCATGTCGCGGGCCAGGCGCGCGCCCTCGGCGTAGCCGGCGGCGCAGGTGAGGAGGGCGGTGAACAGCAGCAGGTCGGCGGGCGTGACGCGGCCCGCCCCGCGGACCAGGGCGAAGCCGGTGACGCAGGCCGCCCCGGCCGCGCTCGCGAACCAGAAGGCGCGGGAGGGGCGCTCCCCCGCGCGCAGGACTCCGAGCACGGCGGTGGCGGCGGGCAGCAGCCCGACGACGACGGCCGAGTGGGCGGAGGAGGCGCCGTGGTCGAGCGCGAGCGTGGAGAACAGCGGGAAGCCGAAGATCACTCCGGCCGCGACGACCGCGAAGCTCGCCCACTGGTCGCGGCGGGGCGGACGCGCCCGGACCGATAGCAGTGCGAGGGCGGCGAGGACGCTCGCGGCGGCGGAGCGGCCGATGCCGATCACGTAGGGGTCGAGCCCTTCGAGGCCGAAGACCGTGGTCGGAATGGTGAGGGAGAAGGTCAGGACGCCAAGTGCCGCGAGCCCGAGGCCCGCCCTGGAGGTGCCCGCCGCTACCCTCCCGGGCGCAGTAGCGCTATCTTGAAGCTTCATGAAAGACGATAGCAGTGTGGCGACGCTGGCCGATCGGCTGCGCGCGGAGGTCCGCCGGATGAGCCCCGGCGAGCGCCTCCCGTCGAGCCGCGCGCTGGTCGAGCGGCACCGGGTCAGCCCGGTCACGGTGTCGCGGGCGCTCGGGCTGCTGGCCGCCGAGGGGCTGGTGGTGACGCGCCCGGGCAGCGGGGCCTTCGCCGCGCCGCGGGCCGGGAGCGCCGCGGAGCCGGCCGACTTCGGCTGGCAGGCGGTGACGCTCGGCGACCGGTCCGTCGACCCGGCCGGGGTGTCGTGGCTGCTCACCCCGCCGCCGGACGGCGTGGTCGCGCTCAGCGGCGGCTACCTGCACCCGACGCTCCAGCCGGTGCGGGCGCTCGCGACGGCGGCCGCGCGGGCGGCCCGGCGCCCGGACGCCTGGGAGATGCCGCGGCTCGGCGGATCGCCGGAGCTGCGCGCCTGGTTCGCCCGCATGGTCGGCGGCGCCGTCTCCCCCGCCGACGTGCTGATCACGAGCGGGGGCCAGCAGTCGCTGACGACCGTGCTGCGCGCGCTGCTCCCGCCGGGCGCCCCGGTGCTGGTCGAGTCGCCGACGTACCTGGGCGTCCTGGCGGTGGCGCGGGCGAGCGGGCTGCATCCGGTCCCCGTCCCGGTGGACGCGGACGGCGTCCGTCCCGACCTGCTGGCCGAGGCGTTCGCGATGAGCGGGGCGCGGGTCTTCTACACCCAGCCCGCCTTCCACAACCCGACCGGCGCGGTGCTGGCCGCCGAGCGGCGCGAGCGGGTGCTGGACGCGGCGCGCGCGGCGGGCGCGTTCGTGGTGGAGGACGACTTCGCCCGGCACCTCGGCATCGACGCTCCCCCTCCGCCGCTGATCGAGCAGGACGCCGACGGCCGCGTCGTGCACGTCGCGTCCCTCACCAAGGCGACCGCGCCCAGCCTGCGGGTGGCCGCGGTGGCCGCCCGGGGGCCGGTCGCCGAGCGGATCCGCGCGACGCAGCTCGTCGAGGAGTTCTTCCCCGCCAGGCCCCTGCAGGAGACGCTGCTGGAACTGGTCAGCTCGCCCGGGTGGCCGCGCCACCTGCGAGCCGTCCGGACCGCCCTGCGCTCGCGCCGCGACGCGCTCCTCACCGCCCTCGCCCGCGACCTGCCGGAGCTGCGGGTGAGCCGCCCGGCGGGCGGGCTGCACCTCTGGGCCCGGCTGCCGGACGGCGTCGACGACACCGCGCTCGCCGAGGCCGCGCTGCGCGCCGGCGTCCTGGTCAACGCGGGGCGGCCGTTCTTCCCCGCCGAGGCGCCCGCCCCCCACCTGCGGCTCAGCTACGGGACGGCGGCATCCGAGGCGGAGCTGGCCGAGGGCGTGCGCCGCCTCGCCTCGGTTCTGCGGTCCTAGGGCCGTTCCGCGGTCATGAGGCGGTGCAGAAGCAGAACTCGTTGCCCTCGGGGTCACGCCAGACCTGGAACGGGCGCCCCGGGTTCCCCATGGGCCCGGCGGCCGGGGTCGCGCCGAGGCTCGCCGCCCGCTCGCCGGCCGAGCGGATGTCCGCGACGTCCAGGTCCAGGTGCAGCCGGTTCTTGACCTTCCTGCCCTCGGGGACGAGCTGGAACGACAGGACCGGCCCGCCCGTCCCGAGGGGTTCCAGGTCGAGCCAGTCGTCGCTCCGCGCCGTCGTCTTCATCCCGAGGAGACCGCCCCAGAAGGCCGCCATGGCGCCGAGGTCGGTGCAGTCGATGACGAGGTTGCCCACCTTGGGGTTCATCGCACGACTCCCGCCGCGCGAACGGACCGCGCCGCGGCGCGGGCGCAGTAGGGAGCGGGAGGCGTGCGCCGCGGCAGGTGCAGCCCGCCGATCCGGTCGCGGACCCAGGCCCGCTTCCGGGCGGCCCGCTCCTGCGCCCGCTCGCGGGCGATGAGCCTCGACTCGACGATGTCGGCGTGCAGTCGGGCGTACTCGCGTTCGGCCCAGGCATGGCGCTGCGCGAGCACCGCGAAGTACGGCAGCTCGTTCATGGTCGTCCTCCCGTTCGATGACACCATCTAAAACGTAATGCCGGTGTCGGGGTTCGCGCAACCATCGAACGCTTTATGGCGGTGTCGGCGCTTGGTAGAGTTCCCATGGACGAGGAGGGCGCGATGGGCGGCACCGAGACGGGCGGGAACCCCGCGCCGCCGCCTGCGGACCCGGCGCTGCTGCTGGCGGACTTCGTCAACACCCTCGACGTCGAGTCCGCGACCGACGAGATCACGACGCCCCGCGGGCTCGCCGGATGGCTCGCTGGGCGCGGGCTCATGCCCGAGGGCGCCGGAGCCTCCGACGCCGACGTCCGCACCGCCGTCGCGTTGCGCGAGGGGCTCCGCGAGGCCATGGAGGCCCACCACCGCCCGGACGAGGCCGACATCCCCGACGACCTGGAGGACGTGCTGGCCGCCCTGCCGCTGCGCGTCAGCCTGGCCGGGCCGCGCCCCGCGCTCGTCCCGCTCGACCCGCCCGGCGCCGCCGCGGGCGGCCTGGCCCGGATCGCCGCCGCCGTCATGGACTCGGTCGCCGCCGGCACCTGGCCGCGCCTGAAGACCTGCCAGATCGACACCTGCCGCTGGGCGTTCCTGGACACCTCCAAGAACCGCTCCCGCTCCTGGTGCTCGATGAAGGTCTGCGGCAACCGCGCCAAGACCCGCGCCTACCGGGCACGGCGGCGCGCTCCCGCGTAGCCGCCGCTCGCTAGGGTGGGCCGAGATCCCGGCGAGAGGACGTGAGCACGGCATGGCCGATGTGGGGGTGCGGCCCGCGCGGCGCGCGGACGCGGCCGCCGTCGCCGGCATCCAGGTGCGGGCATGGCGGCACGGGTACCGCGAGCTGCTGCCGGCGGACGTCCTGAGCCAGGTGACCAGCGACGCCGCGGTGGAGCAGTGGCGCGACAGGTGGGCGGAGGCGGCGACGGCGCCGCCGAGCCCGCGGCACCGGCTGCTGGTCGCGGTGGCGTCCGACATCGTCGTGGGCTTCGCCGCGCACGCCCCGGCCGAGGACGCCGACCTCGACCCGGCCGCCGCCGCCGAGCTGATCACGCTGCTGGTCGACCCCCTGCACACGCGGGCCGGGCACGGCAGCCGGCTGCTCGCCGCCACCGCGGACCTGCTCCGCGATGACGGCTTCACCACTCTGGTCTCCTGGGTGTTCGAAGGCGACGAGGTGACGCGGACGTTCCTCGGCTCGGCCGGGTGGGCGCCCGACGGGACGGCCCGGACGCTCGACATGGGCGAGCCCGTCCGGCAGATCCGGCTGCACACCGACATCAGCGACACCGACATCAGCGACACCGACATCGGGGCTCCGCCCGGCGGAACGGGCTCCTAGCCAGGGGTCGGTGAGGCGCACGGGCGATCCGGCCATATCTTGGAGGTCGTGCCCGAGTCCGCTTCCCTGACGCCGCCCCGTGCCTCCGCACCGGCGCCCTCCGGCCGGCATCGCCGGCTCGGCCTGGTCGTGATGAGCCTCGGCGTCTCGCTGGTCGTGGTCGACGCCACGATCGTGGGCGTCCTGATGCCCCGGATCGTCTCCGACCTGGGGCTGTCGACCTCGGGCGCGGAATGGGCGACCTCGGTGTACTCGCTGGTGTTCGCCGCGCTGCTCATCCCGTTCGGGCGGGCGGGCGACCTGGCCGGGCGGCGCCGGATGTTCGTGCTCGGTGTGGCGGTGTTCGCGGCGGCGAGCGTCGCCGCCGCGCTGGCCCCCGTCGGCGCGGCCCTGATCGGCGCGCGGGCCCTGCAGGGCGTCGGCGCCTCCATGCTCATGCCGGCGACGCTGTCCACGGTGAACGCGGTGTTCACCGGGCGGGACCGGGCCGTCGCGTTCGGCGTCTGGGGCGCCATGATCAGCGGCATGGCGGCGCTCGGGCCCCTCGCGGGCGGCGCCCTGGCCACCGGCGGCGGCTGGCGGTGGGCGTTCGGGGTCAACCTGCCGCTCGGCGCCGTCCTGATCGCGGGGGCGCTGCGGTTCATGCCCGAGACGCGCTCGCCCGCCCCGGGCGGCGCGCGGCGCGAGATCGACTGGGCGGGCTGCGCGCTGGCCGCCCTCGGCCTCGGCGCGCTGGTCTGGGGGATCATCGAGGGGCAGACGTACGGCTGGTGGACCGCGACGCGCCCGTTCACGGCCGGCCCGCTCCGCTGGCCGGAGACCGCCCTCTCCCCCGTCCCCGTGGTCCTGGCGTTCGGCGCGGTGCTGCTCGCGGCGCTGGTCGTGGTCGAGCGGTCCCGGGCGGCGGCGGGGCGGCCGGTGATGCTCGACCTGGCGCTGTTCCGCATCCCCAACTTCCGGCGCGGCAACCTGACCTCGGCGCTGATCAACGTCGGCGAGCTCGGGCTGCTGTTCGTCCTGCCGCTGTTCCTGCTGGGCGTGCACGGCACGAACCCGCTGCAGATCAGCCTGGCGATCCTGCCACTGGCCGTGGGCGCGTTCGTGTCCGGCGGGGGCGCGGGCAGGCTCGCCGACCGGCGCGGCGCCCACCGGGTCGTGCAGATCGGGATGGTCCTGGAGGTCGCCGCGGTCCTCGGGCTGGCCCTCACGGTCTCCGCGACGACCGGCGGGCTCGGGCTCGCGCCGTGGATGCTGCTGTACGGGCTGGGCCTCGGGCTGACGTCGGCGCAGCTGGCGAACGTCTCGCTCGCGGACGTCCCGCCGGCGCAGTCGGGCCAGGCGTCCGGGACCCAGTCGACGGCCCGGCAGGTCGGCGCGGCGCTCGGCATCGCCGCGATCGGGACGGTGTTCGCGACGAGCCTCGGGCACACGATGGCCGACCGGCTGGCGGGCTCGTCGCTGAGCCCGGAGCGGCGAGCGGCCCTCGCGCACGACCTGCGCCACAGCGCCGGGACCTCCGGACGTGATCTTCACGACACGCCCGGGCTGGCGGCCGAGGCGCACGCCGCGGACGCCAGCCTCGCCGTCGCGACCAGGAACGCGGCCCTGACCACGGCGGCGATCCTCGCCCTCGGGCTCGGGCCCGCGCTGCGGCTGCGCCCGAGCACTGATCTTCATCGGGAAGAATCGAAACGCTAGACCCCCCTGTCGTCCCACGAGAACAAGCGGTGACTGTGGCCACGCTCTCCCAATGGGTCGCCGGATCCCGGCCCCGCACCCTGCCCGCGTCCCTCGTCCCGGTCGTCGTCGGCACCGGCGTCGCCGTCGGCGAGGGCGACCCCGTCTGGTGGCGCGGCGTCCTCGCCGCCGTCGTCGCCCTCGTGCTGCAGATCGGGGTGAACTACTCCAACGACTACAGCGACGGCATCCGCGGCACCGACGAGGACCGCGTCGGGCCGCTGCGGCTCGTCGGCTCGAAGGTCGCCAAGCCCAGGCAGGTGCTGGCCGCCGCGCTCGGCTGCTTCCTCGTCGCCGCCGTCGCCGGGCTCGTCCTGGCCGCCGTGACGACGTGGTGGCTGCTGCTCGTCGGCGCGTTCGCGATCCTCGCCGCCTGGTTCTACACGGGCGGCAAGACGCCGTACGGGTACCGCGCCCTGGGCGAGGTCTCGGTCTTCGTCTTCTTCGGCCTCGTCGCCGTCGTCGGCACGACCTACGTCCAGATCGAGGAGCTGCCGTGGGAGGCGTGGGCGGCGGCGGTCCCGATCGGGCTGCTGGCGTGCGGGATGCTCGTCGCCAACAACCTGCGCGACATCCCCACCGACCGGGAGTCGGGCAAGCGGACCCTCGCCGTCGTTCTGGGCGACCGCTGGACCCGGATCCTGTACGCGGCGTGCACCGCGCTGCCGTTCATGTTCGTCCTGGCCTTGGCGGCGCCGCACCCGTGGGCGCTGCTCGCCCTGCTCGCGGCGCCGCTGTCGCTGCCGCCGACGCAGAAGGTGCTGAACGGCGCGACCGGCCCCGCCCTGATCCCGGTGCTCGGCGAGACCGGCCGGCTCCAGATCGCCTACGGAGTGCTGCTGGCGGTCGGCCTGGCGCTCTGACTCGCGGTCAGGGCGCCCTGGTTCTCGGCCAGCAGGAAGGCGCCGGTCAGGCCGGTGACGAGCCCGGCGAGCACGCCGGCGAGGGCGACCAGGCCCGTGGCGGACGCGGAGTCCGTGGCCAGGAAGCCCGGCCGGCCGAGCACCACGAGCAGCCCGTAGAGGGAGGCCGCGAACATGGTGCCGGAGCCGGCCCAGGCGGCGGCGAGCGGCACGACGAACCGGCCCGGGCGGGCCGCACGCCGGACGATCAGCAGCAGCGCGACGGCGGCGGCGGCCGCGAGCAGGCCCTCCGCACCATCGGCCAGTTGCTGGGCCAGGTTCCGGTCGGCGGCCTCGCGCCCGTGGAGCCCCGCCGTCCCTCCGAACGCCCAGTAGAGCTCCATGGCCGCGAAGACAGCGGCCGGAGCGACGGCCACGCGGGCCAGAAGCACCTGCAGCGAGTGCGTCGGCCCCGTAGGCAGGTTCCTGGTGCGGATCTCGAACGTCCGCGGCCACCGGTCGCGCGCGTACAGGACGAACGCCGTCAGCAACCCGACGCCCTGCACGGTGAAGCCCGTGTAGACGACGCCGTACACCCAGCCCTGGAGCGCGTTCTCATCGCCCATGAGCGGCTCGGATGAGAAGAACGTCTGCAGGAACGTCCCGAGCGGGACGGCGAGGACGATCGGCGCGAGCAGGCCCACCGCGATCCAGATCGGCGCCAGCACCAGCCACGCCGGAATCCGGCGGCCCCAGCGGAAGGTGAACGCCGCCGCCACCAGCACGGCGGCCGCGTCCATGGCGAGGGTGATCGCGTTGCCCACGTAGAGCGCGGAGTCCTCGGCCGCGGCGGGGTCGTTCCAGCCGGTCGTGCTGCCCGACAGCCACGCGATCTTGATGGTGAGGTAGGGGACGCACGCGGCTGCCGTCGCCGCGCAGACGGCCAGGCGGGCCCGCCCGGGGCCGCCGTGCGCGGCGTGCGTCATGCCGGCGGGCCGGTGAACTGGAACGGTCATGGACCGACGATCCACCGGGCCGCCCGCCCCGTGCCTCCCGCCGCGGAGGGAGAACGCGCGCCCCGCTCCCCCGCCAGGGTGAGACGACCGGCTGTGTTTCAGAGTCCCGGCCCACTTCGCTCGCCTGGCGGCTCGCTACGTGACCGGACCTGGGCGAACGCGGCATCGCGTTCGCGCGGCATGGCCGAGGCCGCTTCGAGACGGGCCTCAGGCCCAGTCGATCTCGGTGCGGCCGGCGTCGACGAGGGCCTTGTTGACGGCGCTGAACGGGCGCGTCCCGAAGAACTTCTTCGCGCTGAGCGGGCTCGGGTGCGCCGACTCGATCACAGTGTGCTGGGGACCGGTGATCAGGCGCGCCTTCTTGCGGGCGTAGGCGCCCCAGAGGACGAACACGACGCGCTCGGTCTTGTCGTTCAGCGCGCGGATCGCGGCGTCGGTGAAGTCCTCCCAGCCCTTGCCCGCGTGCGAGCCCGCCTCCCCAGCCCGGACGGTCAGCACCGCGTTCAGCAGCAGGACCCCCTGGTCGGCCCAGCGGGTCAGGTCGCCGGACACCGGCGCGGGGACGTCGAGGTCGGCCGCCAGCTCCTTGTAGATGTTGCGCAGGGACGGGGGAAGCCGCACGCCCTCGCGCACGCTGAAGCTCAGCCCGTGCGCCTGGCCGGGGCCGTGGTAGGGGTCCTGCCCGAGGATCAGGACGCGGGCGCCGTCGAACGGGCAGTGCCGGAACGCGTTGAACAGGTCCTCGCGCGGCGGGTAGACGGTCTGCCCGGCGTACTCTCCCGCGACGAACGCGCCCAGCGCGGCGGTGCCGATCGGGTCGAGCAGCGGATCGAGCCGCTCGCGCCAGTCGCCGGGCAGCAGTTCCATCAGGTCGAGGGACATCGTCGGGCCTCCGAGAAACGTGATCTCCAGTTGCCCGGAACACTAGTGCCGGCCTCTGACACGCCAGGCCGAATCCAGGGACTCCGAACCCCCCGACCCTAGGATGAGACAAATGCCCGATTCCCCCCATCGGCGGCGCCTTCGCGCGTCCGTGCTGCTCGCGGTGCTCGTCCTGCCCGCCCTCGGCGCGGGCTGCGGCGGCCCCTCCGGACCGGCGACCCTCACCGTCCTCGCGACCAACTCGATGACGGAGGTGCTCGGCGAGGTCGGCGTGGCCTACCAGCAGCAGAACCCGGACGTCAGGCTGCGGTTCGCGTTCGGCGGGATGCCGGAGATCGCCGACCGCCTCGCCGAGCACGAGCCCGCCGACGTCCTGGTGACGGCCGACGGGGCGAGCATGGACGAGGCCGACGAGTACCTGGCCGGGCGCCGCCGCGTCATCGCCCGCGACGGGCTCACGATCGCGGTCGGGCCCGGCAACCCCCACCGGATCCGGGACCTGCGGGACCTGGCGCGGCCGGGTCTGCGGGTGGTCGTCGGCGCCGGGACGGTCCCCGTCGGCCGCTACACCCGGCAGGTCCTCGCCAAGGCGGGCGTGACCGTCCGGTGGAGCAGCGAGGAGATCAGCGCGCGGGCCGTCCTGGACCGGGTCCGCGCCGGCGAGGCCGACGCGGGCGTGGTCTTCGTCACCGACCTGAACTCGGCCGGGATCGCGGCGAGCAGCGTGCCCATCCCGGCGGCCCAGAACGTCACCGCGTCCTTCCCCGCCGCGGTCGTCCGCGACGGCGGCCACGAGGACGCCGCGAGGGCGTTCGTGGCGTGGCTGGTCACCCCGGACGCGCAGCGGCTGTTCACCAAGTACGGCTTCGTCACACCGGCCGCTCAGCAGTGACCCGCGGGGAACGGATGCGAGCCGACTTCCGTTTACCTCCCCGGAGCCCTCCAGGGCTCGGGAACACCTGATCGCCCCGGCCCCCGGGGCGCGTTGTACGGGGAGATGCGACACGTGCCGGACGAGCGACCCGCGCCACAGCCCAACGGGACACCGCGACCGAACGGGACGCCGCCGAACGCCGGCGCGCAGCGCTCCGGCACGGCCGAGCCCGGCAGACGCCAGTCGGTGCCGCCCCGCAGCGACCCCGACCAGCCCTGGCGCGCCGAAGGCGTCCCCGACCGGAGGGAAGGGCGGGCCCGCGGCCTGCGCGGGGGCGGGTGGAAGCCGAACCGCAACAACGCGGTCTTCTGGGCGCTGCTGCTCGCCGTCTTCGGGCTGAGCTACGTCTCGATGCACCTCACCGGCCAGAAGGAGCGGGTGACGGTCCCCTACACGGCGTTCACCCAGCAGGTCGCCGCCGGGAACGTGAAGGACGTCTACACCAAGGGCTACCAGATCCAGGGCCAGCTGAAGAGCAAGCGGCCGGTCCCTGGGCACGCGGAGAAGACCTACTCCTCGTTCCAGACGCTGCGCCCCGCGTTCGCCGACGACAAGATCTACACGGAGATGGTGGCCAAGGGGGTCGAGGTCGAGGCCAAGCCGGTCAACGAGGACCGCGGCCTGCTCGCCAACCTGCTGCTGTCGCTGCTGCCGACCCTGCTGTTCGTCGGCCTGTGGATCGGCGTGATGGTGTGGCTGCAGCGCCGCATGACCGGCGGCGGGGGCGGCCTCATGGGCGGCTTCAACCGCTCCCCCAAGCCCGTGGCCGCGGACGCCAAGCGCGCCACGTTCGCCGACGTCGCCGGCATCGACGAGGTCGAGGCGGAGCTCAGCGAGATCGTCGACTTCCTCAAGGACCCCGGCAAGTACCGCCGGATGGGCGCCCGCGCCCCCCGCGGCGTGCTGCTGACCGGCGCGCCCGGCACCGGCAAGACCCTGCTCGCCCGCGCCGTCGCCGGCGAGGCCGACGTCCCCTTCTACTCCGCGGCCGCGTCGGAGTTCATCGAGATGGTCGTCGGCGTCGGCGCCGCCCGCGTCCGCGAGCTGTTCACCGAGGCCCGCAAGACCGCCCCCTCGATCATCTTCATCGACGAGATCGACACCATCGGACGGGCGCGCGGCGGCGGCGCCAGCATGGGCGGCCACGACGAGCGCGAGCAGACCCTCAACCAGATCCTCACCGAGATGGACGGCTTCTCCGGTTCCGAGGGCGTCGTCGTGATCGCCGCGACGAACCGTCCCGACATCCTGGACCCGGCCCTCATGCGCCCCGGCCGGTTCGACCGGCAGGTCGCGGTGTCCCCGCCCGACCTGGAGGGCCGCGTCGCGATCCTCGGCGTGCACACCCGCGAGGTCCCGCTCGCCGCCGACGCCGACATCCTCTCGATCGCCAGGATGACCCCCGGGATGACCGGCGCCGAGCTGGCCAACCTGGTCAACGAGGCCGCCCTGCTCGCCGTCAAGCGCGAGAAGGACGCCGTGGACATGGACGACTTCCAGAGCGCCCTGGAGAAGGTGCAGCTCGGCACCCGGCGCTCGCTGGTCATGCCGTTCGAGGAGCGCCGCCGCACGTCCTACCACGAGTCCGGGCACGGCCTGCTCGGCATGCTGCAGCCGGGCGCCGATCCCGTCCGCAAGATCACGATCGTGCCGCACGGCCGCGCGCTCGGCGTCACCGTCTCCACCCCCGACGACGACCGCTACGCCTACGACGAGCGCTACCTGCGCGGCCGCATCATCGGCGCGCTCGGCGGCATGGCCGCCGAGGAGCTGGTGTTCGGCGTGATCACCACCGGCTCGGAGAGCGACCTGGAGCAGGTCACCAAGATCGCCCGCGGGATGGTGGGCCGCTGGGGCATGTCCCAGAAGATCGGCCCCCTGTCGATCCTCCCCGCGGACGGGGCGGACCCGATGGGCCAGTACGCCGCCCAGGGCACCCTCGACGCCGTCGACCTGGAGGCCCGCCGGATCGTCGACGAGTGCTACGCCGAGGCGTTGGAGACCCTCCGCGCCCACCGCGACAAGCTGGACTCCCTGGCCGCCGCCCTCCTCGAGAACGAGACCCTCGACGAGTCCGCCGCCTACGCCGCCGCCGGCATCGACCGCACCATCCGCGAGGTAGACCTCTCCAAATCCCACCGCTGAGGTCGACGCACGGCCAGGTCTTGGCTCTGAGGACGCTCTAAGCGGGTCGGGGGAGGCCTATGGGGTTGGGGAACGGCATCTCGTTCGCCAGGGCCTTGGAGGCTGGCTGGAGCCACTCGTACAGGGTGCTGGGGTCGCTCAGGACGGCGTAGGGGGTTGCTGCCAATTCGTCGGTGCGCCGCTCGATTCGTGCTTTCAGGGCGCGTCCGGCTTCTGTCGCCTCTGTCTCGGCCACGAGGCCGCGTTGGGTGAGTGCTTCGGTCGCCTCCGCCCACTCCTCGGGCGACCAGCCGCGGCTTTCATGGAATCGCTCGGCAGGCACCACGCCCAGGGCGGACGCCAGGACGTTCGCTTCCAGGCCGCTCAGGCCCTCGGCGGTGAGAAGGGCCACGTGTCCGTCACCTCGGTGCTCGCGCAAGGACGTGGTCGCCTGCCAGAGCGCCTCTACCGGGTCCTCTGGGACGGGCAGGTCACGGTTGGCCGCGAACAGAGGGCGGCCGGAGCCGTCCGCCGCCATCACGACTTCTTGCAGGAGCGGCGCGGCCTTCAACGCAACGTCCTCGATGCCGGGGAAGGCCCTGCGAAGGGCACGCGCCGCGGCGTCGCTTCGCGCTTGGAGGATGCTCTCAGGGGACGCGAAACTCCACGCGTCGGGGACGGCTCGCCGTACGCGGGACGGGTGGAAGCCGAAGAAGGTCGCCTCGATCGTCCCTGCGGAGACCCGGCCGAGTGGTGCTCCGCGGCTCCCGAAGTAGCCCATCCAGAAGCCCTTGAGGCCGACGTCCTTGTTGGCCGTCCGGCATTCCTCGGCGAAGTACGTCACCGCGTGCAGCGGCTCTATGGCCTTCCACATCTTCCGCGCGAAAGTCGCATCCACCTGGCGACGCTAGGCGCGCTCCGGTCTGCGCACAAGCCCGGTCACATCCGGGCCGCGGGGTCCGTCAGTGTGATGACCTAGTGGCATAGAGGGGGACGTGATGGACGAGCGCGAGTTTTTGGCCGAGCGGTTCGAGGGGCACCGCACGCATCTGAAGGCCGTCGCCTACCGGATGCTGGGCTCGCTCGCGGAGGCCGACGACGCCGTCCAGGAGGCCTGGCTGAAGCTCAGCCGGTCCGACTCGGACGACATCGAGAACCTGGGCGGCTGGCTCACGACCGTCGTGGGACGGGTGTGCCTGGACATGCTGCGCTCGCGCACGTCCCGTCGCGAGGACCCGCTGGAGGAACGCCTGCCCGACCCGGTCGTCAGCGCCGCCACCTCCCCCGACCCCGAGTACGAGGCGCTGGTGGCCGACTCGGTCGGTCTCGCGCTCCTGGTGGTCCTGCAGTCCCTCACCCCTGCCGAGCGGCTGGCGTTCGTCCTGCACGACACGTTCGGCGTGCCTTTCGAGGAGATCGCGCACATCGTGGGACGCTCACCCGCCGCCGCCCGCCAGCTGGCCAGCCGCGCCCGCCGCCGGGTGCGCGGCACGGCCCCCGATCCCGAACGCGACCCGGCCCGCCAGCGCGCCGTCGTCGACGCCTTCAACGCGGCCGCCAACGGGGGCGACTTCGAGGCGCTCGTCGCGGTCCTCGCCCCGGACGTGGTGCTCCGCGCCGACGTCGGCGCCATCCCCGGCGGCTGGACGCAGGTCGTCGGCGCCGAGAACGTCGCCGGGCAGGCCATCAGGTTCCGCAGGACGACCCCCGGGCAGGTCATGGACGCCCTGGTCAACGGGACCGCCGGGATCGTCTGGTTCGAGGAGGGGCGCCCGCAGTCCGTCCTGGCCTTCACGGTCGTGGAAGGCCGGGTCACCGCGATCGACATCCTGGCCGACCCCGACCGCCTCGCAGCCCTCGACCTCGTCTACTCCGGCTGATCCAGGGTAGCGGGGAGGGCCGAGACGGTGAGGGTCGTCATGCCCTTCAGGGCGGCGAGGACGGTGGGGTGCGGGGCCGCGTGGACGGTCGGGAGGATCGGGTCGTCCGGGTAGGCCAGGGCGTCGGCGGAGGCGGAGAAGCGCACGCCCGGGTCGCGGGGGTCGAGGCGGACCCACAGGTCGTCGACGAGGGCGGCGGCCAGGCCGTGGACGAAGCCGGGGCGCTGCTGGTAGCACAGTCCGGCCTGGACGCCGCCCGCGCGCAGGAGGGCGACGTAGGCGTGGGACTGGGCGAAGCACAGGCCCGTGCGCTGTTCCAGGACGTCGGAGGCCCGCCACGGGACGCGGGTGTCACCGGTGTCCATGGAGTGCGGGATCCGGTCGCGGACGTAGTCGAAGGCCGCCCGCGCGTAGGCGATGTCGTCGCCGGTGCGCAGTTCCGCGGCGATCGACTGGACGAGCGGGTGCTCGAAGTCGATCGCCTCGGACGCGGCGAGGTAGTCCCAGGGTTCGGCGTCGAAGTCCATCACAGGCCGAGGAGCGCCTCGATGCCGACCGTGAGGCGTTCGAGCTCGGGGACCCTGCGGACGGCGAGCAGCACCCCGGGCATGAACGACTCGCGGTTCATCGAGTCGTGCCGGATGGTGAACAGCTCGCCGTGGCCGCCGAGGACGACCTCCTGGTGCGCGACGGCGCCGGACATGCGGACGGCGTGCACGCGGACGCCGTCCACGTCGGCGCCGCGGGCGCCCTCGACCCCGGAGGTGGTGGCGTCCGGGGACGGGGCGACGCCCGCCTCGGCGCGGGCGGCGGCGACCAGCTCGGCGGTGCGGTAGGCGGTGCCGGACGGGGCGTCGGCCTTGTTCGGGTGGTGCGTCTCGACGATCTCGACGGACTCGAAGAACGGGGCCGCCTTCTGAGCGAAGTGCATCATCAGCACCGCGCCGATCCCGAAGTTCGGGGCGATGAGCACGTTCCCGGACGACTCCTCGGTCAGCCAGGAGCGGACCGTGTCGAGCCGGGACGGGTCGAAGCCGGTGGTGCCGACGACGGCGTGCAGGCCGCGCTCGACGCACCACCGAAGGTTGTCCATGACCACGCCGGGGTGGGTGAAGTCGACGACGACCTCGGCGGCCGCCAGCGCGTCGAGCGCCTCGCCCTGGTCGACGGCGGCGACGAGCTCCATGTCGTCGGCCCCCTCGACGGCGCGGCACACCTCGGCGCCCATCCGGCCCTGCGCGCCCAGCACCCCGACCTTTGTCACGTGTTCCTCCCGGTTGGCGTCGCCCCGAGCCTATCGTCAGAAGCGCTTGCCCAGCTCGCGCGCCTCGGCGTGCGCGGTCTGGCGCCCGGTCTCGGCGTCGGCGGTGGCGAGGTTCGGGCGGAACTCGGCGGTGCCGATGTCGGTGATCCCCGTCCAGCGGAGCCAGCCCTCCAGGAACGGGGCCTGGTGGTCGCGGCCGAACGCGGGCCCGCGGCCCTCCCCGTAGACGGCGCTGGTGTAGACGACGGCGGCCTTCTTGCCCTTCAGCAGGCCGCTGTAGCCCTTCTCGGGGTCGAAGCGGAACACCCAGCCGGGCTGCGAGACCACGTCGATGAACTGCTTGAGGATGTACGGGACGCTGGAGTTCCACATCGGGACGCTGAACAGGTAGCGGTCGTAGGAGTCGTAGCGCTCGAAGACCTCCCGGGCGGCCCGCCACGTGGCGGCCTCCGCGCCGGACGGCTCGTTCCCCGCGAGCACGGTCATCTTGGCGCCGGCTCCGGCGGGGCCGAACGCGGGCAGGCCGGCCTCCCACAGGTCGAGGTGGTCGACGGCGTCGCCGTGGGTCTCGCGGTAGGCGTCGAGGAACGCGTCGGCCAGCGCCAGCGACTCGGACGCGGCGCCCCGCGGGGACGCGGAGATGTGCAGCAGACGGGACATGAGGGTCCTCTCACCAGAAAATACGGACCAAGGTCCGCTTACTCCTCGGAGATTAGCGGACCCTGGTCCGTTTAACAAGTGAGCGGTGCGTCAGGCTCCGAACTCGCGGTCCCCCACCGGGCCGATCACGGTCAGGGCCTGCGGGCCTGCCAGCACGTCGCGGGCGATGGCGCGGACGTCGTCGGGCGTGACCGCCTCGATGCGCGCCAGGACCTCGTCCACCGGCAGCAGCGACTCGTAGACCAGCTCGCTCTTGCCGATGCGGCTCATCCGGGAGCCGGTGTCCTCCAGGCCGAGCACCATGGCGCCGCGCAACTGGCCCTTGCCGCGCTCCAGCTCCTCGTCGTCCAGACCGTCGGCGGCCTTGGCCAGCTCGTCCCGGCAGATCGACAGGACCTCCTCGGCCTTGGCCGGCTGGCAGCCCGCGTAGACGCCGAACACGCCGGAGTCGGCGTACTGGGCCGTGTAGCTGTAGACGGAGTACGCCAGCCCGCGCTTCTCGCGGATCTCCTGGAAGAGCCGGGACGACATGCCCCCGCCGAGCGCCGCGTTCAGCACGCCGAGCGCGAACCGCCGCTCGTCGGTGCGGGACGTGCCGGCGCCGCCGATGATGATGTGCGCCTGCTCGGTGTCCTTGTCGATCACCACGCTGCGCGGGTCCAGCGGGACGGGCGCGCCGTTCAGCCGCGGCGCGGCGGGCGCGGCGTCGCCGTGCAGGTGCTCGGCGAACGCCGCCGACACCAGCCGGACCGTCTCGTCGTGGTCGATGTTGCCCGCCACCGACACCACCAGGTTCGACGGGACGTAGTGCTGCCGGTAGTAGCCGTGGATCCGGTCCCGGGACAGCGCGTTGATCGACTCCTCGGTGCCGAGGATGGGACGCCCGAGCGGGGTGTCGCCGTACAGCGCCGTGGAGAACTCGTCGTGGATCAGGTCGCCCGGGTCGTCGTCGCGCATGTGGATCTCTTCGAGGATCACGCCGCGCTCGGCCTCGACGTCCTCGGGCCGGTTCAGCGACGCCGCCACCATGTCGGAGACCACGTCCACCGCGAGGGGCAGGTCGGAGTCCAGGACCCGCGCGTAGTAGCAGGTGTACTCCTTGGCGGTGAACGCGTTGAGGTCGCCGCCGACCGCGTCGATCGCCGCGGAGATCTCCAGCGCCGACCGCCGCCTGGTGCCCTTGAACAGCACGTGCTCGAGGTAGTGGCTGGCCCCGGCGTCGGCGGGGGCCTCGTCGCGGGAGCCGACCGCCGCCCAGACGCCGAACGCCGCGGAACGCACGGTCGGCATCGTCTCGGTGATGATCCGCAGCCCGCCGGGCAGGACGGTGCGGCGGACCGCGCCGGCGCCGTCGGAGTGGATCGTGGTGGTGGTGCCGGGCTCCTGCGCCCGCGCCGGCAGGGTCACGTGTGGCTCACATTCCGTCGGGGGAAAGCGGCCGGCCGGCCGGTCCGCAGCCTCATCGCGCTGCGGATCCGGCCGGCCGGTCATGGGTTCTGATCAGGAGTTGCGCTGGCCGGCGTCATCGTCGGACCCGCGGCGGGTGCGGCGGCGCCGCGGACCGCGCCGGTCGCCGTCGTCGCGGCGCTCGCCGGAGCCGCCGTCACCGGACGCCGGGGCGGAGGCGGGCTCGTCGCCGCCGTCCGTCTCGGCCTTCCCGGCGGCCTCGCGCTCGACCACCTCGACCGGCACCAGCGACAGCTTGCCGCGCTGGTCGATCTCGGTGACCTCGACCTGGATCTTCTCGCCGACGCCCATCACGTCCTCGACGTTCTCGATCCGGGCGCCGCCGTGCAGCTTGCGGATCTGCGAGACGTGCAGCAGGCCGTCCTTGCCGGGCAGCAGCGACACGAACGCGCCGAACGTGGTGGTCTTGACGACGGTCCCGAGGAACCGCTCGCCGACCTCCGGCATGTGCGGGTTGGCGATCGAGTTGATCGCCTGCCGCGCGGCCTCGGCGGACGGCCCGTCGGTGGCGCCGACGTAGATCGTGCCGTCGTCCTCGATCGTGATGTCGGCGCCGGTGTCGTCCTGGATCGAGTTGATCATCTTGCCCTTGGGGCCGATGACCTCGCCGATCTTGTCGACCGGGACCTTGATCGTGATGATCCGCGGCGCGTTCGGGCTCATCTCGGCGGGCGCCTCGATGGCCTCCTGCATCACGTCCAGAATCGCCAGGCGGGCGCCCTTGGCCTGCTTCAGCGCGGCGGCCAGCACCGAGGCCGGGATGCCGTCGAGCTTGGTGTCCAGCTGCAGCGCCGTGATGAGGTCACGGGTGCCGGCGACCTTGAAGTCCATGTCGCCGAACGCGTCCTCGGCGCCGAGGATGTCGGTCAGGGTGACGTACTCGTCGCCCTCGTTGATCAGGCCCATGGCGATGCCCGCCACCATCTGCCGGAGCGGGACGCCCGCGTCCAGCAGCGACATGGTGGACGCGCACACCGAGCCCATCGAGGTGGAGCCGTTGGAGCCGAGCGCCTCCGACACCTGCCGGATCGCGTACGGGAACTCCTCGCGCGAGGGCAGCACCGGGATCAGGGCGCGCTCGGCGAGGGCGCCGTGACCGATCTCGCGGCGCTTCGGGGAGCCGACCCGGCCGGTCTCGCCGGTGGAGTACGGCGGGAAGTTGTAGTTGTGCATGTAGCGCTTGGTGCGCTCGGGGTTCAGCGTGTCGATCGTCTGCTCCATGCGGAGCATGTTGAGCGTCGTCACGCCGAGGATCTGCGTCTCGCCGCGCTCGAACAGCGCCGAGCCGTGCACCCGCGGGATGACGTGCGCCTCGGCGGTCAGCTGGCGGATGTCCTTCAGGCCGCGGCCGTCGATGCGCAGCCCGTCGCGGATCACGCGCTCGCGGACCAGCTTCTTGGTGAGGGCGCGGTAGGCGGCGGAGATCTCCTTCTCGCGCCCCTCGAACTGCTCGGCGAGCTTCTCGGCGGCGGCCGCCTTGATCTCGTCGAGCCGGGACTCGCGCTCCTGCTTGCCGGCGATGGTCAGCGCCTGCGCCAGGTCTCCGCTGACCGCGTCGGTGACGGCGGCGAGCACGTCGTCCTGATAGTCCAGGAAGATCGGGTACTCGGCGGTCTCCTTGGCGGCCACCTCCGCGAGGTCGCTCTGCGCCTTGCACAGCGCCTTGATGAACGGCTTGGCCGCCTCGAGGCCCTCGGCGACGGTCTCCTCGGTGGGCGCGGTCGCGCCCTCGCCGACGAGCTTGATGGTGTCGCGGGTGGACTCCGCCTCCACCATCATGATCGCGACATCGCCGTCGGCCAGCACGCGGCCGGCCACGACCATGTCGAAGGTCGCGCGCTCCAGCTCGGGGTGGGTCGGGAAGCCGATCCACTGACCGTCGATCAGCGCGACGCGCACGCCGCCGATCGGGCCCGAGAAGGGCAGGCCCGCCAGCTGCGTGGACATCGAGGCGGCGTTGATCGCCACGACGTCGTACAGGTGGTCGGGGTGCAGCGCCATGATCGTCTCGACGACCTGGATCTCGTTGCGCAGGCCCTTGGCGAACGACGGGCGCAGCGGCCGGTCGATCAGCCGGCAGGTCAGGATGGCGTCCTCGGACGGACGCCCCTCGCGGCGGAAGAACGAGCCCGGGATGCGCCCTGCGGCGTACATCCGCTCCTCGACGTCCACGGTCAGCGGGAAGAAGTCCAGGTTGTCCTTGGGCTTCTTGGACGCGGTGGTCGCCGACAGCACCATCGTCTCGTCGTCGAGGTAGGCGACGGCGGAGCCGGCCGCCTGCCGGGCCAGCCGGCCGGTCTCGAAGCGGATGGTGCGGGTGCCGAACGTGCCGTTGTCGATCACGGCTTCGGTGGTCTGCGCACCGTCGATGCGCACGGCTTCTGTCACGGGAAACCTCCTCATGGGTTCCTTTTCGGTCCTCGCGGCCGTTTCCCGTTGGCTGTCACGCTGCCGGTCTTCGATCGAAGCACCCGGATCGAGAGCGCCGCCGACGCGGCGGAACGGATCCGGAAGCCACTACCGAGGACCGGCCCGCACCAGCGGTGTCCGCGAGGCTTGTCTGAAATTGGGGTCGGGGCCCGGTGGGCCCGCCGACCGTAAAAGGAAGGGAGTGGCCCGGCGGGCCACTCCCTCACCCTGCTAGCGCCGCAGCCCGAGTCGCTCGATCAGCTGCCGGTAGCGGTTGATGTCCTTGTTCGCGAGGTACTTCAGGAGCCGGCGACGACGGCCGACCAGCAGCAGGAGGCCGCGGCGGCTGTGGTGGTCGTGCTTGTGCTCCTTGAGGTGCTCGGTCAGATCGTTGATACGGCGCGTCAGCAGCGCGACCTGGACCTCCGGGGATCCGGTGTCACCCTCAGTGGTCGCGTACTCGGCGATGATCTGGTTCTTGGTGGCGGTGTCGAGCGACACGTGGCTCCTTCGATGGATTCGTCACCCGCAGATCCAGGCCCGGTGGGCGCACGGGTCCGCATGGTGCGTGTTGAAGAGGGTGGCGGGCCGCATGAGGGTGCAGCCAGCCGCGCCGGGGCCCTTCCCGGCGACTATTCACCGTACCACGGCGTGTTGGCTGCAAGCCCGGCCCGAGGTGCTCGCCTGGCGGCTCGCACCTCGACCGGTCTTGGGCGAGCGCGACCTCGCTTCGCGAGCTTCCCGGTGGGCTCGCCTTCGGCTTCGTCCCACCGGTCAGGTCGCGCGCTCGCGCGACGGTCGAGGCGGTCTGCGTCAGCGCGGCGAGGCGTGAGACGGGCTCAGGAGGTGATCTCGCGGGCTCGGGCCACGTCGCGGTGCATCTCCTCGATCAACGCTTCGACGGAGTCGAACTTCAACGTGTCGCGGATGCGGGCGGTGAAGTCGACGGCCATGTGCTCGCCGTACAGGTCGAGGTCGTCGCGGTCGAGGGCGTAGGCCTCCACGGTCCGCTCCCCCGCGCCCTCGAAGGTCGGGTTCGTCCCGATGGAGATCGCCGCCGGCCAGCGGAAGGCGGGGTAGCGGTCGGAGTCGCAGACCAGCCAGCCCCCGTAGACGCCGTCCGCCGGGATCTCCGTGTGCGGCAGCGTCTCCAGGTTGGCGGTGGGGAACCCGAGCGCGCGGCCCCGCTGGTGACCGCGCACGACGACGCCCTCGACGCGGTGCGGGCGGCCGAGCGCGTGCGCCGCCGCCTCGACGTCGCCCGCGTCGAGCCGTCCCCTGATGTAGGTGGACGAGATCGTGTCGCCGTCGGCCACCAGCGGCATGCCCTCGGCCGTGAAGTCGTACTTCTCGCCGAGCTCCCGCAGCAGCGCCACGTCCCCCTTGGCCTTGTGCCCGAACCGGAAGTCCTCGCCGACGATCACGTGGGCGGCGTGCAGCCGGTCGACCAGCACCGACTGGACGAACTCGTCCGGCGGCACCTTCGACAGCTCCAGCGTGAAGGGCACGACCACGACCGCGTCGGTGCCGAGTCCCTCCAGCAGCTCGATGCGGCGCCTGGTCGAGGCGAGCAGCGGGGGGTGCGTGCCGGGCCGGACGACCTCGTCCGGATGCGGGTCGAACGTGATGACCACCGAGCGCAGCCCGCGGCGGCGCGCCTCCTCGGCGGCGGCGCCCACGATCCGCTGGTGGCCGCGGTGCACGCCGTCGAACACCCCGATGGTGATCACCGAACGGCCCCAGTCTGCGGGAACCTCGTCGAGGCCATTCCAGCGCCGCACCATGCTCTCCCTGCGTAGGACGTTCCTGTCAGGTACTTCTTTGCCGTCCTCAAGAGTGCCATGCGGGGGCGGGGTTGGTCGCACCCAGGGGGCGTGGTGTGCGGCACCCGCCCCCTGGCGCATCCAGCGGACGGCGTCAGCCGGACTGGTAGACGACCAGCGACACCGCGATGTACTGCAGGACGTAGGCCGCCAGCGTGCAGGCGTGGAACACCTCGTGGAACCCGAACCAGCTCGGGGACGGGTTGGGGCGGCGCAGCCCGTACACCACTCCCCCGACGCTGTAGCAGATCCCCCCTGCCGCGACCAGGAGGCAGGCGGCCAGGCCCGCCCCGGACAGGAACTGCGGCAGGAACAGCACCGCCACCCAGCCGAGCGCGATGTAGAGGGCGACGTAGAGGGCGCGGGGAGCGCCGATCCAGGTCGTCCGGAACACGACCCCGGCGATGGCCCCGGTCCACACGATGGCGAGGACGGCCACGCGCACGGCGCCGTCCAGCGCCAGCACGGCGAACGGCGTGTACGTCCCCGCGATGATCAGATAGATGTTGGCGTGGTCGAAGCGGCGGAGCACCTCGATCAGCCGGTGCGACTGCTGCCGGTGGTACGTCCCCGAGATCCCGAACAGCATTCCCGACGTCGCCACGTACAGCGCCGACGCCAGCCGCGCCTCCGTACTCGGGCCGAGCGCCACCAGCACGAGCCCCGCGACGAGCACCGCGGGGAACGCGCCGAGGTGCAGCCAGCCGCGCAGTCGCGGCCGGGTGGGGGACGCCACCGGGGGGTCGTCTTTCACCGTGGTCACGGACACCTCCTCACGAACCTACGCCTAAGTAGGTTACGCGACCGTAGGTTGGTGGCGCATCCGTTCCTCCGGTGATGCTCGCCACGGGACGGCACCGCGCTCTCCCCGGGTCAGGAGACGAACACCGCGAGGGACTTGGCGACGGGGCCCCGCTCCTCGACGAGCGCGAGCAGCGTCCCGTCCGGCGCGAAGACGCCCACCGGGCCGGGCCCGAGGCCGACGGCCGGCAGCCGCCCGCCGTGCGCGACCTTGCGGGCGTCGTCGTCGGAGACGTCCCGCCGCGGGAACACCGCCGCGACGGCCTCGGCCATCGGCAGGATCTCCAGCTCCTCGGCGAGCCGGTCGAGCGTGCGCGCCATCGACAGGTCGTAGGGCCCGACGCGGGTGCGGCGCAGCGCGGTCAGATGGCCGCCGCAGCCGAGCGAGGCGCCGAGGTCGCGGGCCAGCGCCCGGATGTAGGTCCCCGACGAGCACGCCACCGAGGCGTCCACGTCGATCAGGCCGCCGTGCCGCCGGACGTCCAGCACCGTGAACTCGTCCACGGTCACCGGGCGCGCGGCGAGCTCCACGTCCTCGCCCTTGCGGGCCATCTTGTAGGCCCGCTCACCGTTCACCTTGATCGCGCTGACCTGCGGCGGGACCTGCTGGATCGTCCCGGTCAGCTCCGCGACGCCGGCCCGCAGCGCCTCCTCGGTGACGGCCTCGGCAGACGCGGTCGCGATGGTCTCGCCCTCCGCGTCGTCGGTGTTGGTCGACTCGCCCAGCCGGATCGTGGCGTCGTAGCCCTTGCGGGTCAGCGCGAGATGCCCGAGCAGGCGGGTGGCCTTCCCGATCCCGAGGACGAGCACTCCCGTCGCCATCGGGTCCAGCGTGCCCGCGTGCCCGACCCGCCGGGTCTTGGCCAGCCGCCGCATCTTTCCCACGACGTCGTGCGACGTCCAGCCGGCGGGCTTGTCCACGATGACGAGTCCCGAATCCATGCTCTTGCTTCACCTCGAAGACGGCGGGCGGACGGAGGACGGCGATTCTAGCCGTCCCCACGCCCTGGCAGGTTCTCGCCAGGGCACGGCTTCGCCCCGGTCAATGGTCGGAGGGCAGCAGGGCGCGCAACCGGTCGAGCGCCTCGTCGACCGGCCCTCCCCAGACGAACCCCGCCATCTCGCGGTGACCGCCGCCGTCGAGCGCCGCGCACACCTTGCTCAGGTCGACGTGGCCCTTGGAGCGGGCGGAGAAGTACCAGCGGCCGTCGTCGGTCTCCTTGCACACGACGGCGACCTCGGCCTCGTCGGTCCGGCGCAGCTGGTCGATGACGCCTTCGAGCTGCTCGTACGGCAGGCCGCGCCGGTCCGTGCGGGCGATCGCCGTCCAGACCAGGCCGCGGCCGCCCGCGGCGTCGCGTTCCAGCCGGGCCCGCGCCAGCGCGCCCGCGAGGACCTGCAGGTAGTCGAACGGGGCCCGGTCCCACAGCTCCCGGCTGACCGTCTCCGGCCGGACGCCCGCCGTCAGCAGCCGTCCTGCCAGGTCGTGGACCTCGGGTGTCGTGGAGGGGTACTTGAACGAGCCGGTGTCGCTGGCGAGCCCCGCGTACAGGCCCTGGGCGATGTCGCGGTCGAGCGGCACGCCGAGCCTGCGGATCAGCTCCTCGACCAGCACCGCCGTGGCGGCGGCGTCCGGGTCGACCAGCCGCACGCCGCCGAAACCGGTGTTGGACGCGTGGTGGTCGATGACGATCAGAGCGCCGGCCCGGTCGGCGGCGCCCGCGAGCGAGCCGAGCCGGGCCCGGCCCGCCGCGTCCAGCGAGATCATCAGCTTCGGGGCGCGCGGCATCCGGGCCGGGTCGACCAGCATCTCCTGGCCCGGCAGGAACCGCAGGATCGCCGGGACGCCGAACGGCTCCCCGAACGAGGCCAGGCAGCGTTTGCCGCACGAGCGCAGCGCCTGGGCGAGCGCCAGCATCGAGCCGAGCGCGTCGCCGTCGGGGACCACGTGGCAGGCGAGGCAGATCTCGTCGGCCTCGCGGATCAGCTCGACCGCGCGGTCCCAGTCGAGCGCGGCGGGCGCCCCGCCGGACCCGGCCGGAAGGGCGGACCTGGACGGCGCGCCGCGCCCGTCCGCAACACCCATCTCCGACGGACCGCCGGGCGCGGCTTCAGGCGGCACGCCGGGCGCGGGCTCGGGCTCAGGCGGCACGCCGGGCGCGGACATCGCACCGGCCTCGGCATGGCCATCGGATCTGGACGCCACGCCCGACCCAGAGCGCGAACCCGGCCCAGAGCGCGAACCCTGGCCGGGGGGCGAGCCCTGTCCGGACCGGGCACTCTGGTTGCAGAATGCGCCGGGCACGGCGCGTGCCGCGGTCTCGGCCGGGCCGTTCACGATGACGGGCGTCCGGAGCGGCCGTCCTCACCGTCCCGCGCGGCGTCTTGCTCGTCGAAGCCGCCTTCGTCCTCGTCGAGGTCGTCGTCCTCGTCCTCGTCGGAGTCGGGCTCGCGGTAGGGATTGGCGTCCCCCGCGGGGGACGCGCCCTGCGCGGCCCGCGCGACCTCGGCGTCCTTGGCGCGCGCCTGGGCCAGCAGGTCGTCGATGTGCGCCGCGTTCTCCATCAGGGAGTCCATCACGAAGGTGATGCTGGGCGTGTGGCGGACGCCCGTCTTCCTGCCCACCTCCGACCGGATGACGCCCTTGGCGCTCTCCAGAGCGGCGGCCGTCTCGGCGCGCTCGCCGTCCGACCCGTACACCGTGTAGTACACGGTGGCGTCGCGGAGGTCGTTGGTGATGCGGGTGTCCGTCACGGTCACGAAGCCGAGCCGCGGATCCTTGATCCGCCTCTCCAGCATCTCGGCGACGATCTGCTGGATGCGGTCGGCGAGCTTGCGCGCGCGAGCTGCGTCCACCATGATCGCACTCCCTTTCTATGGTCTGAGCGGGAAGGTCGGTTCCCGCTCCTTCATTGTGGGGCGGGACCCGCCCGCGTGCCCGTCAGTCCTCGCTGCTGTACAGGCGCTGCCGGGCGGACAGCAGCTCGATCTCCGGCCGTCCGGCCACGAGCCGCTCGCACTGGTCGAGGACCTCGGTGCAGTTGGCCGCCGTGCCCGACACCACCGCCACTCCGATCTCCGCCCTGCGGTGGAGGTCGTTGTCGCCGGTCTCGGCGACGGCCACCGCCGGGAAGTGCTTGTGCACCTCGGCGATGACGGGACGCAGGACGGACCGCTTCTGCTTCAGCGAGCGGACGTCCCCCAGCAGCAGGTCGAGAGTCAGCGCACCCACGTACACCTGGTCGATCACCTCGAAGTCATCAGAGATGGAACGACGGAGGTCATCCACCGTGTTCCCGGACATGACAGACGCCAGGCTAGAAGATCCGCCTGGCGCTTGGTCACCCATTTAACGATCACATCGTCGGCGTGCCCGGAGGGGCCGCCGGGCCGGCCGCCCGCGCGGCCCCCCGAGGGGCCGCGCGGACCTGCCGTCCGCCTCAGTCGCGGGGCTTCTCCCGCATCTCGAAGCACTCGATGACGTCACCGAGCTTGATGTCGTTGTACCCGACACCGATGCCGCACTCGAAGCCCTCGCGGACCTCGGTCGCGTCCTCCTTGAAGCGGCGCAGCGACGACACCGTGAGGTTGTCGGCGACCACGACGCCGTCGCGGACGAGGCGGGCCTTGGCGTTGCGCTGGATGATCCCCGAGGTGACCATCGAGCCGGCGACGTTGCCGATCCGCGGCACCTTGAAGATCTCGCGGACCTCGGCGGTGCCGAGCTGGGCCTCCTCGAACTCCGGCTTGAGCATGCCCTTGAGGGCCGCCTCGATCTCCTCGATCGCCTGGTAGATGATCGAGTAGTACCGGATGTCGACGCCCTCGCGGTCGGCCAGCTCCTGCGCGTTGCGCTCCGGCCGCACGTTGAAGCCGATGATGACCGCGCCCTCGGACGCCAGCGACAGGTTGACGTCGTCCTGCGTGATCGCGCCGACGCCGCGGCGGATGATCCGCAGGTTGACCTCGTCGCCCACGTCGATCTTGAGGAGGGAGTCCTCCAGCGCCTCGACGGAACCGGACACGTCGCCCTTGAGGATGAGCAGCAGCTCCTGCCGCTCGCCCCGCTCCAGGTCCTTGAACAGCTCTTCCAGCGAGCTGCTCTTACGGCTCTTGAGCAGTTCGGCGTTGCGCTTGCGCGCGACCCGCTTGTCGGCGATCTGCCGGGCGACGCGGTCGTCCTCGACGACCAGGAAGTTGTCGCCCGCGCCGGGCACGGCCGCGAGGCCGAGCACCATCACCGGACGGGACGGGCCCGCCTCCTCGACGCTGTTGCCGTTCTCGTCGAGCATCGCCCGGACGCGGCCGTTGGCCACGCCGCAGACGATCGAGTCGCCGACCCGCAGCGTGCCGCGCTGGACCAGCACGGTCGCCACGGCGCCCCGGCCCTTGTCCAGGTGGGCCTCGATGGCCGAGCCCTGGGCGGGCATGTCGGGGTTGGCCTTCAGGTCGAGCGTGGCGTCGGCGGTCAGGACGATCGCCTCCAGCAGCCCGTCGATGTTGGTCCCCTGCTTGGCGGACACGTCGATGAACTGCGTGTCGCCGCCGAACTCCTCGGCGACCAGGCCGTACTCGGTGAGCTGCGCCCGGACCCGGTTCGGGTCCGCGCCCTCGACGTCGATCTTGTTGACCGCGACGACGATCGGGACCCCCGCCGCGGTGGCGTGGTCGATCGCCTCGGTGGTCTGCGGCTTGACGCCGTCGTCGGCCGCGACCACCAGCACCACCAGGTCGGTGGTGTCGGCACCGCGGGCACGCATGGCGGTGAACGCCTCGTGACCCGGGGTGTCGATGAAGGTGATCTTGCGGTCCTCGCCGTCGACGACGGTCTCGACCTGGTAGGCGCCGATGTGCTGGGTGATGCCGCCGGCCTCGCCCGCCTGCACGTTGGCGTGCCGGACGGCGTCCAGCAGCTTGGTCTTACCGTGGTCGACGTGACCCATGACGGTGACGACCGGCGGACGCGACTGGAGGTTCTCCTCGCCGCCCTCGTCCTCGCCGTACTCGATGTCGAAGGACTCGAGCAGCGCGCGGTCCTCGTCCTCGGGGCTGACGACCTGGACGTCGAAGTCCAGCTCGAGCCCGAGCTCCATCAGGTCGTTGGGGTCGACCGACTGGGTCGCCGTGACCATCTTGCCGAGGTGCATCATGATCGCGACGAGCGACGCCGGGTTGGCGCCGATCTTCTCGGCGAAGTCGGTCAGGGACGCGCCCTGCGGCAGCCGGATCGTCTTGCCGTTGCCGCGCGGAGCCGAGACGCCGCCGACGGCGGGCGCCTGCATGTTCTCGAACTCTTGACGACGCGCCCGCTTCGACTTGCGTCCGCGCGCCGGGCGCCCGCCGGGCCGCCCGAAGGCGCCCTGCGTGCCGCCGCGACCGCGACCGCCGCCACCGGGACGGGGGCCGAAGCCGCCGCCACCGGGACGACCGCCGGCACCCGCGCGGGGCGCGCCGAAGCCGCCGCCACCACCGGGACGACCGCCGCCGCCGCGGCCGCGATCGCCGCTGCCGCCGCCGGGACGACCGCCGCCGCCCGGACCGCGGCCACCACC